>USMI01000147.1 GCA_900555735.1 uncultured Eubacteriales bacterium | reverse complement strand
CCGCCAGCAGCTCGGTCATCTTGGCCCGCTCCTGGTCAGTGAAGCCCGCGCTCATCCGGTTGGTCTTCGCATTCTTGATGTCGATCTCGGTGTGGGCCACGTTCAGGTCACCGCAGAGGATGACCGGCTTTTTCGCGTCCAGCTCCAGCAGGTAGGCCCGGAACGCATCCTCCCAGGTCATGCGGTAGTCCAGCCGCTTCAGGCCGTCCTGGCTGTTGGGCGTGTAGCAGTTGACCAGATAGAAGCCGGGATATTCCAGCGTCAGCACCCGGCCCTCGTGGTCATGCTGGTCGATGCCAATGCCCGTCGTCACGGCCAGCGGCTGGGTCCTGCACCAGCAGGCCGTGCCGGAGTAGCCCTTTTTCTCGGCCGAGTATGTATATTCTGTGTAGCCCTCCGGGGCAAAATCCGCCTGACCGGGCTGCATCTTGGTCTCCTGTACCGAGAAAATATCGGCGTCCAGCGCGGCAAAGCTCTCGGTCTCCAGCGCGTCGCACCGCTGCTTTACCGCCGCCAGCTCCTCCTTCAGCCGCAGCACGGCGGCGTGGGTAGCGTCCTGCTTCACCGACAGCTCCCGGCCGATGGCACTGTTTTGCTGCCAGTTCACGGACAGGTAATCCACCGCCCGCTGGCCGCACAGCAGCTCCAGCCGCACGCCGCCCCGGAATTTCTGCCAGCTGATGAACTTCACCAGCCCCACCTCGGCACTGGAGGTCACATGGGTGCCGCAGCAGGCGCAGCGATCCGCGCCGGGGAATTCCGTGATCCGTATCGGGCCCTCCAGCTCCTTCTTGAAGCGATAGGACATGTCGGCCAGATCCTCTCTGGGCGGCCACCAGATCCGGGGCGTATGGTTCTCCTGTATGTACCGGTTGGCCCGCCGCTCGATCTCCAGCACGCCCTCCCACGGGATCTCCACGTTATAGTCGATGGTCACCACGTCGCTGCCCATGTGGAAGCCTGTGTTGTCGCAGTGGTAGGTCTCGCACAGCATACCGGAAACGATATGCTCGCCGGAGTGCTGCTGCATGTGGTCGAAGCGCCGCGCCCAGTCGATTTTTCCCACCACCGGAGCGGCCGCCGTCAGGGAATGGGCCACGGTGTGATAGATGATGCCGTTTTCCTCCTGCACGTCCAGCACCGGCTCGCTGCCCAATCGGCCCAGATCGCAGGGCTGGCCGCCGCCCTCCGGATAAAAGGCGGTGCGGTTCAGCTTGATGCGGTAGTTCTTGCCGTCGGGGATGCAGTCCAGCACCACCGCCTCGAACTCCTTCATATAGGGATCTTCGTAGTATAGTCGGATGGTTTCCAGTTCTCGTTCCATTGGTGTCTCCCTTTTGCGGAAAATGTTCCTCTCCCCTAGTATGCTACAAACCGGCAGAAAAGGCAACTTGTTTTTTGTGTTGGCACGTTTCATTGTACGGCGGGCCGATGTGGGCACCGGCCCCTGCAACGTTCTATTGTTGAAGTGCCGCACTACTGACGGCCTGCCCTCACGCCGCTTTTCGATCATGCCGCCAACGGCGGCATACCTCATCTTTTCACTCTTCTCTTTTCTCTCTTCACTGACATAAAAAAACCGCCCGGACAGGGCGGTTTTTTTATGTCAGTTGTTCTCGCCGCGGTCGTAGGCCACCACCACACGGCGGTTGGGCTCGGTGCCCACGGAATAGGTGGTGACACCCTTCACGTCCTGCAGGGCGGCGTGGATCACATGACGCTCGTAGGCGTTCATGGCCTCCAGCGTGACGCTGCGGCGGTACTTCTTCACCTTACCGGCCACCTTCATGGCCAGACTCTCCAGACTGGCCTCACGGCGGGCGCGGTAGTTCTCGGCGTCCACATGGACACGGATACGCTTCTCGTTGCCGCTGTTGACGGCGTAGTTGGTCAGCTGCTGGATGGCGTCCAGCGTCTCGCCCCGGCGGCCGATCAGCGCGCCCAGCTTCTGACCCTCCAGAATGACCTTATAGCGGCCCTTCTCCTCCTCGTACACCTTCACGGCGGCGGGACTGTCCATATGCTCCAGCAGGCCGGTCAAGAACGCGGTGATGCGCACGGCGTTGTCGTCGGTGCACTCCGGCAGGTCCACGGCGGGGGCGGCGGGTCTCTCCACGCGCTCCTCACGCTTGGGCTGGGGCTTCGGCTGTCTGGGCTGCTGCGGCTTAGGCTGACGGGGCTGCTGGGGTTTCGGCTGCGGTTTGGGCTGGGGTTTGGGTTCTTCCTTCTTTTCGGGCTTCTCAACGACAGCAGGCTTGACGGGTACGGCGACCTCCTCCATGGGAGCCTCGTCGGGGCCGTAGGTCACGCGGACGCGGGCGGGCTTGGCGCCCATGCCCAGAAAGCCGCTCTTGGCCCGTTCCAGAATCTCCACGGACACATCGTCACGATCCATGCCCAGCTGGGCAAGGGCGCTCTGGATGGCCTCTTCCTCGGTCTTGCCTGTTACATCGATATAACTCATAGACAAAACTCCTTATTCGTCGTAATGCTTTTCGCTGTACGCGCGTCCGCGGGCGTAGGGACGGTTGCCCACACGGCCTGCCTCGGTGGTGGAGGCGCGCTTTTCCTTGGGTTCTTCCTTGGGCTGCTGCTTTTTCTTGCCGCCCTGCTGGGATTTCTTGCCGGCGTTGGCCTGCTCCAGCTGGCGGTTATAGTTTTCGCGGGCGGCCTGCATCTTGGCGGCGCGCTTTTCCCGCTTCTCCCGCTCCTTCTCGGTCTCCTCCTCATCCAGCTTCTTGCCGAAATACTTGTTGAGGAGCAGCTCCTGAATGGCGGAGAATGCAGCGTTGGCGATCCAGTACACGCACAGAGCGGCAGGGAACATGAAGCCTATCCACACCGTCATCAGGGGGAACAGGTACATCATCATCTTGCTCTGGCCGTTCATGGTGTTGGAGCTGGCCTTCATGGAAACCATGCTCATCAGCAGCTGCAAAGCAGCGGCGATGAAGGGCATGATCAGCAGGCCCCACACCGGCCAGCCGCCGCCGGGGAACTGGCTCAGCACCTGCGTGGGCTGGCTGGCCAGATCAACGCCAAGGAAGGAGTAATCCAGATCGATCAGACCGTCGAACTTGCCGGCGAAATCGGCCCAGTGGTCATGGATGAAGTCGGTCAGATAGATCTGCTCGTAGGCGTTGTTGTTGGCGGGCGCGGTATAACCCAGAGAGGTGGCTAGCGTGGTGATCTCGGTGATCACATCGTTGGACAGGTTCATGAAGAACCGCAGGGGGGTACGGATGATATAGTACAGGGCGATTAGGATGGGGAAAGGCAGGAAGGACCACAGGCAGCCGGACATGGGGTTGACGCCCTCCTTGGCGTACAGGTCGGCCATTTCCTGCTGCTGCCGCTCCTTGTTGTTGGCAAAGCGGGTCTGGATATCCTTGATCTTGCCCTGCATCCGGTTCATACGCAGCATGCTCTTCTTGCTCTTCATCTGGAAGGGCAGGATCACCAGCTTCACCACCAGAGTGAAGAGGATCAGCGCCACGCCGTAGGAGCCGGTCAGGCTGTAGAACATTCTCGTCAGCCATGCGAAAGGCACACAGATATAATATCCGATTTGTGCAAACATTGTTTTTCCTCCGTAGGTCGTTTACTTGTGTTGGAAATGTGATCGCGGATGGGAAAAAATGATGGGAAAACACCTCAAACGTATTGGTTTATGGAACAGGATCGTACCACCCTCCCTTGTGGAACGGATGGCACCGGAGAAAACGGCGGAGGGCCAGCCATCCGCCCTTCCACGCGCCGTACTTCTCCACCGCCTCCAGCGCGTACTGGGAGCAGGTGGGGATAAAGCGGCACCGGGGCGGAAACAGGGGCGATACCGCCGCCTGATAGAACCGGATGGCCTTCAGCAATGCCCGTTTCATGCCTGCGGCTCCAGCAGGCCCAGCGCCTCCAGCGCATGGGTGTACTGCCTGTCCATTTTGGCATAGGGCGTGTGGACGGCCTTGACGCGGCCCACAAGGATCACGTCATAGCCCTTTTTCATTTCCGGCAGGTGCAGGCGGTACATCTCACGCAGCTGGCGGCGGACGCGGTTGCGCACCACGGCCTTGCCCAGCTTCGTGCTTACGGTGACGCCCAGACGGGTACGGCCCTGACGGTTCTTCTGGCAATAGACCACAAGGCAAGACTGCACACTGGACTTGCCTTTCCGGTAAGCCCGCCGGAACACATAATTTTCTTTTACGGTCACGGCAGCCTTCATGGTTTCTCCTTTGCGGGATCAAAGATGAACGCTGCAATAAACAGCAAGGCCTTTGTAGGGGAGGGCGACTCTGCCCGCCCTATCGATGGTCTGGATATCTATCATCAGGGCGGACAGAGTCGTCCGCCCCTACAGATCTTTCCAGAAACCTTCGGTTCATCTCCATATTCCCAAAAATGCAAATACCAACAGGGACGGCAGTTTTCCCTTCCACCGTCCCTGGCTTATTTAAGCTTGTTTGGGGTGCACTTTCCGCCTCTCCTCAGTGGGTCAGGCGGGCACGGCCCTTGGCGCGGCGACGGGCGAGAACCTTGCGGCCATTGCTGGTAGCCATTCTCTTACGGAAGCCGTGTACCTTGGAGCGCTGGCGCTTCTTGGGCTGATAGGTACGGAACATTGCATGACACCTCCATCTTCAAAATATCGCCTCCGCTCATGCTTGCATGGCGGCGCGTACTCGACAGCGGACTTGCGTCCGCCGCAGTCGACTTGGAAAAATGCGCAAACGCGCAACTGATATTATACAGAAAAACAGTAACGTTTGTCAACAACTAAATATTGTGTGTCTGTCGAATGTTGAGAGTATCATTAAATGCAGAAGAAACCGTTACGGTTTTTCCTGCATTAT
>USMI01000146.1 GCA_900555735.1 uncultured Eubacteriales bacterium | reverse complement strand
CCACGCTGGCGGCCATCTGCGAGGTGCTGCACTGTCAGCCCGGCGATATTCTGGAATATGCGCCGGAAACGGAGGAAGAAAACACATGAAAAAACGCTTCCCGGCTGCCGGTCGGGAAGCGTTTTTTACGGGAATCCCACTTGACAAACGGCGGCGCTCTGCTATAATGAGTGTACCAATTGTCTTAGTACAGTTGCGAAAAAATGTGGAGAAAAGCGGGAACATTTTCCGCTGCCGGAACGTCTATATTTATATGGACGAAATGAAAAAGTGAGCTACGAAAAAATCATCAAACGAGGAGAAACGGAATGAAAAAGTTTGCTGTTATTTTGCTGGCCGCAGCGATGCTGCTGTCCGTGCTGGCAGGCTGCGGCGCAAACGCCGAGGGCGAAGCGTCGGTGCAGTCTGTGTCCATGATCTGCGGCTTCGGCACCACGGGGCTGGTGGACCGGTTCGCCGGCGTCGTCTCCGCCCAGAGCGAGACGCAGGTGAAGAAGGACGACAACGCCACGGTGGACGCCATCAAGGTGAAGGTGGATCAGGAGGTCAAGGCCGGTGATGTGCTGTTTACCTACGATATGAGTCAGGCGCGGCTGGCTCTGGAGAAGGCCCAGCTGGAGCTGGAGCAGATGCAGAACGAGCTGGAGAGCAAGAAGGAAGAAAAGGCCCAGCTGGAAAAGGACAAGAACGCCGCGCCCTTTGAGAATCAGATGCAGTATACGCTGGAGATTCGGCAGGTGAACACCGATATTCTGGAGAAGGAGTATAATATCTCCCTGAAGGCGAAGGATATCGAGAAGATGCAGAACACCGTGAAGAACGTAAGCGTTACCGCGCCGGTCACGGGCCGCATCAAGACCATCAACGAGAACGGCGGCACCGATCAGAAGGGCAATCCGCTGCCCTTTATGACCATCGTGGAGACCAGCGGCTTCCGGGTCAAGGGCTATGTCAACGAGAATAACGCCGGTATGCTGACCGAGGGCACCGCCGTGGTGATCCGCTCCCGCGTCAACGACCAGACGTGGAAGGGCACCATCACCCTGATCGACTGGGAGAACGCCCAGCAGGGCAACCAGAACAATTACTACGACGGCAGCAGCAGCGACGATACGTCCTCCTCCAGCAAGTATCCCTTCTATGTGGAGCTGGAGACCAGCGACGGCCTGCTGCTGGGCCAGCATGTGTATATCGAGCCGGACTACGGTCAGGACGCGGAGCAGGACGCCAACACCCTGAAGCTGCCCTCCTATTACATCAATGATGTGGATTCCTCCCCGTGGGTGTGGGCCCAGAACGACAAGGGCAAGCTGGAAAAGCGCAGCCTGACGCTGGGCGACTATGACGCGGAGATGGATACATATGTCGTTACCGACGGCCTGACCGCCGATGATTATATCGCCTTCCCCGACGAGAGCCTGAAGGCCGGCATGACCTGTGTTACCTATGACGATGCCACCTTCGATCCCAGCATGGGCGGCGACATGATGGACGGTATGGACAGCATGGACGGTATGGACGGCGCACCTGTTGACGGTATGGATGGTATGGACGGCGCTGTGGATACCATGCCGGAGGATGGCGCTGCGGCGCTGCCCGGCGTGGATGACGGCGCAGCTGCGGAGGGTTGAGCATGATCTTACAGATGCGGGATATTTGCAAGGATTATCCCATGGGCAAGACCGTGACCCGCGTTTTGAAGAACGTGAGTCTGGACGTGTCCGAGGGGGATTATCTGGCCATTATGGGGCCTTCCGGCAGCGGAAAGACCACGCTGATGAATCTGATCGGCTGTCTGGACGTGCCCACCAGCGGCAGCTATCTGCTGGGTGAGCGGGAGATCACCAAGTGCTCCGGCAAGGAGCTGGCGGTGGTGCGGAACAAGGAGATCGGCTTCGTGTTCCAGTCCTTCCACCTGCTGCCCAAGCTGACGGCGCTGGACAATGTGGCGCTGCCGCTGCTGTACGGCGGCGTGAAGAAGGAGGAGCGGCGGGAGCGTGCCCGCGCCGCGCTGGAGACGGTGGGCCTTGCCGACCGAATCGACCACCGGCCCGACCAGCTGTCCGGCGGACAGTGCCAGCGTGTGGCCATCGCCCGCGCCATCGTGGGCAAGCCCCGGCTGCTGCTGGCCGACGAGCCTACCGGCGCACTGGACAGCGCCAGCGGCGCGCAGGTGATGGAGCTGTTCCATCAGCTCCATGCCGATGGCTCCACCATCATCATGATTACCCACGACCGGGGCATCGCACACCATGCGGATACCATCATGACCATCAAGGACGGCGTGCTGAGCGGAGGAGAAAACGATGAATAAAACGGTAAAGCGGGGCTTGCTGATCGCCGCTGGTGTGGTGGCGGCCTGCGGCGTTGTGTGGGGCGGACTGACGCTGGCGCGCAACGCCAACCGGGGCAGCGTGAATGTATACGCCGTGTCGGATTTCAGCATGACCGATTATTGGGGCGATACCTCCCAGACCAGCGGTATGGTATCCACCGACGATATACAGAAGCTCTATCTGTCTGACACCCAGAAGGTCAACAAGGTCTATGTGCAGGAGGGGCAGACCGTCAGGAAGGGCGACAAGCTGCTGTCCTACGACACGACGCTGACCTCTCTGGACGTGGAGCGCGCCCAGATCGCCTATGACAAGCAGCAGTACGAGCTGGAGAAGGCCCAGAAGGAATTCCAGCGGCTGCTGAAGGCCAAGGACAAGGAGAAGCTGGAAGAGGAGATCAAGGAGCTGCAGGATAAGATCGACGAGCTGCGAAAGGCCAAACAGCAGGATATCTTCAACAGGGACTCCGAGGCCATCGACCGCATTGAGACGGTGGATAAGCTTGAGCCGCTGAAGTCTCCGGCAGGTGACGGCAGCAAGGAAAGCCCCTTGTATTTTAACTGGAACTCTCAGGACGAGATGACGCCGGAGAATCTGGCGAAGCTGCTGCCGGAGGGCAAAGCCACCGCCTATGTGGTGCTGGTGATCCATGAGAACGACCAGACGCTGGGCCAGATCGTCAACTGCTGCGGCCTGCGGCTGGAGTGGGTGAATCCCACCGGCGGCAGCACCGGCGGCGAGACTGGCGGCACAGGCGAAGCGGGCGGCGAGACCGGCGGCAATACCGGCACCGAACCCGGCGGTGAAGGCTCTGATCCCGCGACGCAGACAGGCGAGGGCGGCATGGTGCTGCCTGTGACGCCTGCTGAAGAGAAAAAGGACACCGTGAAGGTGTTCCCTGCCAAGCTGACGGAAGCGCCTCAGATCGATATTGATGGCACGACCGATGAAGTCCTCGAGCTGGAGGATGAACTCGAGGAATTGCAGAAAATCGCGGACAAGGCCTACACCGCCGAGGAGCTGCCCCGCATGATCGGCGAGAAGTATATGGCCATTCAGGAGATGGACAGAGCCATCAAGCTGGCAAAGCTGAATCTGGATCAGGTCAAGAAGGAAGTGGGCAGCGACACGGTTTACAGTGAGCTGGACGGCACCATCAAAGCGGTGCGGGACTCCAACAGCGCCGAATTTGACAAATCGCAGGCGGTGGTGGAGGTCTCCGGCGGCGGCGGCTATTACATCGACGGCGCTGTCAGCGAGCTGGAACTGGGCACGGTCAGCATCGGCGAGACGGTGCAGATCAACTCGTGGATGACCGGCGCCAGCTGCGAGGGCGAGATCGTGGAGATCAGTGACTATCCCACCGACAACGCCAGCTCGTGGAGCGACGGCAACAGCAACGTATCCTACTACCCCTTCAAGGTGTTCGTTACGGAGGACGCCGATCTGCAGGAGGGCGACTGGGTGGAGATGAGCTATCAGAACACCTCCGGCAGCGCCGACGGCAACACCCTGTATCTGCAGAGCATGTTCATCCGCACCGAAAACGGCAAGAGCTATGTGATGGTGCGGGGCGAAAACGGCAAGCTGGAGCAGCGCTGGGTGCAGACGGGCCGCAACCTGTGGGGCAGCTATACCCAGATCCGCGGCGGTCTGACGCTGGAGGATTTTGTGGCCTTCCCCTATGGCCGCGATGTGACCGAGGGTGCCGGTACCGTAGAGGCCACACAGGATCAGCTCTATAACGGCATGTAAGGAGGTGCGCGGATGCTGGAAAATATCAATCTTGCCTTTCAGGGCGTGTGGAGCCACAAGCTGCGCTCCTTTCTGACGATGCTGGGCATCATCATCGGCATCGCTGCCATCATCACCATCGTGTCCACCATCAAGGGCACCAACGAGCAGATCAAGCAGAATCTGATCGGCGCAGGCAACAACGTGGTGGACGTGACGCTGATGCAGGACAACAACCAGATGGATTTCTCCTATAACAGCGTACCGGACGGCATCTCCATGATCACACCGGAGATGCGCGACGAGATCGACAAGCTGGATAAGGTGAAGGAGGCCTCCCTGTACTACTCCCGCAGCTGGGCCGACGGTGTGTATGTGGGCAACAGCTCCTTCAACGGCAATATCTACGGCGGCGACATCCATTTCCTGTCGGTGGAGGGCTATGTGGTCAACTACGGCCGCGGCTTTATCGAGAGCGATTTCGAGACCTGCCGCAAGGTGGCGCTGATCGACGCCAACACTGCCCAGAGCATGTTTCAGGGCCTGAACCCCATCGGCGGCACCATTGAGATCATGGGCGAGCCGTTCGTGGTGGTGGGCGTGGTGAGCCAGAACAGCACCTCTGCTCCGGTGATCAACTCGCTGAACGATTACTACATGTACTCCGGCAACACCTCCGGAACGCTGATCGTTCCCAGTGCCTGCTGGCCCATCATCTACCGCTATGACGAGCCGTCGTCCGTGGCGGTGCGTGCCACCTCCACCAACGACATGACCGAGGCGGGCAACAA
>USMI01000145.1 GCA_900555735.1 uncultured Eubacteriales bacterium | reverse complement strand
ACCTTCTCCTTGATCTTGGCGTCCTCGGCGGCATACTGCTCGGCCTCCTTGACGGCCTTCTCGATGTCCTCCTTGGACATGTTGGAGGAGGAGGTGATGGTGATGTGCTGGGCGTTACCGGTGCCCAGATCCTTGGCGCTGACGTTCACGATGCCGTTGGCGTCGATATCAAAGGTGACCTCAATCTGAGGCACGCCGCGGCGGGCCGGAGCGATGCCGTCCAGATGGAAGCGGCCCAGACTCTTGTTGGCGGCGGCCATCTCACGCTCGCCCTGCAGGACGTTGACCTCAACGGAGGTCTGGTTGTCGGCGGCGGTGGAGAAGATCTGGCTCTTCTTGACGGGGATGGTGGTGTTGCGCTCGATCAGACGGGTGCACACGCCGCCCATGGTCTCGATACCCAGAGACAGGGGGGTGACGTCCAGCAGCAGCAGGCCCTTGACGTCGCCGGTCAGCACGCCGGCCTGCAGGGCAGCGCCCATGGCCACGCACTCATCGGGGTTGATGCCCTTGAAGGGCTCGGAGCCGGTGAAGTTCTTCACGGCGTCCACCACGGCGGGGATACGGCTGGAGCCGCCCACCATCAGCACCTTGGCAAGGTCGGAGGGCTTCAGACCGGCGTCGGACATGGCCTGACGCACGGGGCCCATGGTGGCGTCCACCAGATGGCCGGTCAGCTCGTTGAACTTGGCGCGGGTCAGGGTAACGTCCAGATGCTTGGGGCCGGTGGCGTCGGCGGTGATATAGGGCAGGTTGATGTTGCTGCTGGTGACGCCGGACAGCTCGATCTTGGCCTTCTCGGCGGCCTCCTTCAGGCGCTGCATGGCCACCTTATCGCCGCTCAGGTCGATACCGTCGGTACGCTTGAACTCACTGACCAGATACTTCATGATGCACTGGTCGAAGTCATCGCCGCCCAGACGGTTGTTGCCGGCGGTGGCCAGCACCTCGATCACGCCGTCGTCGATCTCCAGGATGGACACATCGAAGGTGCCGCCGCCCAGGTCGTAGACCATGATCTTCTGTGCCTGCTCCTTATCCACACCGTAGGCCAGAGCGGCCGCGGTAGGCTCGTTGATGATACGCTTGACGTCCAGGCCCGCGATCTTGCCGGCGTCCTTGGTGGCCTGACGCTGAGAGTCGGTGAAGTAGGCGGGAACGGTGATGACCGCCTCGGAAACGGACTGGCCCAGATACGCCTCGGCGTCCGCCTTCAGCTTCTGCAGGATCATGGCGCTGATCTCCTGGGGGGTGTAGCTCTTGCCGTCGATGGTAACGCGGTGGTCGGTGCCCATCTCACGCTTGATGGAGGAGATGGTGCGGTCGGGGTTGGTGATAGCCTGACGCTTTGCCACCTGACCCACCATACGCTCGCCGGTCTTGCTGAAAGCCACGACGGACGGGGTGGTGCGGTTGCCTTCCGCGTTGGGGATAACGACTGCTTCGCCGCCTTCCATCACGGCGACGCAGGAATTGGTGGTGCCAAGGTCAATACCGATAACTTTAGACATAATGATTGCCTCCTGTATATTCACATATAATTATTACTTTTTGTTATATTGAGCGGAACCTCGTTCCGGGAAATTCATGGTCAGTTGGCTACCTTCACCATGGCGAAGCGCAGCACCTTGTCGCCCAGCATGAAGCCCTTCTGGAACACCTCGACCACGGTGTTCTCACCGGCGGTCTCGTCCTCCACATGCATCACGGCGTTGTGCAGGCCGGGATCAAAGGGCTGGCCCTTGGCTTCGATCTCCGTGACGCCCAGCTTGGTCAGCGCCTCGGTAAACTGGCGGAGGATCAGCTCCAGCCCCTGACGGTGGACATCGCTTTCATCATACTGGGCGATGCCCCGCTCCAGATTGTCGTACACGGCCAGCAGGGGCTTGATGGTGTCGGCCTTGGCGTCGCCGTAGACGCTCTCCTTCTCCTTGGCGGTGCGCTTGCGGTAGTTGTCGTACTCCGCCGCCAGACGCAGGTATTTGTCGTTGACGTCCGCCACCAGCTTGGCAAGACCCTCCATCTTCTCCATCTGCTCTTTCGTGACGGTGAAGTTCTCGGGAGTGGTCTCCTCGGCGGCAGTCTCCGTATTCTCCGTTTCCTCCGTTACGGGAGCGGCGGTCTCGTTTTCCGGCTCCTGTGCGGGGATATCCTTTTTCTTCTTATCGCTCATTGTATCTCATTCTCCTTTGGGGGAAGTTGGTGCTTTCCGAACATGCGGGTCAGGCTCTCGGCAAAGTAGCTGAGGCGGGCCGCCACGGTGGCGTAATCCATACGGGTGGGGCCGACCACGCCCACAAGGCCCCGCATGCCGTCACCGATGTCATAGCTGGCCACCACCACGCTGCTCTCCTTCAGGGCGTCGTTGACGTTTTCCGGCCCGATGAGGATCTGCATGGACTGACCTCCGGCGGGGACCGGAAGGTCCTCCTTGCTGTCCACCATGAAGTGCATCAGGTCGTGGGCCTTGTCGATATCCCGGAACTCCGGGAATTTCAGCAGCTGGCTGGCGCCGTTGGTGAATACCTCATGCTGCTGGGTCTCCTTGAGAAGTCCGGCGGCGTACTCCACCACCTGATTCAGCAGCAGGAACCACTCTCCGCTGACCTGATCCGACAGGTTCATCAGATGGGCGTTCATCTCCTCGCCGCCGATGCCGGTGAAGTGGGTGTTCAGCAGGTGGCTCAACTCCGGCAGCATCTCCGCCGCCAGCGGCAGCGTCAGGCGCATCAGCTGGCTTTTCACCCGGCTGTCCGACAGCATCACCACGGCGATGACCGACGCGGCGTCCACGGCGATCAGCTCGAAGCGCCGCACGGTGGCGGCGGCGGTGTGATCCGCCACGGCGTAGGTGGGGTAATCCACAAAGCTGGACACCATCTGGCCGGTCTTGGCGATCACCTGATCGGTGCCCTTCAGCTCCTGCTGTAAGGTGCTGTTGATCCGGGCGGCCTCCTCGTCAGAGATGGGCTTGCGCTCCATCAGCTCGTTGACATACAGCCGGTACCCCTGCGGAGAGGGGATCCGCCCTGCGCTGGTGTGGGGCTGCTCCAGATAGCCCATGTCGCTGAGCTCCGCCAGCTCGTTGCGGACGGTAGCGGAGCTGACCTTTTCCGGCATCCGCTCGGCGATGGCCTTGGAACCCAGCGGCTCGGCGGTGTCGATGTAGCTCTCCACCACGATCTTCAATATTTGCTTTTTTCGCGCTGTCAGTTCCATATCGATTCTCCGTTTAGCACTCGTTATCTCCGAGTGCTAAACCAGTGTACCACCGACAGAAGCGAATGTCAAGGGCTGCAACATTGAATTATTTGTGAACAAAATCCCGCAAGGCATAAGAAAATGGCGATGAATTCCTTCATCGCCATTTATCGTATGAATATTCTCCGTCAGTCGATGCTGCGGTTGAAGTGGATGCCGGATTTCTGCATATGTACGTCCAGCCGGACACGGTCGCCCCGGATGAAGCTGCGGGTATACTCATACACGCGGCCATCCTCGGTGCGGGTGCGGCGCTGGTGATAGAAGGCGCAGCTGCCCGGCTCCACGCCCAGCAGCTTGGCGCTGTCGCTGTCCAGCGTCACAGCCTCGTAGCTCTCCTCCGCGGCAAAGGGCGTGATGCCCACATGGTACAGCAGGGAGTAAAAGCTGTGGGTCTGCACCATGTCGCGGGTCAGGTTGGGGTAGATGTACTGGGGATAATAGCTGGTCTCAAGGATCAGCGGCTCGCCGTCCACGTTGCGGATACGGGTGAAGCAGTAGACCGGCGTGCCCTCCCGCAGCTCCATCTTGTCACAGACGATGGGGGAGGGGGTGGTGATCTGGAAATCCACCAGTGTGCTGCTGGGCTCCTTGCCCATGGAGGACACCTCGGTGGTGAAGGAGTACCGGACGCCCCGGCGGTTGGTGGACGGGTCGGCCACGAAGGTGCCCCGACCGCGCTTGCGGACCACAAGGCCTTCCTCCTCCAGTTCGCCGATGGCCTGACGGACGGTGTTGCGGCTGATGTTCAGCGTGCGGCACAGCTCCGCCTCGCTGGGCAGCAGGTCGCCCACCGCCAGCACACCGGTGGAGATGTTGCGCTTGATGATGCCCACCAGCTGGGCATACAGGGAGATATCGCTGTCCAGTGACAGCTTCGCGTTCAAAAGTGCGTTGCTTTCCATAATACGGATGTTTCCTTTCCTGCGCGCCCAGCGGCGCTTGTACCTATTGTACCATACATTCCATGAAAAAGAAAGAGGGATTTTTCGGAAAAGCACTTTTTTGCAGGGTTTCACGAAATATATGGCGGCGGCAAGCCAAAAAGCGTCA
The DNA here is from genome assembly GCA_900555735.1 of uncultured Eubacteriales bacterium. Taxonomy (GTDB): domain Bacteria; phylum Bacillota; class Clostridia; order Oscillospirales; family Oscillospiraceae; genus Vescimonas. The sequence goes on along the minus strand of USMI01000145.1, from coordinate 556 downwards.
AACCGCTCATGGGAGAAAAGGAAAAAAGCCGCCATATTGGCGGCGTTTTTCCTGGAACAAAAAAGAAGGAAAACTTGAAAGTTTGAAAATAGCTTGGTAATTTTTATGCCTTGTGATCCACGGCGTACATACGCTCGATCAGGCACAGCAGCTTGTCGGAGTAGCCGATCTCGTTGTCGTACCAGCTGACCACCTTCACGAAGGTATCGGTCAGAGCGATACCGGCCTTGGCGTCGAAGATGGAGGTGTGGGTGTCGCCCAGGAAGTCGGAGGACACAACGGCCTCGTCGGTGTAGCTGAGGATGCCCTTCAGCTCGTTCTCGCTGGCCTTCTTCATGGCGGCGCAGATCTCGTCATAGGAGGCGGGCTTCACCAGATTCACAGTCAGGTCGACCACGGACACGTCCAGCGTGGGGACACGCATGGACATACCGGTCAGCTTGCCGTTCAGGGAAGGAATGACCTTACCCACGGCCTTGGCGGCGCCGGTGGAGCTGGGGATGATGTTGCCGGAGGCGGCACGGCCGCCGCGCCAGTCCTTCAGAGACACGCCGTC
>USMI01000144.1 GCA_900555735.1 uncultured Eubacteriales bacterium | reverse complement strand
CCCCCGTTCATAAAAAAGATTTTTTCGCCTCTTCTCTCTGTACTCACCGAGGGCCGGAACGGCCTGTATTTTTCGTTGAAATTTGGCATGCTGAAAACAGCAAGACCACTATATATAAAAAGGGGGGAAATGTCAATATAATTTGAAAAAAGTTGGGGAAAGCGGCGCCGCGCTGCCAGCGGCAGATAAAGCAAGCCGCTTTCAAGGCAGTGCCCCGTTCAGCGAACACGTAAGTGGCCGCTGGACGGATGGCACAACGAGGGCAAGGCACCGCAACAGGACTATGGTTTGCTTTGTAGGGGGCAGAGTCGTCTGCCCCCTACAAAGCAACTGCCGAACATTCTTGCGCCCATGGAGAAAATATGCTATGATACTGCTACCAATCTTACCCACAAAGGAGAGCGCCATGGACAAAAGCGAAAAAAACGTGGTCACCACGGTGTTTGACTATCTGCGCTGGCGGGGCGACCTGACCTTCGCGCAGGACGCTTTCAACGAGGTGGACAACCTTGTGCTGTGCATCATCACCTATCTGAATTTCCGCCGCTTCCCGGAGCTGCGCAGCCGCGAGCCGGAAAATGCCGTACTGCTGGGCGACATCGTCCCCCAGATGACGGCGGAGGATGAACAGCAGGGCCTGTCCCCCAACGACTATATCCCGCTGATGAAGCTGGCCGCCGAATCCCGCCGCTTCGGCGGCGTGCGGATGCTGGGCTATGAAACGGTGCGGGATGAAGAACGGGAGATGCAGCTGGACGCCCTGTCCTTTCTGGTCCCGGACGGCACACTGTTCTGCGCCTTCATGGGCACCGACCGCTCGCTGGTGGGCTGGAAGGAGAACCTGAACCTCAGCTTTATGGACGCCGTCCCCGCTCAGATCGGCGCGGCGGAATATGTGGAAGATATGGCCCGGCACTGTCCCGAACGCCCGCTGCGGATCGGCGGCCATTCCAAGGGCGGCAATCTGGCCGCTTACGCCGCCATACACATTCCGGAAAGATTGCAGCATACCCGCCTGCTGGACGCCTATAATAATGACGGCCCCGGCTTCCGCAAGGACGTGACCGACACGGAGGAGTACCGCCGCGTGGCGGAGAAGCTGCACACCTATATCCCCGCCTCCTCCATCGTAGGCGTGCTGCTGGAGCACACGGAGGACTATGTGGTGGTGGCCAGCAACAGCCACGCCGTCATGCAGCACGAACCCCTGACATGGGGCGTACAGGGCCGGCAGTTCATCCGGCGGGAGGAACGCTCGGAGCTGGGCAAGGTATCCGACGACGTGCTGCGGCAATGGATCGCCTCCATGACCCGCGAGGAACGGGAGGAATTCTCTGCGGCACTGTTCGATATGTTCACGCAGGGCGGCAAGCTGCGCTCGCTGGAGGAGGTCAAGCAGGTGGATCTGCTCCGCCGTCTGGCCGCTGACGATAAACAGAAGGGCATCGTGTCGGAGATCGTGCGCCGGTTGATGTCCGACGTAAAGGACGAGTTCCTCCGCTCGGCGGAGGAGGGGCTGAAGGAAACGGCGGAAACGCTGAAGGAGACCGCCGGAAACCTCTATCAGGCGGGACAGAAGGCGCTGGAGCGCCGCAAGGAGGAAAAGTAACATCGTTGTTGCTTTTCCCCGGATCGTGTGATAGAATCAAAGAAAAAAGATTGGAGTTGAGAGAATGAACATTTCCCGCTGAATTTCCGGCACGACATATCCCGGGCGGCAATGACCGTCCTGTTCGTTGTGCCTTTCGCGGGAAATCGGTTCGTCTCTCAGCCTCGTGCATGGTCATGCCCTGTCTTTTTGCGGGTGCAGTATGCGCTTTTTGGCTGTGGGATCTGTTTCCCGCAGCCATTTTTATGATTGGAGGCATGACCATGTCCGTTATTCAGGTAACTGACCTTACGTTCTGCTATGACGGCAGCTATGACAACATCTTTGAAAACGTCAGTTTTCAGCTGGACACCGACTGGCGGCTGGGACTGATCGGCCGCAACGGCCGCGGCAAAACCACGCTTCTGCGGCTTTTGCAGGGAAAATACGCCTATCAGGGCACGATCCACGCAAGCGTGGGCTTCGACTATTTTCCCTACACCGTACCGGATCCGTCGCAGTATCCCATCGACCTGCTGCAAAGCGTCTGCCCGGACGTGCCGCAGTGGCGCTTCCTGCGGGAGCTTGCGCCGCTTGAACTGCCGGAGGAGCTGCTGTACCGGCCATTTTCCACGCTTTCCGGCGGCGAGCAATCCAAAATTCTGCTGGCGATGCTCTTTTCCCGCGAAAACCGATTTCTGCTGATCGACGAGCCTACCAACCATCTCGATCAGGCGGGGCGGGCTCTGGTCAGCCGCTATCTCAGCGGCAAAAAGGGCTTTCTGCTGGTCTCCCACGACCGGGCATTCCTCGACGGCTGCGTCGACCACATCTGCTCCATCAACCGCAGCGGCATCGAGATCCAGAAGGGCAACTACTCCTCATGGTACGAAAACAAGCTGCGGCAGGACTCCTTCGAGCTGGCGCAGAACACACGGCTCAAGAAGGAGATCGGGCGGCTGAAGGAGGCGGCGCGCCAGTCCAGCGCATGGGCCGACAAGGTCGAAAGCACAAAGCTGGGCGCAAACTCCGCAAAGGTCAAGGGCACCGCCGACGCCATGGGCGGCCGGGCCTATATCGGCGAGCAGTCGCGCCGGATGCAGCAGCGGCGCAAAAATCTCGAGCGGCGGCAGCAAAACGCCATCGAGGAGAAATCCGCTCTGCTGAAAAACATCGACAGCAGCGATCCGCTGAAGCTGCATCCGCTGGAATATCACGCCAGACAGCTGGCCCTGCTGCGGGAACTGTCCATCCACTACGGCGGCCTGCCGGTCTGCACCGGCGTCTCCTTCTGCGTGGAGACAGGCGACCGCGTGGCGCTCTGCGGGCCGAACGGCTCCGGAAAATCCAGCATCCTGAAGCTGCTGTGCGGACAGGACATTCCATACACCGGAACGCTGGAGCGGGCGAGCCGGTTGAAGATTTCCTATGTACCGCAGGACGCCTCCGGTCTGCGCGGCGGCCTGCGCAGCTATGCGGCAGACTGTGGCATCGACGAGAGCCTTTTCAAGGCGATCCTGCGCAAGCTGGGCTTTGAACGGGTACAGTTTGAAAAGGATATGGGCGACTTTTCCGCCGGACAGAAGAAAAAGGTGCTGCTGGCGCGAAGCCTGTGCCAGTCCGCGCACCTGTATGTCTGGGACGAGCCACTCAACTATATCGACGTCCTCTCCCGCATCCAGATCGAAGAACTGCTGCTCACCTTCCGCCCGACGCTTCTGTTCGTAGAGCATGACCGCGTGTTCTGCGAGAAGATCGCCACTAAAACCGTATCGCTTTGACCGAAAAAACCGCCCGCCGGTGCAGCGCTGCTGCACCGGCGGGCGGTAAATTCTTCTATATGCTGTCGGGCACGGCGCTTACAGGCCCTGCGGGTCGTAGGTGCCGAAGCCCTCGCCCAGTATCTCGTGGGTATCGCAAACGATGACGAACGCATTGGGGTCGATGCTCTGCACCAGCTTCTTGACCGGGATCACATAGCTGCGGCTGAACGCGCACATAACCACCTCTGTGGAGCGATGGGCATAGGCGCCGGAGCCCTCCAGCAGCGTGACGCCCAGATCCATCTCCAGCAGCCGGCGGGTGATCTCCTCATGCATCGGACTGATGATATAGGCCAGCTTGGCGGCGTTGCCTCCATAGACCACCTTGTCGATCATGGTGGTGCAGATATACAGCATGGCGATGCTGTATAGCGCCTGCGTCAGCTGGCGGAAGGTCAGCGAATAGGTAATGATAATGACCAGATCGATCATCATGCACAGCTTGCCGATGGGCAGCTGCTGCACCTTCAGCTTCACCAGCCGGGCCGCCAACTCCGTTCCGCCGGTGGTGGCGCCCTGCCGCAGCATCAGGCCGAAGGCCACGCCGCAGATGATGCCGCCGTATACGCAGGCCAGCACCGGTTCCAGCGGCTGAAACTGATAAACGGCGTTGATGCCGTCGATCATCAGCGAGCTGACTGTCATGGCGTACAGCGAGCTGACCAGCACATTCTTCCCCAGCAGCTTCAGGCCCAGCACAAACAGTGGCACGTTCATCACCAGCGTCATAACGCCCACCGGAAGGTTCGGAAAAAAGGCGTTCAGAACCTGCGCCACACCGGTCAGCCCGCCGATGGACATATGGCCCGGCACACAGCACCAGCAAAAGCCAAACGCATACAGCGCACAGCCGAAGGTGATGATCCCGTATTGCTTTACTCTATCCCATATGCGCATACCGCCACCGCCTTATCGCGTAATACGAGCTCCAAAGCACGTTGCTCCGCCGCCCGCTCTTTCAGCCTTATGGTAACAAAAATTTTCCAAAAAGGCAACGGATTTCTTTGAAGCGCGGCGATATTCTTACATGTAATGATACTTTTTCCGTTTGCCCAGCAGGAACGCCAGGCCAAGCCCAAAGGCGCAGATCTCCGCCGTCACACCGGCCCACCAGATACCGTCCAGCTCCCAAATCATGGGCAGCAGCAGAACCGCCGACAGCTTGAACACGAAGGTACGCAGGAAGGAGATGAGGGCCGACACCACGCCGTCGTTCAGCGCCGTGAAGAAGGAGGAATTGAAGATGTTGAACCCCACCAGCGCAAAGGCCACCGTGGAGATGCGGAAGGCATGCACCGTCATCTGGCAGAGCACATCGTCATACCCCACGAACAGTCGGGCCATAGGGATGGCCAGCGCCTGCGCGATCCCCGCCATGGCAAGGCCGCCCGCACCCATCAGCAGCACGCTCTTTTTCAGCAGGTTTTTCAGCTCGCTATGGTTGCCCGCGCCGAAATGATAGCTGACGATGGGCGCGCAGCCGATGGCGTAGCCGATGAACACGGCGGCAAAGATGAACTCCACATACATCAGCACGCCGTAGGCCGCCACGCCGTTCTGGCCCG
>USMI01000143.1 GCA_900555735.1 uncultured Eubacteriales bacterium | reverse complement strand
AGGTGGTGTCCACCGATATGATCGCCAACCCCTGCCCCTGCGTGTTTGACGAGACTGCTGGCATCATGCTGGATCAGGACTTCGTGAAGCTGATCGCGTGGTACGACAACGAGTGGGGTTACAGCAACATGGTCACCCGGATGCTGAAGCACATGTACGACATGGACATGGCGGACGTGTTCAACGAGGTACAATAAAACAAAAAAAGAAAGCCGCAAGGCTTTCTTTTTTTGCAGAGAAGAGAGAGTGTGAAAAGAGAAAAGAAGCGGTGTGCCGCTGTGCGGTACAATTCAAATCATGCCGCCGCAGGCGGCATACCACAACTTTTCACCTTTCTCTTTTATCTTTTCACTTGCCCTCGGCCATCCGGTCAAAGGCAAAGCTGTCGGCGATGGCCTGAATGTGGTCGCGGGTCATGTGGACCTCGCCGTCCACCACGTCACCGTAATAGGTGCCCATGATCTCCACCACCACAAAGGCGTCCGCCTGATCGGCGACGATCAGCGCCCGGTCATTGCCCAGCGCCAGCAGCAGCGTGCCGTAGGGCCAGTCCTCATAGGGGAACACTACCAGATCGCCCAGATCCAGCTCCCCGATGGTCATGGTGGTTTTCATGGTGCGGAACAGCTTGTAGGGCACCGGCTCCGTCAGCCATGTGCCGTCGGTAAAGGTCACCGTGCCGTCCATGACAAAGGTGCCGTCGCTGTATCCGTAAGCGGCTTCATAGCGGTTCTCGATGCGGTCCGTGTCCTGCCGCAGCGGGGCGGACAGCCCTTCATTGGCCAGCAGCGCCGCCTCGTCCGCCGGGAACAGTGCCTCGCCCGGCAGAAGGGAGAGGCCGTATTCCGCCGCCAGCTCATCCAGCTTTTGGATCATTTCCTCCGTGCGGCAGCCGTAGTAGAGATACGGTACGTCCGGCGTGATAATGTCGGCCGGGTCAGGCTCATAGGCGGCGCACCAGTCGCCCCACGCTTTGGCCGCCTGACAGGCGGGACTGTCCGCCAGACCCTGTAAGCCCAGCATGGTCTCCTGTCCGCTGCCCCAGTCCGAGGGCTCCTGCCGTTGCCCCAGACTGGCAAGGCCGAACCACTCGGTGGCAAAGCCGGTGGTGACCAGCGCCAGCACCAGAACTAGCGCCGCCGCAAGGATCAGCGTGCCCCGAAAGGGCCGCTTCCGGATCGTCCTCTGGGAACAGGCGGCCTGAATGTTTCGCAGCATTCGTTCCTTGGCCGCATCGTCGGGCCGCAGGTTGTCATAGGCCCGGTAAATGTCATTACCCGTCATTGGAGATCACCTCCCAAGGTCAATTTCAGTTTTTTTCTGGCGCGGTTCAGGCGGCTGCGGACAGTGGCCGGAGCCACCTTCAGCATCCGGGCGATGTCGGCGGTGGGATAGCCCTCGTAGTAATAGAGATAGACCGGTAATTTATAGTCATCCGGCAGGGCCAGCACCGCCTGTAACGTCTCGTCCGGGGCTGTGTCCTCCGTGGTGGGCTGCTCGCTGAGGGCGTCGAAGTCCTCCCGCCGCCGCCACGGACTGCGCAGTGCGCTTTTGCACAGGTTGGACACGGTCACGATCAGCCACGCCTTTTCGTGCTGGGCCGATTCAAACACCGTACCGCTGCGCATCAGCCGGAGAAAGGTCTCCTGTACCATGTCCTCCGCGTCCGCGCCATTCTTCATGAAGGAATAGGCCACGCGGTACAGCATGTCCACATGGCGCTGATAGATGTCCTCAAGGTCTTTGCCCGTACGCAGCAAAGCTTCCGTGGCGACCACCTCCTTTCATAGTGGATACGCAGAACGGGGGAAAATTGTTGCAGGGAGTTTTGTGGTGTTGAGATAGAATGTTTCGCGCTTCGGCGCGAGTTACTTTTGCCCTTGGCGGCAAAAGTGTCCTGTTGCGGTATCCAAAATTTCGTAGCGGCATTTAAGCCGCCGAAATTTTGACCGCTGCCACTCGTTCGCCGTGCTTCATCTGCCACTGGCAGCGCACGGCTCTCTCCCCCCCTTACACAAGGGGGCCTTTGATAAACGATCCCTTCACCACTTAACAACAAAGGGGACGGCTTTCGCCGTCCCCCACAGATTTTGCGCCAGTTTTCTTACACCTGCTCCTCGTCGGTGCGGTTGCGCCATGCCAACTCCTGCTCCAGCTCGAACTCCAGCTTCTGGACACGGGCCTTCAGCTCGTCGTAATGCTCGCTCTGGACATAGTACTTCACGAAGGAGAAGGTGGCCTCGGCAAACTCATCCTCGGTGTAAGAGGGCAGCAGGGAGCCGCCGCTGCGGCGCAGGCCGCTGACGTTGATGACCACCAGACGGCGGTGCTGCTCGCTCAGCTGGAACAGCTTCAGCTTTTCGGGGATCTCCAGACCCAGATCATACTGCTCGTTGACCAGATTCAGCAGCCGTGCCTGCTCCGGCTTGGCGGAGACGATGACGCCGTGATGGGCAAACAGCTCCTTCAGGTAATCCACGGAAACTTCCTCGCGGGTGATGGTGCCCTTGCCGATGCCGGTCAGCATGGTGTTGGACAGATTCAGGCTCACATAGACCTCATGGCCGGTGGTGGGATAGCTCATAACACAAGACCTCCTGCTTTTCCTTTGGTTGTCAAGGGCGCGCCGCCCTCTCCTCTTATAGTCTCATCTTAGCAGGTCAGCGGGAGAAATGCAATAAAAACTTACAAAGATTTGAAAATAATTTTGTGCAATAGTGCTAAATGTATGGAATGAGTGATACTTTTACCTGATATTGTTTCGTCTCTGTGTAGATAAAAGCCTCGCAGAGTTCGCGGCGCGGACGCCGCGATCCCATTGGCAGCAAAATCGCAAGATTTTGCGCCAGAGCTTCTACACCCCCGTCAGGTCAAACGGCGGCGTGTACTCCGCTCTCGCGGCGGTGCGCTCCTGGGTAAAGCCGTCGATGATGCCGCAGTTCTCCATATACGCCACGGCGGCGCGGTACTCCGACCGGGTCACATGGCGGCGCAGAACGCCCTCCGCGTCTGCCTGAGGCGTATACTGGCTCATGAGGGAGAACAGCACCTCGCCGGGCTGGAAATTCTCCGCCACCCAGTCGATGCAGCGGCGGGTGTTGTCCAGCTGCCCCGGCAGCACCAGATGCCGGATCACCACGCCCCGCTTGAGAAGGCCGTCCTCCAGCACGCAGGGCCCCGTCTGGCGGAACATCTCCCGGATGGCCGCCGTGGCCACGGGGAAATAGTCCGGCGCGGCGCTGAGCCGTCCCGCCAGCTCTCCGTCGGCATACTTGAGGTCGGGAAGATAGATGTCCACCTTGCCCTCCAGCTGCCGCAGGGTCTCCACGGATTCATAGCCGCCGCAGTTATACACCACCGGCACGGGCAGCTTCGGCTCCAGCGCCGGTAATATCCACGGCAGAAAGTGGGTAGGCGTCACCAGATTGATGTTGTGGGCGCCCCGTGCGATCAGATCCTCGAAGATCTCCCGCAGCCGTTCTGTGGTGATGGCCTTGCCGAAGCCTCCGGCGGAGATGCTGCCGTTCTGGCAATAGCGGCACCGCAGGGTGCAGCCGGAGAAGAACACCGTACCGCTGCCGTTGACGCCGGAGATGGGCGGCTCCTCCCACATGTGCAGGGCGGCGCGGGCTACCCGGATACCCGCAGGCATGGCGCAGAAACCCTTCCCTTCCGTCTCCGTCCGCTCTGCGCCGCAGCGCCGGGGACACAGTGTGCAGATCATTTCCGCAGCCGGTGGAAATCCGGCCCCAGATCGCCCGCCATCCAGTGGCGGCGGCATAGCCCGATGTACTGATCGTTGGCGCCCAGCACCACCTGCGCGCCCTCCTTCAGCACATGGCCCTCCTCATCAAAGCGGGCGTTGAAGGCCGCCTTTTTGCCGCACCAGCAGATGGTCTTGACCTCCTCCAGCTTGTCGGCCAGCACCAGCAGGTGATAGCTGCCGGGGAACAGGTCACCCTTGAAGTCGGCCCGCAGGCCGTAGCAGATGACGGGGATGTTGCAGTCGTCCACCAGATGTACCAGATAGTAGACCTCCTCCTTGCTGAGGAACTGGGCCTCATCCACGATGATGCAGGCGTACCTTTGCAGTTCCTCGTCGGACATGGCCTGCATTTCGTGGAAATAGACGCAGGGGTGCTTCAGTCCGATGCGGGAGGACACCATGTGGTCGCCGTCCCGTGTGTCCAGCTGGGGCTTCACCAGCAGGGTGTCCTGTCCCCGCTCCTCATAGTTGAAGCGGGCCATCAGCGCGTTGGCGCTTTTGCTGGAGCCCATGGCTCCGTACTTGAAATAAAGCTGTGCCATTGTGGTTTTCTCCTTATTTATCTTCTGTCCTCTGGGCGGTGTTCGTTAAGCGGTTGTAGGGGCCGATGCCCACATCGGCCCGCACGGTATACGAGGGTATTTCCGGTAAGCAGCGGGGCGTCGAGGACGCCGCCCCCTACGATAACACCGGAATACCTTCACCGTTCTACCTTCCAAAACGCGGTAGGCATGGGGTATTTCTCCCGTTCCTCTCCGGTGCGCCAGACCCATTCCGGCGGGCCTTCGCCCTGCACGTTCAGCGTAAATACTGCCATTTCCCATATGATGTGGGTGAAAACATGCTTTTCCGTGAAGCTTTTGCCCCACAGGTGGGGCGTCAGCCCCCATTGGGCCAGCTGTGCCGCCGCCTGCGGCTCCGTCAGGGCTCCCGGTACGTTGGGGAACTCCCACAGGCCCGCCAGCAGGCCCTTTCCGGGCCGCTGCCGCACCGCCGCCGCGTCGTTCCTGTGCAGGAGGAACACCGTCAGCTGTTCCGTCCGCTTGCCGGACTTCTTCTCCCGCACCGGCAGGTGCCGCTGCAAGCCCTTTTCCCGGGCCGCACAGAAGTCCCGGGCCGGACAGTCGCCGCACAGGGGCTCTCCGTTGGGCAGACAGATTATCGCCCCCAAGTCCATCAGCGCCTGATTGAACGCGCCGGGCCGGTCGTGGGGGATCACCTCCGCCA
>USMI01000142.1 GCA_900555735.1 uncultured Eubacteriales bacterium | reverse complement strand
AGCGTGCCATCAGCACCAGCCAGACCACCGTACATAGGATATCAAAAAGAAATGACGGATTCTTGAACATAGAGTATTTTCCCTGTTACTTTCTGCCGCAGAGTGCTAATTTCAGGAATGATTCTTTCCTTTTCCTCAACTTGCCTGGGAGGTTTCCGGTGCCGTACCCTGCTGCACCGTGTTGCCGCAGAAGACCAGTGTCTGCTTGGCATCCGCCAGCAAAGCCTGCGGCCGGGCCGTCAGGCTCTGGCTCCACTGGTACTCCCCCGCAGAAGTCAGGCTCTCCACGGTGCTGTCGGTGAGCAGATAGAAGCTCTGCCCGGCCCGGACGATGCGGTTGGCCTTGGTGGCGATCAGGCTCTGGTGGTTGATGGTCAGCAGCGTGAAGGTCTCGATGAGCTGGGCCTCGATGGACGGGGCGCGCACCACCACCAGCGGCTCACGGGGAAATACAGGGGTACCCTCGGGGATGGCGTAGATATCGCCGGTGAAGCGGAAGTTCCGCAGATAATCCAGAAATTCCTCGCAGAACAGGTTGCGGCCACGGAGGTAGGCGATGTCCTCCTCGCTGAAATGCAGGTTTTCAATGTAGTCGATCAGCTGCTCCAGACCGGCTGCGATGGCAAAGCCGCCCTGATCGGGCACCTTGCGGAAGAACACATCGAAATAGGTGATGCGGTCCTTATAACCGTTGCGGAAGTATCCGTTGCCCATGGTCAGCTCATAAAAGTCGCACAGCATGGTCATGTTCAGCTTTTCAGCAGTATTCATTTCCTGTTAAACCTCAAATTCTCAATAATGCCCAGTCCGGGAGTATTTGTTTATTATAGCACAAATTTAACATTTCGCAACCGTTTGTCCCATTTAATTCGTTTTTCAGCCGCGAACCGGCTTGCCATCCGGCGTTTTGTGGTCTTTTGAAGAAGCGGGCCCTCTCCGGCCACGGCTAGAGAGGGCCCGCGGGATTCACAGCGGCCTGCCGCCCAGATAGACGGCCTGCCGGGTGAGCTTTTCGTCACACACCACGAAATCCGCGTGCATGCCGTCGGCGATGGCGCCGATCTCGTCCTGCCGCCCGATCTCGCGGGCGGGGATGGCGGTGGCGGAGAGAATGGCCTGTTCACAGGGGATGCCGAAGGCCACGGCGTTGCGCATGCAGTCGTACAGATCGGCGGCGCTTCCGGCGATGGTGCCGTCCGCCAGACGGGCCACGCCACCGGAGAGAAACACGTCCTGTCCGCCCAGCGTGTACCGGTCGTCCGGCATGCCGCAGCAGCGCAGCGCGTCGGAGATCAGGCAGATGCGGCCGGGAAACAGCCGGAACGCCATCCGCACGGCACTGGGATGGACATGGTGCCCGTCGCAGATCAGCTCGGCGGTGACGTCCTCCCGCTCGGAGGCCGCGCCGATGGGGCCGGGGTTCCGGTGATGGATGCCGGGCATGGCGTTATAAAGGTGCGTCAGGTGGGTGGCGCCCGCGTCAAAGACAGCGGCGGCCTCCTCGTAGCTGGCGTCGGTATGGGCCACGGAGACGGTACACTTTTCCGCCGCGCGGCGGGCAAATTCCACCGCGCCGGGCAGCTCCGGGGCCACGTCCGCGATCCGCAGCAAGCCCTCCGCCGCGTCATACAGGCGGGCAAAGGCGTCGTAATCCGGCAGACGGAGATAGGCGGCGTTCTGCGCGCCCTTTTTCTTCTCGGAGAAGAAGGGCCCCTCCATCTGGATGCCCATCAGACGGGCGCAGCCCGCCGGAGCAGTCTTATGCAGCCGCACCGCCGTACGAAAGGCCGTTTCCAGCACATCATAGGGCAGCGTCATGGAGGCGGGCGCGAAGGAGGTCACGCCGTTTTGTGCCAGATAGGCGGCCATTTTCACAAGGCCGTCGTAGTCGCCGTCGGAAAAGTCCGCGCCGGAGTTGCCGTGGGTGTGGACATCCACCAGACTGGGGATCACATACGCGCCGTGAAGATCGACGCTCTCCCCGTCCGCCGTTTCCGCCAGCACATGGGTGAACTGGCCATGCGCCACGGAGAAGCCGCCGGGTACGAACCGGCCGTTGACAAAGATATTTCCGTTGATAAACCGCATATCACACCTCCGGCAGGCTGGCCGCCGCCATGGACTGGCCCACGCGGCGGAACTGCTCATCCGGCAGCGTGACGGACACCGTCAGCGCCGGATATTCCTCCGCCAGCACGCGGCGGCACTGGGCCACGATGATCTCGCCGCCCACGCCGGAGGCCACGCGGCCCAGCACCAGCAGGTTTTTCAGGTCATATACAGAGGCGTACAGGGGCAGGGTGTGGCCCAGATACACGCCGATATCCCGGAATATGGCCAGCGCCCGCGCATCGCCGCTCTCCGCCAGCTGCTGCACCGCCTTCAGCTTTTCCGCCGGAGTCAAGGCGGCATCCAGTGCGATACCGGCGGCGGGTGCCAGCTTGATGACCGCATCCTGAGAGAAGTATTTGCAGCCCACGCCGATATCGCCGGACCACTCGTCACGCTCCGCATGGGGGTTCAGATCCACCGGCGCAAAGGCCAGCTCGTTGAACCAGCCCAGAATACTGCCCTCCCGGTTCACATAGCCCACCGCCTCGCTAGTGCCCATGGCAAGGCCCATGACGCAGTTGTCATGAAGGCTCATGGCACCGGCCAGCGCTGTCACGTCGCCGTCGTTGGCCACCACGATGGGCACATTGCCGAGGGCAGCGGCGGCACGGTCATAGATGGTCTTGATGGAGCCGCGCTTGTCCTGCGGCACCTTGATAAACAGCGACGACACCATGGGGGCGTTGCCGATGAACACACCTGCGGAGGACACGCCGATGCCGTCCACACGGGGCATTTTCGACGCCGCCGTGCGGAAAGCGTCCAGAATGCCCTGATAGTGATACTCCGGGTCGGTCTGGGTCTTGGGATGCCAGACCACCTCCTCGGAATACACCGTCTCACCGTCAATAACAGCGGAGACCTTCCGGTCGGAACCGCCTGCGTCGAAGCCAATGCGGCAGCCGTTGAGATGGCCGCCGATCCTTCGGGCGCTGCTGCGCTCCTCCGGGAAATCCACCTCGGCGATGGCCTCCAGCTGGAAGGGCCGCTCGAACACCGTCTCCATGAAGTCTACGTCGAATTCCCGTGCGCCGCTCCGGCAGTAGATGCTCCGCAGTTCCTCCGTCAGCTCGTTGCAGCCGCTGATATACACCCGCCAGCCGCCTACGCTCCACAGCAGCAGCTTGACGGTGCGCTCCAGAAACCGCAGGTTGGCGTCGTGGTATTCCACGCTCCGTAGGCGGGTATCGAATACCGACACCTGTCCGTCCTGCCGCTCCACGGCGATGCGGACGGGGCGATGGGCCTCCGCCAGATAGGCCGCCCGCCACGGAGCAAAGGGGATGAAGCCCTCGTCCAGCGCGGGCTTGTTCTTGATGTCATAGGAAATACCCAGATATTCCATCGTCAGACCTCCTTTTCCATACCGGCGCCTTCCCACGCGGCCCGGTCACAGATCAATGTTACATCGGGGTGGAATTGCAGGATGGAGGCGGGCACCCACGGCGTCACCGGGCCGAAGAAGGCCCTGCGCAGGATCTCCGCCTTGTCCGCGCCGGTCACCAGCATCAGCACCCGGCGGGCCGCCATCACCGTACCCACACCCATGGTATAGGCTGCCGCGGGCACCTCCGCCTCGCTGGCGAAGAAGCGGGCGTTGGCCCGGCGGGTAGATTCCGTCAGCGCCACCTCATGGGTCCAGCTGGGGAAATGGTCGCAGGGCTCATTGAAGCCGATGTGACCGTCGTGGCCAAGGCCCAGCAGCTGTAAGTCTATGCCGCCCCAGTCCTCGATGGCCCGCTCATAGGCCATGCACATGGCGTCCACGTCCTGTGTCAGGCCGTCAGGCACCATGGTGTTCTCCGGACGGATGGCGATGTGGTCAAACAGGTTCTCCTGCATAAAGTGCCGGTAGCTCTGAGGATGGTCGGGAGCAAGGCCCTTGTACTCGTCCAGATTCACCGACCGCACGCGGGTAAAGTCCAGAAGGCCCGCCTTCTCCCGCGCCGCCAGCTCCCGGTACAGGGGAACAGGTGTGGAGCCGGTGGCCAGACCCAGCACGCAGGCGGGCTTGGCAGCCATGACCTCCTGAAACTGATCCGCCGCCAGACGGCCCACCTCCGCGGCGGTCTCCGCCTTCAATATTTTCAAATGCAGCATGATTTGTCTCCTTTTGCCGAAAAGCTTCTTCAGGTAATGCTTCCATTCCTGATCGACACAGGATGGCATCTCCCTCTCTTTTGGTCATCATACACCAAGGCAGCAAAAAAAGCAACGATAGCCTTTGACGATATGCGCCCGCAATTTTCCGTTTTTGCATAGCAAAATGCCCTCTATGCAGTCTGCATAGAGGGCATTTTCTATTGTCTCTTTTTGCCGGGGCGTTACTCGTCGTCCTCGTCCTCGGCGGCCTCGTTCAGTGCGTTGGCCAGATCGCTGAGATCAAACTCCAGCTTGGTGCCGCAGTTGGGGCATACCACTTCGCCGTCCTCCAGAACAGACTCGTCGAAGTAGACCTCCTCCTCGCACTCGGGGCAGGTGGTCATGAAGCAGTCCTCTTCGTCCTCGTCTTCATCGTCCCACTCGTCCTCGTCGTCCAGCTCGTAGAGGGACTCCTCTACCTCGCTGAGATCGTCGCTGACGGCATCCAGACCGTCCTCGATGTCCACCATCTCGTCCTGCATGTCGGCGATCTCGTCGGCCATGCTGTCCAGCACGTCGATGATGGCGGCAAACAGCTTGCCCTCGTTGCTCTCGGCGTCCAGCTTCAGACCCTCGGCCAGACCCTTCAGATATGCTACCTTCTCAGAAATACCCATATTCGGCTCCTTTCTTTACGGTCGGTTGGTTGCTTACGGATGAAATTACTTGCAGCGGCCGATATACTCGCCGGTGCGGGTGTCAATGGTGATCTTGTCGCCGATGTTGATGAACAGGGGCACCTTCACCTCGGCGCCGGTCTCCACGGTGGCGGGCTTCAGGGTGTTGGTGGCGGTATTGCCGGCCAGAC
>USMI01000141.1 GCA_900555735.1 uncultured Eubacteriales bacterium | reverse complement strand
GGGAAGCGGGCAGCTTCACCTCAGGCACGTCGCAGGCGGGCAGAAGGCTGCAATGACGGCCGGGGACGCTTTTTTCAAAAATCAGCTTCATTTTGCCAGCACCTCCTTCACGATGGCCGCGGTCTTGTCCATGGCGTCCTTGGTGACCTTTTCGGTGGCGCACCACAGGATACCGCCATTCACGGGCAGACCGCCCAGAATACCGGCTTCGGACAGGGCGGCAAGGATTTCCTCTGTTTTGGGCATGTCGGTGACGAACTCATGGAAGAAGTCGCCGTCATAGCGCAGCTTCACGCCGCCGATGGCGCACAGGGCGTCCGCCAGATAGTGGGCTTTGGCCATGGATTGCTCCGCCGCCTGGGCCATACCGTCCGGCCCCATAGTGGACATATAGAGACCGGCAGTCAGGGCGCACAGGGCCTCGTTGGAGCAGATGTTGCTGCTGGCCTTTTCCCGGCGGATGTGCTGCTCGCGGGCCTGAAGGCTCAGCACATAGGCGCGGCGGCCCTCGGCATCCGTGGTCTCGCCCACGATGCGGCCGGGCAGCTTACGCATATGCTTTTCGGTGGTGGCCATATAGCCCAGGTACGGACCGCCTGCCGCCAGCGGCCGAGAGGCTGCCCCTCGCCCACGGCGATATCCGCGCCGCAGTCACGGGGCGTTTTCATGATGGCCAGCGCAATGGGGTTGCAGCCCATGACGTACAGCGCGCCCGCCTCGTGGACGACCGCGCCCAGCGCCTCCGCGTCCTCGAAGAGGCCGTGGAAGTTGGGCTGCTGCACATAGAAGCTGGCCACGTCGGGGGTCAGCATCTCCCGCAGGGCGTCAAGGTCGGTTTTGCCGTCCTTTTCGGGGACGATGCGCAGCTCGTCGCCGGTGCCGTAGCAATAGGTGCGGATGGTGTTGATGGTGTCGGGGTGCGCCGCGGCGGACACCAGCGTCACCCGGCGCTTGCGGTCACGGCACATGGCGGCGGCCTCGGCGGCGGCGGTAGCGCCGTCATAGACGGAGGCGTTGGACACGTCCATGCCCGTCAGCATGCAGATCATGGTCTGATACTCGAAGATGGACTGCAAAAGCCCCTGACTCATCTCCGCCTGATAGGGGGTATAGGCCGTCAGGAATTCCTCCTTGGCGGGGATATACTTGACGATGCTGGGGATATAGTGGTCGTAAGCGCCCGCGCCCCGGAGGATCACGTCGTACACGCGGTTCTTGTCCGCCATGGCGCGGACGGCCCGGCCTACCTCCAGCTCGCTCATGCCGGAGGGGATGTTCAGAGGACGATCCAGATACATCTCCGCCGGGACATCGCCGTACAGCTCACGGAAGGAGGAAAGGCCGATGGCCTTCAGCATTTCCTGCCGCTGCTGAGGCGTAGAGGGGATGTAGCTGCCCATATCAGCCCTCCTGTGCGCAGAAGGCCTCGTAAGCGGCGGCGTCCAGCAGCTCGGAGGTTTCGCCGGGGTTCTCCACCTTGATGAGCCATGCGTCATAGGGCGCCTTGTTCAACTGCTCCGGCTCGTCCAGCAGGGCCTCATTGACGGCGCACACGATGCCGGTCACGGGGGACACCAGATCGGACACGGCCTTGACGGACTCCACATCGCCGAAGGCCTCACCGGCGGTGACCTCGTCGCCCTCGCCGGGCAGGTTCACGAACACCACGTCGCCCAACGCGTCCTGTGCGAAATCGGAAATGCCGATCATCACAACGCCGTCCTCTTCCTTCATCCACTCGTGATCCTTGGAATACTTCATTTCAGCGGGAAACAACATGATACTTTACCTCCAAATTTTATTTTAGTTGAATGTCCTGTCATTCGTGTCATTCCGAGCCAGTGACCGACGTCACTGGCGTGGGAATCCGTCCCCCTCCTGCACAGAAAGAAGAAACGGATTGCCACGCCAGTCTGCGGACTGGCTCGCAATGACAGGTTGTGTTTTTCTTAAAGTCCTGCCTTTTCCGCCAGCTTCTCCAGCGCGTCCTCGAACTGCGCGTCGCTGAAGCAGTAGCCCATCTCCAGATGCTGGCTGCGGAGCTTGGCAACGTCGGGGCCGATCTCCTTGCCCCGCAGGATGCAGTCCGCCATCAAAGACGCCAGCTGGGCAAATTCCTTCTCCCCGAAGCCGAAGCGGGTCATTTCACTGACGCCCATGCGCAGCGCACCGGAGGCGGTGAAGCCCTCCTCGTCGGGGGTGGCCTGATAGTTGACGATGACGTTGTTGCGCTCCAGACGGTTTGCGATCTCCGCGCCCTCGCCGTAGCCCACAGAGACGATGACCTGATGGGTCTCGGTATAGTCGATGGCGGGGTCGCCCATCACGTCCAGCCCCTCGGCCTTCAGGCTGCGGGCGAAGGACTTGGCGTTCTGGATGACGGCCTTCTGATATTCGTCCTTGAACTGGTTCATCTCATAGGCGGCCATCAGCATGCCCACCTGGGTGCCCAGATGGTGGTTGGACACGCTGCCGGGGAAGGTACGGGTCTCGATGGTCTTCCACAGGCCGTACTTCAGATCCTCTTCCTTGTAGTTGACGCCGATGACGCCCCGCTGCGGGCCGAAGAAGGTCTTGTGGGTAGAACCGGTGACAATCTCCGCGCCCTCGGCAAAGGGGTTCTGGAAGTGGTCACCGATGAGGCCCAGCACATGGGCCATGTCGTACATGATGGTGGTGGGGATCTTCTGCTCATCCACGAACTGGCGGATGGCGGCCACGGGCTCCTTGTGCAGCACCATGCTCTTGCCGAAGATGATCAGCTCCGGGCGATAGCGCTCAATGAGCTTTTTCGTCTCATCCACGTCCATCTTATAGGGGTTGTCGGCGCAGACGGGGAAGTTCACCACGGCGGGCTTTTCCGTCACGGGGTCAATGGCGATGTAGTCGTGCAGCGCGCCCATGGGCTGCGCCGACAGATGGCCGCCCTTGATGATGTGGTTGTTCATCACGTAGCCAAGGCGCTTGGCCTCCACCTTGCGATCGGCGCGGTTCTTCCAGTCCATCAGTGCGGAGAACACCGCCATGTTGGACATCTGACCGCTGAGGGTACGGGTCTCCACCTCGGTGCAGCCGAAGTAGGCCCGCATCTCCTCCACCAGCAGCTGCTCCACCTTGTCGATGAACTGAGTGCCCTGATAGTAGAAGATGTCCTTATCATAGAAGGCCAGCACCTTCTTGTGCTCGGCGTAGCGGCAGCAGGGGTCGCTGCCGGACAGGATGCGAACGGCGCGGCTGGGGGTATTCTCGGAGGGGATCAGGTTGATGCACTGCTCCTGCCGCCACTGGTGATTCTCCAGCGCCTTCGTCAGCAGCTCCAGTGCCTTGGGGGCGCGGTCGCCGCTGCCCACCTTGTGTTCCTCCTCCTGCATGCCGTAGATGAGGGGACGGGCGTAGGGAGGTGCGGCCACGCTCATGTGGCGGGCGGGGATGGCGGCCTTCAGGCGCTTGCCGCGGATGTCCACCTCTACCTCGTCGTCCTCCAGAATGTCGCTGTTGATGTAGCACAGGCCGATGGCGCGCTTGCCGCTGGCCTCCAGAATGACGGTCTCAAGTCCCTCACCCTCGCTCTTGAAGTAGGGCACCATGGTGCCGCTGGTGACCCAGCCCACATGCTTGCCGTCCTTGTAGATCTCCATACCGGCACGCATGACGCCGCGATCCAGCAGGGCGATGGGCGCGATCTTCCGGGGCAGGACGCTCAGGTCGCTGAAATCGCGATCCATATGCTTGACGAAGGACTCATGCTGCTTTTCCAGCGCGGCGCGGCCGATGAAGTCGCCCTTCTCGGCGGCAAAGCTGACGGCAAACTTGGACAGGGGAACGGCGAAAATGGGGATCACGCTGCCGTCAGGGGCAGTGCCCATCTCGTGGCCGTACAGGGGCAGCGCGGCTTCCAGACGCAGGGTGTCGCGGGCCCCCAGACCGGCGGGACGTGCGCCCAGCTCGACGAGACGGTTCCACAGCCATGCCGCGTCTTCGCTGGGGACATAGACCTCATAGCCCAAAGGCTCGCCGGTGTAGCCGGTCTTGGCCACGCGGGCGGTGTGACCCTCCAGCGTGACGGTGCCCAGCGCGTTCTTCATGGGTTCGGTCAGCTGTGCGCCGCCGGCCATCTGGGTCAGCATTTCCTTGCACTTGGGGCCCTGTACCGCGATGGCGGCCACCTTGCCGGTGATGTTCTCGATCTGGCAGTCGAAGCCCTTCAGCGCCTCATACAGATGGGCCAGATCCTTGTCGGTGTTGGCGGCGTTCACCACCAGCAGATAGCTGTCCTCCTCAAAGAGGTACAGATAGGCGTCGTCCACCGCGCCGCCGTCGTTGTCGGGAATGATGCAGTACTGGGCCATGTTCAGATCCAGGGCGCTGACGTTGCTGGACAGCACATGCTGCAAAAACGCCTTGCGTTCCGGCCCGGTGATCTTCAACCGGCCCATGTGGGACACGTCGAACAGGCTGCACACCTGACGGGTGTACAGATGCTCGGCAATGATGCCGCTGGGGTACTGGATGGGCATTTCCCATCCGCCGAAGTCCACCAGCTCCGCGCCGGCGGCCACATGGATGTCGTACAGCTGGGTACGCTTCAATTCGCTCATTTGCTTTTTCCTCCTTAAATGTTCCGTTTTGGGCAGCAAAAAAGGGCACAAAGCAGCCTGTTCAGCCAGCTTTGTGCCCCCGTTGAGTTACCTGAGAGATTCCCCCTCCCGCTGGGGCGGGAAGAGTTGCACCTTCGGTGGTCGGGTGTCTCCGCCCGGCCTTTTCGGAGTATCGTCCGGAACCGGTCCTTCTGCCTGAGAGCTTCTGCGTTCCCCTTCGGCGCCGCCTGCGGCGATCTCTCCCGATCCCATCGTCCGATGTATCCCTTTTCAGTTGTCTTACCTTGATTTTTCGGTAGCTTCAATGTAGCACAGGGTGTGTTTCGTGTCAATCACCCTTTTGCGCCGCAGGAAAATTTTCGGTCTTTCCGCCAAAGCTTTCCCGCCTTGCTTGGGCGATATGCCCAAGCTTACTCCGCCAGCAGGGCCTCCGCCTCTGCCAGCGACGGCATGGCCGGGATCGCGCCCCGCCGTGTGATGCACACCGCCGCCGTGGCGCAGCCCCACCGGCCGCAC
>USMI01000140.1 GCA_900555735.1 uncultured Eubacteriales bacterium | reverse complement strand
GCTTCATCATGCCCTTGGTGTTCTTGCGGACGTATTGGGTGATCCTGCGGCACAGCAGCAGTCCCAGCGCAAAAGCCAGCAGCAGCGCCGACAGCTCAAAAACGCCGTGGGGCAGGATACCGGCAAAGTAGATCAGCAGGGAGGTGCCGCTGTTGACGTAGTAGGCTGCCAGCACGCCGAGGATCAGGGCGTTCATACCCACCGACAGCGCCGTCAGATAGAGAAAGGGAATAAAGCCGTACAGGACGCTGATGACGGAAGCCCGCAGATTATTGCCCAGCAGCGCCCAGAAATGAATGGTGCCGTCGTCGGTGACGATATTGCCGTCCTGCACCATCTGGGAGAAGTAGGCCACCACAAATTCCGGGATGCTTTTGTTGAGCAGGCTCACACCAAAGCCCAGCAGGCAGATGATAAGAAACGCGGCGGTTGTCATCAGCAGCGCTTCTCCGAAGGTCTCGCGGTAAAACCGCCACAGGGCGCGGTGCTGTTTTTTCAGCCATTCCATAGGGGTCAACCCAGCTTGGCAAGACCGGCCTTCAGGCGGCGCAGCGTCTCGTCCCGGCCCAGAATCTGGCAGATCTCCACCGCGCCGCCGGGGGTCACCAGCTTACCGGCGGCGGCAATGCGCACCGGCCACATGAGGGTGGCGTTCTTCACGCCCAGCTGCTCCGCCAATGCGATCAGACTGTCGTGAATAGTGTCGGTCGTCCAGTCGGGTAGCTGCTCCAGCATGGGGATGGCAGCCTCCAGCATGGCCTTGCAGACCTCCGGGTTGGTCTTGGATTTCTTGTTGGTAAAGAAGTCGATGCCGTACTCGGGGCAGGCGTCGAAGAAGTCCACCTTTTCGGGGATCTCCGTCAGCTTCTCGCAGCGAGCCTGTAAAAGCCCGGCGATAGCGGCGATGTCGAAATCGCCCTTGACGCTCTGGCGAATGTAGGGCTCCGCAACCTTGACAAAGGCGGCCGGCTCCATGGCACGCAGATACACGGCATTGAAGTGATCCAGCTTGGCGATATCGAAGATGGCAGGGGACTTGGAGATGCCGGTCATGTCAAAGACCTTGGTCAGCTCATCCAGAGAGAAAATCTCCTGCTCGGCGTACTCACCCTTGGGGGACCAGCCCAGCAGCGCCACATAGTTCAGGATGGCTTCGGTCAAATAGCCCTGTGCTTTCAGATCCTCATAGCTGGGGTCGCCGTGGCGCTTGGACATCTTGTTTTGGGCGTCCCGCATGACGGGGGAACAGTGGACATAGGTGGGCACCTCCCAGCCGAAGGCGTGGTACAGCAGATCGTACTTGGGGGCGGAGGACAGGTATTCGCTGCCACGCACCACATGGGTAATGCCCATCAGGTGGTCGTCGATGACGTTGGCGAAGTTGTAGGTAGGCAGGCCGTCCCGTTTCAGCAGCACCTGATCGTCCAGCGTGCTGTTCTCCACGGTGATGTCGCCGAAGATAGCGTCATGGAAGGTGGTAGTACCCTCGGCGGGGATCTTCTGGCGGATGACGTAAGGCTCGCCCGCCTCCACACGCTTCAGGGCCTCCTCCAGCGGCATATCGCGGCAGGGATCAGCGGCGCGGTCAAACTCGCCGGAATCCTCCTCGGATTCCGCTTTTTCGCAGAAGCAGTAGTACGCGCCGCCCTTTTCCACCAGCAGGCGGGCGTAATGGCCATAGGTGTCCCGGCGCTGGGACTGGATATAGGGGGCCACGGGACCACCCACATCGGGGCCCTCATCGTGATTCAGGCCGCACTCGGCCATGGTGCGGTAGATCACATCGGTAGCGCCCTCCACCAGACGGCCCTGATCGGTATCCTCGATCCGCAGGATGAAGGTGCCGCCGTGATTACGGGCAATCAGCCATGTATACAGCGCCGTGCGCAGGTTGCCCACATGCATATAGCCGGTGGGAGACGGCGCGAAACGGGTACGCACCTTTCCGTGGGGAATTTTTTCCTCCATCTGGGTAAAATAGTTCATATCCATCGCCATATCAATTACCTCCGGCATTTTGACAAATTACTTATACATTATATGGGTTTCCGGGGAAAAGTCAATGACGATCATGGGATTCCATTGATTTTTTGCACAAAACGTGGTAGGATAAGGAACACGAGAAGAAAAACGCGGATATGTGTCCGTAAAATAAGGTGAGGTAAAAAATGGCTGATACGAAAAAAAGAATTTTCAGCGGCATCCAGCCCTCCGGCGAGCTGACGCTGGGCTCCTATATGGGGGCCATCAAGAATTGGGTGGACTTACAGGACGAGTACGACTGCCTGTACTGCATCGTGGACATGCACGCCATCACTGTGCGGCAGGATCCCGCCACGCTGCGTAAGCGCAGCGTTAATCAGCTGGCCCAGTATATCGCCTGCGGTCTGGATCCTCAGAAGAACATCATGTTCATCCAGAGCCACGTTCCCCAGCACGCGGAGCTGAGCTGGATTCTGGGCTGCTACACCCAGTTCGGTGAGCTGAGCCGCATGACCCAGTTCAAGGCCAAGTCCGCCCAGCACGCAGACAACATCACGGCGGGCCTGTTTACCTATCCCGTGCTGATGGCCGCCGACATCCTGCTGTATCAGGCGGATCTGGTGCCGGTGGGCGAGGATCAGCGCCAGCATGTGGAGCTGACCCGCGATATCGCCCAGCGCTTCAACAGCGTGTACAGCGATACCTTCGTGCTGCCGGAGGCCTTCATTCCCAAGGTAGGCGCACGGCTCATGTCGCTGGATGATCCCACCACCAAGATGAGCAAGTCCCTGCCGGACGGCTGCGTGAACCTGATGGACGCCCCTGAGGTCATCATGAAGAAGTTCAAGCGGGCCGTCACCGACTGCGAGACTGCCGTGAAGTACGACAAGGAAAACAAGGCCGGTATTTCCAATCTGCTGACCATCTACTGCGCCGCCACCGGCAAGACGCTGCAGGAAGCCGAGGCGGAGTTTGCCGGTCAGGGCTACGGCGTGTTCAAGCCCGCCGTGGGCGAGGCCGTGGTGGAGCTGCTGCGTCCCATCCGGGAGGAGAGCCAGCGCATCATGGACGACAAGGCCTATCTGGAGAGCGTCTATCAGGAGGGCGCGGAGCGTGCCCGCCGTCTGGCGCAGAAGACGCTCAGCAAGGTGCAGCGTAAGGTGGGCTTTGTGGCGGCAAAATAAGCACCAAATGTTTGGAATGTTTCTTGCAAAAACTTTTTAAGTCTGCTATAATAAAAATCAGGACACCTCCGGGGGATCCCGGCGATCATTTCAAAACAAAGAAAGGAACATCGTCATTATGATCTATACGACTGAGGTTCAGCATATGTGCCCCGTAGCCAAGGGCGCTTATCACGGCCCGGCTCCCATTCCCGAAGAGGGCAAGTGGGTGCAGGCCAAGGAGATCAGCGACATCTCCGGTTTTACTCATGGCATCGGCTGGTGCGCACCCCAGCAGGGTGCCTGCAAGCTGACCCTGAATGTGAAGAACGGCGTCATCGAGGAGGCACTGGTGGAGACCATCGGCTGCTCCGGCATGACCCATTCCGCCGCCATGGCCTCCGAGATCCTGATCGGCAAGACCATTCTGGAGGCACTGAATACCGATCTGGTGTGCGACGCCATCAACACCGCCATGCGCGAGCTGTTTCTGCAGATCGTCTATGGCCGCACCCAGTCTGCGTTCTCCGAGGACGGCCTGTCCGTGGGCGCTTCTCTGGAGGATCTGGGCAAGGGCCTGCGCTCTCAGGTGGGCACTATGTTCGCCACCAAGGAGAAGGGTCCCCGCTATCTGGAGATGGCCGAGGGCTATTGCAGCAAGCTGGCGCTGAACAAGGACGATGAGATCATCGGCTATGAGTTTATCAGCCTTGGCAAGATGATGGACTTCATCAAGAAGGGCGACGACGCCAACGAGGCATTGAAGAAGGCCACCGGCCATTATGGTCAGTGGGACAGCGCGGTCAAGTACATTGACCCCCGTCACGAATAAGGAAGGAGGACGAAATCATGGCTCTGTTTGAAAGTTACGAGAGAAGAATCGACAAGATCAACGGCGTCCTCGCCCAGTACGGCATCGGCTCCGTGGAGGAGTGCCGCGAGATCTGCAAGGCCAAGGGCTTTGATCCCTATGAGATCGTGAAGGGCATCCAGCCCATCTGCTTCGAGAACGCCTGCTGGGCGTACACCGTGGGCGCGGCCATCGCCATCAAGTCCGGCGTCAAGACCGCCGCCGAGGCTGCCAAGATGATCGGCGTGGGCCTCCAGTCCTTCTGCATCGACGGCTCCGTGGCCGAGGATCGCAAGGTGGGTCTGGGCCACGGCAATCTGGGCGCCATGCTGCTGAGCGACGAGTCCAAGTGCTTCGCCTTTCTGGCCGGCCACGAGTCCTTCGCCGCCGCCGAGGGCGCCATCGGCATCGTGAAGAACGCCAACAAGGCCCGCAAGCAGCCCCTGCGCGTCATCCTGAACGGCCTTGGCAAGGACGCCGCCCAGATCATCAGCCGCATCAACGGCTTCACCTATGTGCAGACCCAGTTTGACTACTACACCGGCAAGCTGAACATCGTCCGCGAGATCCGCTATTCCGAGACCGAGCGTGCCGACGTCCGCTGCTACGGCGCTGATGACGTCCGCGAGGGCGTGGCCATCATGCATCATGAGGGCGTGGATGTGTCCATCACCGGCAACTCCACCAACCCCACCCGCTTTCAGCATCCTGTTGCAGGCACCTATAAGAAGGAATGCATCGAGCAGGGCAAGAAGTACTTCTCCGTGGCTTCCGGCGGCGGTACCGGCCGCACGCTGCATCCCGACAACATGGCCGCCGGCCCCGCCAGCTATGGTATGACCGACACCATGGGCCGTATGCACTCCGACGCCCAGTTCGCCGGCTCCAGTTCTGTCCCCGCCCATGTGGAGATGATGGGTTTCCTCGGCATGGGCAACAACCCCATGGTGGGCGCTACCGTTGCCGTCGCCGTGGCGGTTGCCGAGGGGCTGAAGGCCTGAAAATAGCGATTTGTCCACATTTTGTCCACATAATTATGTGAGCAGGGAAGGGCGCTGCCAATGGCAGCGCCCTTCAGTCTGTCGAAAAAGTCCAGCAACAGCTGGGCTTTTTCTCACATAGATGGTAT
>USMI01000139.1 GCA_900555735.1 uncultured Eubacteriales bacterium | reverse complement strand
GTATCCAGATGGCCGTGGCCAAGCGCTGCTTCGTCATGAGCAAGAAGGCCGGCGCTACCGACAGCATCACCCTGACCGGCGGCTGCGCCAAGAATGCGGGCCTGAAGCAGGCCATCGAGCATGTGCTGAAGCTGAAGGTCATCGACCTCAAGACCGATCCCCAGCTGATGGGCGCACTGGGCGCTGCCGAATATGCCCGCCAGAAGGGTATGGCCAAGGCGTAAGCACTTGTCAAATCGGAGAGATTGATGTATCATAGGAATAAGGCTGCCGCGGCGCAACTGCGGCGGCCTTTTTCCAAATCACCGTGAAGGAGCGATACCCCATGTCCGAACACGTTCACATCCACGCAGACGGCACCACCCATACCCATGCCGACGGCACGACACACACCCACGGCGACGGCACGTCCCATGGCCACACCCATTCCCACGCCCATACCAAGGCAGTGCTGAACCGTCTCAGCCGGGCGCAGGGCCATCTGGACGCGGTGCGCCGCATGGTGGAGCGGGGCGAGGACTGCTCTGAGGTGCTGGTGCAGCTGTCCGCCGTGATCTCGGCGCTGAACTCCACCGGCCGCGTGATCCTGAAGGATCACATCGCCCACTGCATCGTGGACGCAGTGGAGGACGGCGACAACGCCGCCATCGAAAGTCTCAACGCCGCCATCGACCGCTTTATGCGCTGACACGGGTGTTGACAAAAGTGGTACAATAGAATAAGAATAATAACCGAAACAAGGGAGGAAATGCTATGATCTCTGCTATCGTATATGCGTCCAACTCCGGCTATACCGCCCAGTACGCCAAAATGCTGGGTCAGGCCACCGGCCTGCCGGTCAACGACATTTCCCAGATGCACAATCCCCAGCCCGACCAGCAGGTCATCTATCTGGGCTGGGTCATGGCGGACAAGTGCGTGGGCGCACGGAAGGCCATGAAGTTCTTCGATGTCCGCGCTATGGTGCGCGTGGGCATGGGCCCCGGCAGCAAGGCTGCCGCCGATGCGCTCCACGATCAGCTGCTGCGGGACTTCGGCAAGGAGGTGGACTGCTTCGCCTTGCAGGGCGGCTTCGATATCAAGAAGCTCCACGGCCCCTTCAAGTGGATCATGAAGGTCAAGTGCAGGGATATCCTCAAGAATCTGGAGGAGAAGAAGCCTTTGAACGAGGCCCAGCAGCTGACCTACGACATGGCCAAGAAGGGCGCCTCCGCTGTCAGCGCCGAGGCGCTGGCTCCTGTGGTGGACTGGTACAAGGCCCATAAGTGAGGTGCGCCATGCCCAATATGAAAACCGCGAGAACCATCGCCAACGTGGGAGAAAAGGCCGCCAAGGCTGCCGGAAAGGTGCTGCCGGGGCTGTCCGCGCTGGGCAAGGCGCTGGCCGTCATTTACGGCACCATGACCGCCCTGACCGCTGTGGGCTGGGTCATCACCCGCGCCAACGAGAAGAAAAAGGACGGGGAAGCATAATCGCATATATCCAAGGGAGGCGCTGCCGCGCCTCCCATCCCCATAGAAAGGACAAAACCATGAGCAAGAAAGAATTCAAAGCCGAGTCCAAGCGTCTGCTGGACATGATGATCAACTCCATCTATACCCATAAGGAGATCTTCCTCCGCGAGATCATCTCCAACGCCTCCGACGCCATCGACAAGCTGTGCTACATCAGCCTGACCGACGACAAGGTGGGCCTGAAGCGGGAGGACTTTCAGATCACCCTGACCATCGACAAGGAGAACCGTACCCTGACCGTCAGCGACAACGGCATCGGCATGGACGAGAGCGATCTGGAAAACAATCTGGGCGTCATCGCCAACAGCGGCAGTCTCCAGTTCAAGGGCGAGCTGGAGGGCAAGGAGACCACCGATACCGATATCATCGGCCAGTTCGGCGTGGGCTTCTACTCCGCTTTCATGGTGGCTGACGAGATCACCGTCATCACGAAGAAGTACGGCTGCGATCAGGCGTACCGCTGGCAGTCCACCGGCGTGGACGGCTATACCATCGAGCCCTGCGAGAAGGACGCCGTGGGCACCGATATCATCATGCACATCAAGCCTGACAGCGAGGAGGAGAAGGACGAATACAGCCAGTACCTGCGGGAGTATCCCCTCTATAAGCTGGTGAAGAAATACAGCGACTATATCCGCTTCCCCATCCGCATGCTGATGCCACATCCCAAGCTGAAGGAGGGATGCCCTGAGGATAAGCCGGAGTATGAGGAGGAGTTCGTCTATGAGACCCTCAACTCTATGGTGCCCCTGTGGCAGCGGAAGAAGAGCGAGGTCACCAAGGAGGAATACGACAAGTTCTATCAGGAGCGCTTCGGTGAAATGGCCCCGCCCCAGTCGGTGATCACCGCCTCGGTGGAGGGTGCGGTGACCTATAAGGCCCTGCTGTTCATCCCCTCCCGCATGCCCAACCAGTACTTTACCGAGGATTTCAAGCCCGGTCTGCAGCTGTATAGCTCCGGCGTCATGATTATGGACCACTGCGCCGACCTGCTGCCGGAGTACTTCAACTTCGTCCGGGGCGTGGTGGATTCCCCCGACCTGAGCCTGAACATCTCCCGCGAGCTTTTGCAGCATGACCGCCAGCTGAAGGTCATCGCCTCCAATCTGGAGAAGAAGATCAAGGCGGAGCTGCTGCGGATGCTGAAGGACGAGCGGGAGAGCTATGAGACCATCTACCGCAGCTATGGCCGCCAGCTGAAGCTGTGCGCTCTGGATAACTACGGCGCCAACAAGGAAAAGGTGCAGGATCTGCTGCTGTTCTACTCCTCCAAGGAGAAGAAGCTGGTGACGCTGGACGAGTATGTGGACCGCATGCCGGAGGATCAGAAGTTCATCTACTACGCCACCGGCGAGAGTGTGGACGCCATCGACCATCTGCCCCAGACGGAGCTGGTGAAGGAGCACGACTATGAGATGCTGTACTTCACCGACAACACCGACGGCTTCATCCCCGACATGTTCGGCAAGTACCGGGACAAGCCCTTCCGCAGCGTGGTGGACGGCGAGCTGGAGCTGGACGACGAGAAGAAGCCCGACGAGACCGAGCACTACAAGGAGGCCTTCACCTTCATCAAGGAGGCGCTGGGCGACAAGGTGACGGAGGTCAAGGCCAGTACCAAGCTCAAGACCCACCCGGTGTGCCTGTCCAGCGGCGAGGGCATCACCTTCGAGATGGAGAAGTACTTCACCGCCGTACAGCCCGACCTGAACATGAAGGCCAAGCGCATCCTTGAGGTCAACGTGGACCATCCCGCGTTTCTGGCCTTCGAGACGGCCCGCATCGTGGAGCCGGAGAAGGCCAAGAAGTACGCCCAGATCCTGTATAATCAGGCGTGCCTGATCGCCGGTCTGCCCATCGACGATCCCAGCGCCTACACCGATCTGCTGTGCAGCTTGTGGAAGTAACAGGGACGGAAAGCGCGGCCTTTTGGCCGGTATATTCATAATACAAGAACAGCCGCGGCAGAACATGCCGCGGCTGTTCTTGTATTACGGCTCATCCTGTGATAAGATGAAAGCAAAAGACCGGTGCTTGCGGAGGTGCGGGGATGAAGATACGGTGCGTGTGGGAACACAATGGAAACGACAGCATTTGATGTGTGACGCCGCTTTCCAAGGAAAGAAAATACGGCATGACAGCCGGAAAATGAGAGATGAGGAGAAGGGAGAAACACCTATGCTGACCATCTGGATCGGCCGCGCGGGAAGCGGCAAATCGGCGCGGGTGCTGGAGGCCATGGGCCGGGAACGGGAGAACCGTCCCCAGCTCCTGCTGGTGCCGGAGCACGCCACCCACGAGGCGGAGCTGGATCTGTGCCGCGCCTGTGGCCCCACCGCCAGCCGCAATGCCGAGGTGCTGACCTTCCAGAGCCTTGCCACCCGCGTGCTGAGCGAGACCGGCGGTTTGGCGGAGGTGACGCTGGACAACGGCGGCAAGCTGCTGACCATGCGGCGGTGCTTACAGGAGCTGCACAGCAACCTGAAGGTGTTCGGGCGGCCCTCGCAGCGGGCGGCGTTCCTGCACCAGCTGACCACGCTGGCCGACGAATTTTATGCCTATCAGATCGCGCCGGAGATGCTGTATCGCCATGTGGCGGACATGGAGGGCGCTATGGGCGACAAGCTGCGGGATGTGGCGCTGATCTTCGCCGCCTACGACGCGCGGCTGCGCAACGGGGAGACGGATGTGCGATCCCGCGTGCAGAAGCTCCACGACAGCCTGCCCCAGTCCCACTATCTGGACGGGAAGGATCTGTATCTGGATGGCTTTTCCTTCTTCAACAAACAAGAGGAGAGCGTGCTGGCGCTGGCGCTGCGGCGGTGTCACAGCGTGACGGTGACGCTGCTGGGTGACCGGAGCGGGCAGCTGTTCCAGAATGCCGCCGCCCAGAAGGAGCGGCTGGTGCGCATGGCCCATGAGGCGGGGGTGGAGTGCCGTCTGGCCTACCTCTCCCGGCAGGATGACAGTCCGCTGGGGCATCTGGAACGCCACTGCTTCGGCAGCGACGCGGTATGGGAGGAGGAGACCGGCGCGGTGGATCTCTATCAGGCGGCCACCGCCTATACCGAGGTGGAGTATGTCTCCGCCCGGATCCGGCAGCTGGCGGCGCAGGGCTATCGCTATCGGGATATTGCCGTGGCCAGCCGCAGCATGGATAGCTACGGGCCGCTGCTGGAGTCGGTGTTCCGGCGTGACGGCATCCCCGCCTACATCAGCCGCCGCAGCGACATTCTGGAAAAGCCGGTGATGACGCTGCTGCTGTCCGCCGTGGACGCGGTGACCGGCGGCTTTGAGTATGAGGACATGTTCCGCTATCTGAAAACCGGCATGACCGGCGTGACGGCGGCGGAGTGCGACCTGTTGGAAAACTATGTGATCCGGTGGGATATCCGGGGGAATATGTGGCTGCGGGACGTGCCGTGGACGCTGAATCCCGACGGCTACGGACTGGACATGACGGAGGAGCGCACGGTCCGGCTGGAGGAGATCAACCGCATCCGGGAAAAGGTGCGCGGGCCGCTGTCGGCGCTGGCGGACGGCTTGAAGCAGCGGCCCGCCGCACGGGACAAGGCCCGGACGCTGTATGAGTTCGCGGCGGCGGCCGGTGTGCCGGACGCCCTGCGGG
>USMI01000138.1 GCA_900555735.1 uncultured Eubacteriales bacterium | reverse complement strand
AGAACAGCCGGGTCAGGCCGATGGAGATGCCCACGCCGGGCAGCTGCTTGTCGGTATAGTACTCCGCCAGATTGTCGTAGCGGCCGCCGGAGCAGACGGAACCGATCTCCGGATGATCCAGCAGGGTAGTCTCGTACACCGTGCCGGTGTAGTAGTCAAGACCCCGGGCGATGGTCAGGTCAACGGCGAAGTTTTCCTCCGGTACGCCGAAGGAGGAGAGGTACTTCACCACGGTCTTCAACTGGTCGAGACCCTTGTCAAAGACCTCGTTCCGGCCGGCGTAGCCTTCCAGCGCGGTGATGACCTGCGCGTTATCGCCGGTGATGGCGATGAATTTCAGAATTTCCGCCGCCTGATCGTCGGACAGGCCCACGTCGTCCATCAGAAGGGTGCGCACCTTCGCCGCGCCGATCTTGTCCAGCTTGTCCACGGTGCGCATGATGTCGCCGGATTTCTCGGTGAGACCCTGCATGGCATAGAAGCCGTTGAGGATGCGGCGGTTGTTGACCCGGATCTGGAACCGCTTCAATCCCAGCTCGGTAAAGGTCTGGTAGATGATGGCGGGGATCTCCGCCTCGTTGGTGATGTCCAGCTTGCCGTCACCGATCACGTCGATATCGGCCTGATAGAACTCCCGGAAGCGGCCACGCTGGGCACGCTCGCCGCGATAGACCTTGCCGATCTGATAGCGGCGGAAGGGGAAGCTCAGCTCGTTGTAGTGCAGCGCCACATACTTGGCCAGCGGTACCGTCAGGTCGAACCGCAATGACAGGTCGGCGTCGCCCTTGGTGAAGCGGTAGATCTGCTTCTCGGTTTCGCCGCCGCCCTTGGCCAGCAGCACCTCGCTGGCCTCGATCAGTGGGGTATCCAGCGGGGTGAAGCCGTACAGGGAATAGGTCCTGCGGAGAATGTCCATCATCCGCTCCATCTGCTGCTGGGGCGCGGGCAGCAGCTCCATAAACCCGGATAGCGTCCGGGGCTTCATTTTCTCCATGGGGTATCTTCCTCTCTTTATTCTTCGCTCTCCGGGGCGGCTGCCGCTTCGGCGGGCTCCTCCGGCGTTTCTTCCTTATCAAACACATCCAGCGTGTCGATGAGACCGTGGATGTTGCTCTCGACGCTGATGCCGTTGATCTTGTGACCGTCCTCGCTCCGGGACAGCTCGTTGACTACCTCCTGCCAGATACGGTCAGCCTCGGCGCCCTTGTGCTTGCCGATCTGATAGCCTAGCACCGTCAGGCCCGCCGCCACCACGGCGAACAGCAGTCCCAGCTTAGGGAACAGGCAGATCAGCACGCTGCCGATGAACAGGCCCGTGAACGCGCCGATGTCCCGGTACTGGACGCTGACCTTGCGGAACACGAACTTCTTGTCCCGCAGACGCTTCATGTGGGACAGCTCCAGAAAGGCGACGACCACACGCAGCACGCACAGGCCGCAGACGGGGATCATGTAGTTATAGAGGTTGTCATACAACCAGTTCAATGCAGTCTGTATCAATGTTTTTTCTCTCCTTGTTTGGTGTGGGGTAGGGGGATGCGGGGGATGGGGAAACGAGTTTTTGCAGGGGCCGATGCCTACATCGGCCCGCTCGACTTACGATAGCCTGCCGGTAAACGGCGGGCCAATGTGGGCATCGGCCCCTACGGAATCTCCGAAAGGAGTCCCCGGTTTTACGCCGTGAAGGGCTTGGTCTTGGGATTGACGATGTCGCGCCAGTCCAGATCGCCGCGGGCAAGACCCAGCACCAGCATTTCGGCGGTGGCCACGTTGCTGGCGAAGGGGATGTTGTTCTTGTCGCACAGCTTGGCGATATACAGAATGTCCTCGTGGGTGGTGCGCTTGTTGGGATCGTCGAAGCACAGCACCATGTCGATCTCGTTATAGGCGATGCGGGCCGCGATCTGCTGGCCGCCGCCGTTCTCGAAGGTCAGGAAGCGGTGTACGGGCAGACCGGTAGCCTCCTGCACCTGCTTGCCGGTATTGGCGGTGGCGCACAGGGTATGCTGGGCCAGAATACCGCAGTAAGCGGTGCAGAACTGGACCATCAGCTCTTTACGGTTGTCGTGTGCGATCAGGGCGATATTCATATCGGTTTACTCCTTATCTTGTATCGTTTACCACCGGGCCCGCAGCAGAGGCGCGCGCTGTCCGGTGATGCGTTTGGCGATGTTTTCATAGGCCCGCTGGGCGTAGTAATTGATGTCCCGCAGCGGGATGCCCCGGTTCAGCGCCAGTGGGATGTCGCTGTCCTCCGGGATGACGCCCAGCAGGGGAAGCCCCGCCGTGTCCATGGCGTCGTCGATGGTGCTGTGCAGGGCCTTGAGCATTTTCTTCTGCACCCGGTTCACCACCAGATGCACCTGTCCGGCGGGGAAGCGCCGCAGCTCCATAACCGTGCGCTGGGCATCCCGCAATGCGGCGGGGTCGGTGGTGGTGACCACCACCACGCTGTCGGCCACGGCGGTGGCCAGCTGGAAGCCCTGTCCCAGCCCCGCCGGCGCGTCGATGAAGCAGTAGTCGTATTGCCGGCGAATGGTCTGCGCCAGCGTCTGCATGGCGCTCAGGGAGAAGCGGGTGCCTACCGGAGCCAGCGGCGCGGCCAGCAGCGAGAGCGTGGGGTACTTCCGGTGGGAGACGGCGGCCTCCGCCAGCGTGCAGCGGCCCTCCAGCACGTCGGAGAAGTCCATGACGGCGCTGTCAGACAGGCCAAGTGCCAGATCAAGGTTCCGCAGGGTGATGTCGCAGTCCAGTGCCAGCGTGGTGTGGCCCATGGCGGCCAGCGCCAGCGACACACAGGCGGTAAAGGACGTTTTGCCCGTGCCGCCCTTGCCGGACACCACGGCGATGATCTTGCCCATGGGGGTTCTCCTTTCGTAAGATCGGCAAAAGCTTTAACTTTTGCCAAGGTTTTCGCGCTTGCAAGCGCGAGGGGGTGTTTCGTGGCTCCGGCCACGCTATCTTGCGTTGCAAACTTGCGGCCTATTACCACGCGTTTGCAGGGAATAGTTGATTTCGTTGCGTATGACGCATTGACTTTCCTTTTGCGTCGCTGCCGCTTACGTTCTCAACGGTAGAAGCAACAGCGTTGTTCGGTGTAGGCATCAGCGGCAGCGGCGCAGGAGTAGAGACGATCCTTTTAATCAAAACGAAAACGGAAGCATTGCGTAAACGTGTGGCACGCAGTCACAATCCTGTACACAGCATAGCGCGCCCGGAAGTGAAGAAACCGGAGGTTTCTTCCGGTGCTTTTGCCTACTTTTGTCACTGTTGACAAAAGTAGGTCGCGCCGGGGCGCGAAACTCCCCTCACTTCAGCGGCGCTTTCTTCATCCTCGCCCAGCTTCGGGGAAACTGGGGCGGGGTGTCCTTCGCCTTGCGGATGACCACCACGCGGTGAGTCACCTCTGTACCGGGGATGGTGTAATCCCGGATGGCCTCGATTTTACCGCCCAGCTGGCCGATGGCGCCCCGGGCACTGTCGAGCTCGGCGTCGCTGTCCACGGACTTCATGGCCAGAAAGCAGCCGCCCGCCTTCACCAGCGGCAGCGCCAGCTCGCACAGCAGCGGCAGCGCCGCCACGGCGCGGGAGGTAGCCATATCGTAGGCCTGCCGGTGCGCCGCTGCAAACTCCTCGGCCCGGGCGTGAACGCAGTCCACACGGGCAAGGTCCATCTCCTCGCAGGTCTGCCGCAGCCAGTCGATGCGTTTGCCCAGACTGTCCAGCAGCGTCAGGTCGAAGTCCGGCTCCAGCATCCGCAGCACCATGCCGGGGAAGCCCGCGCCGGTGCCTACGTCCACCACCGACTTCCCCCGGAAGTCCGCCAGCGTCAGCAGCGCGGCGCAGTCCAGCAGGTGCAGGGCGGCCACGTCCTTGGGCTCGGTGATGGCGGTCAGGTTCATGACCTGATTCTTTTCCAGTAGCCGCCGGGAGAAATCCAGCAGCTGAGGTACGGCGGAGCAGGGGAGACCCAGCGCCGCCAGACCCTCGCGCAGTGTCTGCTCCATTACTGCTTATCCTTCAGCAGGTCGCGGATCTCCGTCAGCAGCTCTTCACTGGTGGGAGCGGGCTCTTCCTCTTCGACGGGCTCCTCCGGCTTCTTGCCGATGCTGCGTAGCTTGTTGATGGCCTTGACCACCATGAACAGCACCAGCGCGATGATGAGGAAGTCCAGCACCACGGCAATGAAGTTGCCGTAGTTGACGGCGATCTCCGGGATCTCAGTGCCGTCGGCGGCGGTCTCGGCGGCCTTCAGCACCCATTTCCACGCGCTGAAATCCACGCCGCCGGTAATGCGGGAGATGAGGGGCATGATGACGTCATTCACCAGCGAGGTGGTGATCTTGCCGAAGGCAGCGCCGATGACAACGCCGATGGCCATGTCCACCACGTTGCCCTTCATGGCGAATTCCTTGAATTCCGCGATAAACTTTTTCATAGGTAACACTCCTTATATACAAAGAGTTATATGCATGCGATTACAAATTGTTAATGCTTGGGGACCAGCACGGCCTTGCCGCCCATGTAGGGACGCAACACCTCGGGAATCACCACGCTGCCGTCGGCTTGCAGGTTGTTCTCCAAAAAGGCGATCAGCATGCGGGGCGGGGCCACCACGGTGTTGTTCAGGGTGTGGCACAGCTGCATCTTGCCGCTTTCGTCCTTGTAGCGGATCTTCAGGCGGCGGGCCTGTGCGTCGCCCAGATTGGAGCAGGAGCACACCTCGAAGTACTTCTGCTGGCGGGGCGACCACGCCTCGATATCGCAGGACTTGCATTTCAGGTCGGCCAGATCGCCGGAGCAGCACTCCAGCTGCCGCACGGGAATATCCAGAGAGCGGAACAACTCCACGCTGTAACGCCACATCTTCTCGTACCACGCCTTGGAGTCCTCGGGCTTGCAGACCACGATCATCTCCTGCTTTTCAAACTGGTGGATGCGGTACACGCCACGCTCCTCGATGCCGTGGGCGCCCTTCTCCTTGCGGAAGCAGGGTGAGTAGGAGGTCAGGGTCTGGGGCAGCTTGTCCTCGGGCAGGATCTGGTCGATAAACTTGCCAATCATGGAGTGCTCGCTGGTGCCGATCAGGTAGAGATCCTCGCCCTCGATCTTATACATCATGGCGTCCATATCGGTCTGGCTCATAACGCCCTCCACTACGTTGCCGTGGATCATGAAGGGGGGGATGCAGTAGGTGAAGCCCTTGTCGATCA
>USMI01000137.1 GCA_900555735.1 uncultured Eubacteriales bacterium | reverse complement strand
AAGTGGGCAAAAGAGCCGGAAGAAACCGATGGTTTCTTCACTTCCTTGCGCGCTACGCCATTACACCAACTTGTAATTGCGTACCACACGTTCACACAGGATTTTCTTTTTCGCTTCGTCATCGAATCGTCCCAGCACCAGCGCCGCTGCCGCTGATGCCTACGCCGAGCAACGCTGTTGGTTCTACCGTTGAGAATATCAGCGGCAGCGGCGCAGGAGGAAAGTCGATTCTTCATACGCAACAATGATCACAATGTTCTGCGAACGCGCGGAAAAAAGTATCAAATATAACCAGAGTATAGCGTGCGCGGATTCTTAAACCGCAGGTTCAAGTGGTGTTTTTGCTTACTTTTGCCACCACGGGCAAAAGTAGGTCGCGCCGGAGCGCGAAACACCCTCCCTCGGGCGACCGCGAGAGTCGCCCCTACGACAACCCCTCCGTCAACGCTTCGCATTGCCACCTCAGCTGTGCACGCCCCAGTGTGCGCACTGGGGTGCCCTTACACAGGGGAGGCTTGAGAACCCCACCACACAAGTATTACGTTTACCAACAAAAGAGGTATTGATCAAGGATAAAAACTATGAGTGAATTATTTGAAAAATCCATACGCACGCTGGAGCTGCCGGCGGTATTGGAGATGCTGTCGGCCAAGGCCGTCAGCGAGGCGGCCCGGGAAAAGAGCCGCCATATCCTGCCTGCCACCGACCGGCAGGAGGTGCTGCGGCTGCTGGACGAAACCGACGCCGCCAAGGAGCGGCTGGGGCTGTACGGCTCCCCCAGCTTTTCCGGGGTGAAGGACGTGTCCGAGCCGCTGGCCCGGGCCGACCGGGGCGGCATGCTGAACACCCGGGAGCTGCTGAACATCGCAGGGCTGCTGACGGCGGCCCGGCGGGTCTATGAATACGACGCGGAGCGCAAGGGCGAGACCACGGCCATCGATCGCTTTTTCAGCGCCCTGCACACCAATAAATATCTGGAGGACCGCATTCACGGGGCCATTCTGGACGAGGAGACCATCGCCGACACCGCCAGCGCCGAGCTAACGGACATCCGCCGGAAAATGCGCATCGCCGCCAGCAAGGGACGGCAGATCCTGCAAAAGATCATCTCCTCCCCCTCCTACGCCAAGGTCTTGCAGGAGGCCCTTATCACCCAGCGGGACGGGCGGTTCGTGGTGCCGGTGAAAGCAGAGTGCAAGGGCAGTCTGCCGGGTCTGGTGCACGACATCTCCTCCTCCGGCGCCACGCTGTTCGTGGAGCCCATGGGCGTGGTGCAGGCCAACAACGAGCTGAAGGAGCTGGAGGCCCGGGAGGAAAAGGAGATCGAGCGCATCCTGCGGGAGCTGAGCGCCCAGTGCGCCGACGCCATGGAGTACATCCTGCTGGACTATGACATGCTGGTGCTTCTGGACATGATCTTCGCCCGCGCCCAGCTGAGCTATACCATGGATGCCAGCCGGCCGGAGGTGGTACGCAAGGGCGCCATCAGCCTGAAGCGGGCGCGGCACCCCCTGCTGGATCAGGCCAAGGCCGTGCCGGTGACGGTGGAGCTGGGCGGCGACTACGACACGCTGGTGATCACCGGCCCCAACACCGGCGGCAAGACGGTGACGCTGAAAACCCTGGGGCTTCTGTGCCTGATGGCCCAGTGCGGCCTGCACATCCCCGCCGACAGCGGCTCCACGGTGCGGGTATTTGACCGGATTCTGGCGGATGTGGGCGACGAGCAGTCCATCGAGCAGAGCCTGTCCACTTTCTCCGCCCATATGTCCAACACGGTGGAAATCCTGCGGCAGGCGGACGACGACAGCCTGATCCTGTTCGACGAGCTGGGCGCGGGCACCGACCCCGTGGAGGGCGCGGCGCTGGCCATCGCCATCATCCAGCACGCCCGGTCAAAGGGCGCGCTGATCGCCGCCACCACCCACTATGCCGAGCTGAAAACCTTCGCCATGACCACGGCGGGGGTGGAGAACGCCAGCTGTGAATTCGACGTGCAGACCCTGCGGCCCACCTACCGGCTGCTGGTGGGCATCCCCGGCAAGTCCAACGCCTTTGCCATCTCCCGGCGGCTGGGTCTGGACGAGAGCGTCATTGCCGACGCCAAGGCCCAGATGGACAGTGAGTCCCTGCGGTTCGAGGACGTGCTGGCCCAGCTGGAGGAGAAGCGCCAGCGGCTGGAAAAGGCCCAGACCGAGGCCAACCGCCTGTGGCAGCAGCGACAGGAGGACGCCCGCAAGGCCCGCGTGTTCCGGGAGCAGATGGAGAAGGCCAAGGAGAACGCCCGTGCCAAGGGCGAGGCCGAGGCCAAGCGCATCGTGCGGGAGGCCCAGCAGAAAACGGAGGAGATCTTTGCCCAGCTTGAGGAGCTGCGGAAGCAGCAAACACGCGCCGCCAACTTCCAGCAGATCAACGATGCCAAGGCGTCCATCCGCCACGACCTGAAGGAGGCGGAGGCCGTGCTCCACAGCCGGGACGAGGAGGCGGAGGCCCCCGCGCCCAGCCGCCCCATCGCCGTGGGCGATCTGGTGGAGCTGGCAGGCGTGAAAACCGCCGCCACGGTGCTGAACGTCAACGACGACGGCTCCACGCTGTTACAGGCGGGCAAGATGAAGATGACCGTCAAGGCTGGACAGGTGCGGCTGCTGGAATCCGCCGAGGAGATCGAGAAGCGGAAAAAGCAGGCGGCCGCCGCCCAGCGGGAGAGCGTGTCGCCGCAAATCCAATTGGCAGCCCGCGCCGCCTCGGAGCTGGATATCCGGGGCATGGAGACGCTGGAGGCCGAGAGCGTGGTGGAGAACTACATCGACGCGGCGGTGATGGCCAAGCTGGGCACCGTCACCATCATCCACGGCAAGGGCACCGGCGCGCTGCGCAAGGCGGTACACGAGATGCTGAAGCGGAACCGGGCCGTCAAGTCCTTCCGGCTGGGCCGCTATGGCGAGGGCGAGGCCGGTGTCACCGTTGTGGAGCTGAAATAAGCACTTTTTGTCGAATGTGACAGTTTTCACACTCTTTTTTTCAGGGAACCATTGATATTTTGTGGGAATGGCTATTGCATTATCCCGGCGATCCGATATAATATAATAGCGAGAGTGAGAGTATCGGCATTTGGGCCGAGATACTGACGTGAAGGAGAACGGACAAATGTATACGAAGGAAGTTACCGTGAACAATGAGGTCG
This sequence comes from uncultured Eubacteriales bacterium, assembly GCA_900555735.1. GTDB lineage: Bacteria > Bacillota > Clostridia > Oscillospirales > Oscillospiraceae > Vescimonas. Next base: position 2,038 of record USMI01000137.1, on the reverse strand, counting down.
GCCTGCACGCCAGACCTGCCACCTATTTTATCCAGAAGGCCAATGAGTTCAAGAGCGGCATCTGGGTAGAGAAGGAAGAGCGCCGCGTCAACGCCAAGAGCCTGCTGGGCGTGCTGAGTCTGGGCATCGTGAAGGGCACCACCATCACCCTGATCGCCGACGGCAGCGACGAGACCGCCGCTGTGGACGCCCTGAGCGAGCTGGTGGAGCATCAGCTGGGCGAGTAAGATTGTACCTGTAAAAATACGCCTGACCATGCGGTCAGGCGTATTTTTTATGCTCTCGGGCATGCTGTTTCCGTAAACCCGATGATTCACTTGCATTGCGATCGTCTTTTATATATAATAGATAGAAGATTGTATGTATCTTTCCCGTAAAGGAGGAGCGCGCCATGAAAATCGAACAGCTTGAGCAGGCGCTGAAGGTGGCGGAGCTTAGCTCCATCAGTCTGGCGGCGGAGAACTTGTTCATCTCGCAGCCCAATTTGTCGCTGTCCATCAAGAAGCTGGAGCACGAACTGGGATATCCCATTTTTATTCGCACCAACAAGGGCGTGGAACTGACGGCGCTGGGCCGCACCTTTATCGATTCGGCGCGGCTGCTGCTGATGCAGTTCCATGAATTGCAGCGGCTGGGCACCAATTTGGCACGGCTGGATCAGAAAACCTTTTCCATCGCCCACATGCACTATCGCTATGTGAACCATGCCATTGCGCAGCTGTTTGCCTCCAGCCGGAATTTGCAGCTGGAGGTCCGGGAGGGCGTGCGCAGTCAGGTGCTGGATCTGGTGGAGCGGCGCGTATGCGAGATCGGCCTCATCGGCATGTATAGCCACTATCACAAGATGATCAGCCGGCGGCTGGAGATTCGGGGCCTGCAATACTTCCGGCTGTGCTCCAGTCCGGTCTCGGTGATCGTGGGCGCGGGAAGCCCACTTTACAGCAGAACGCGGCCCGATATCTCATTGGATGAGATCGGTGATTGCCCCATGGTCATCTACGATGAATCAGAATCCGAGCCTTACGCCTCCATTCTGGAAACGCTGGGGCTGGACAAGCAGCTGCGCCGCATCGTGGTGTCGGAGCGGGCCACCATGGTGGACATGCTGGACAAAACCGACGCGGTAGGGATCTCCACCACCAACGCCATCGCCTATCAGAACACGGATTATTACCCGAATCTGAAATATTTCAAGCTAAAGGACTGCTCTATCACCGGCGAGATCGGTTGGATCAAGCGGGCCGATGCGCCGCTGTCGGATATCGCGCTGAGCTTTTTGCAGATATTGACCTCCTATTACTCGCTGCTGAACGGCGAGCTGCCCATCTGAAACGACAGAAAAAGGAGCCCCCTGCCGAGTCGGCAGGGGGCTCCTTTGCTGCCGGGCAGCAAAGGTGGAAATTTTTCGTTCGGTGACGAAGATAGCGATTCAGCGGCGGCCGCCGGTCAACTCCTGATCCTTCAGCAGGATACGCTGGAACTCGACCTTATAGTTATCAGGATCCCGCACAAAGCAGGCGTATACCGGAAACTTCTCCTGATAGCTGGGCGGCATGATGATGTCCGCGCCCTTCTCCAGCAGGCGCTGATAGTGGGCATCCACGTCCGCCTCGTCGGCGCAGTTGAGCGAGATGCACATACCAAGCGGACCGGAGGGGATGGGGCGGCCATCATCGTACTGGCAAAAGCCCAGATATCCATAGCCGGTGTCGAAAATGTGGAGCTTGCCGCCTGCCTGCTCCTGCACCTTCGGCAGGCCGCAGACCTCCTGATAAAAGCGGCTGGTGGCGGCAATGTCGCTGCAGGGGAAAAACACAACAAGATTCTCAACCATGATGACGGCTCCTTTTCGTCGGTCTTATTCGTAGCGGAGCTTCTGGGAGACCTCGGTGAAGATCACGCCCAGCGCGTAGGCACCGGCATCGGGATGGCCCAGACTGCGCTCGCCCACCACACCGGCACGGCCCATGCGGGCCACGATGTTGGCGGTGGCGGCAGCACCGTCCACGGCAGCCTTGGCACCGGCGGCCAGCAGCTC
>USMI01000136.1 GCA_900555735.1 uncultured Eubacteriales bacterium | reverse complement strand
GTCAGGAACACCTGATTCCTGACCGCGGCGCCGCAGATAGACACGTCACGGTGCTTATCCATGTCATGAAACGCGCGTTTTACCACCTGATCGGGGGTGTAAAAGCGGTTATAGTAGGTTATAACACTGTCATCTGTCACCGCACGATCAAAGAATTCGGTTTTAACCCAGCCGGGACACACCGCCATCATGCGTATGCCCCTGCTCCTGATCTCGGCGTTCACCGCTCTGGTAAAGCTCAGAACAAATGCCTTAGTCGCACCGTAAACGCCTATATACGGCACCGGCTGGAATGCCGACAGAGAGTCTATCTGAAATACCCTGCCGCCCTCTTTCATAAACGGCAGCGTCGCATAAGTCATGGCTACCAGTGATTTTACGTTGAGATCGACCATGCCGAGCTGTTCGTCAAGCGGCATATCGCAGAATGCGCCGAATTTTCCGTAACCGCTGGCGTTTATAAGGACAGCTACCTCGGGCGACTCGGACTTCAAAAGCTCCTCGTATTCTTTCACGGAGTCGCCGTTTGTCAGATCAAGCGGCAGCACCCTTACCTTTGACCTCAGTTCCTTTGCCAATTCCTCAAGGCGTTCGCGCCGCCTTGCTATTACCCATATTTCATCGAACCGTTCCCTTTTGTCAAGCTCCTTGGCGAACTCGCGGCCCATTCCGCTTGACGCTCCGCTTACAACTGCAATTTTCATTTGTCCTCGCTCCCTTTACGGTTTTTATGTTCAAGATATATAAGCATGACCGATATGTCCGCAGGGCTGACGCCCGATATTCTCGATGCCTGCCCTATACTTTCCGGCATTATTTTTTTGAGCTTTTCGACCGCCTCGAGCCTTAATCCCCCGATGCTGTCATAGTCTATGTCAGCCGGTATCTTTCTGCTTTCAAGCCGCGTCATTTCCTTTACCGTCGCAAGCTGCTTTTCAATATATCCGGCATATTTTATCCCGATCTCGACCTTTTCGGCAACGTCTGCTTCAAGCTCTGGTCTGTCCTTATCAAACGGTGCCAGCATTGCGTAGCCTATTTCCGGACGGCGTATGAGATCGGCGAGACTGGCACCGTTTTTAAGCGGCGCGGTACCGGCACTTAAAAGAAAATCATTGAGGCTTTCGGTCGGCGCGAGATATGTCGTTTCGAGCCGCTTTATTTCATTTTCCTTTTCCGTTTTTCTCTTTAAAAACCTTTCATACTCGCCGTCGCTGAGCAGCCCTATTTCGTGACCGGTCGGCATAAGCCGCTCGTCGGCATTGTCCTGCCTGAGTATCAGCCTATATTCCGAGCGTGAGGTCATCATGCGGTAGGGCTCCTCGGTGCCCTTCGTCACCAGATCGTCGATGAGGGTGCCGATGTAGCTTTCGCTGCGCTTCAGCACCAGCGGTTCGCGGCCCAGCAGCGTCAGCGCCGCGTTGACGCCCGCCACAAAGCCCTGCACTGCCGCCTCCTCATAGCCGGAGGAGCCGTTGAACTGTCCCGCGCCGTACAGCCCCGCCACCGCCTTTGTCTCCAGCGTGGGCTTCAGTGCCAGCGGGTCGATGCAGTCATACTCGATGGCGTAGGCAGGGCGGGTCATCACCGCGTGCTCCAGTCCGGGGATGGTGTGCAGCATTTGAATTTGAATTTCCTCCGGCAGGGAGGAGGAGAAGCCCTGAATGTACAGCTCCTCCGTGTCCAGCCCCATAGGCTCGATAAACAGCTGGTGCCGGGGCTTGTCGGCAAAGCGCACCACCTTCGTCTCGATGGACGGGCAGTACCGGGGGCCGACGCCCTCAATGACGCCGCTGTAGATGGGGCTGCGATCCAGATTCTCCCGGATGATCCGGTGGGTTTCCTCATTGGTATAGGTGAGGTAGCACACCGCCCGGTTCTCCGGCGGATGCTTCGTCTCAAAGCTGAAGGGCAGGGGAGAGGGGTCACCCTCCTGAAGCTCCATTTTGCTGAAGTCCACCGTCCGGGCGTTGACCCGGGGCGGCGTGCCGGTCTTGAACCGCCGCAGGGGCAGTCCCAGCGCTAGAAGCTTTTCCGTCAGCGCCGTGGCGGCGTGCATGCCGTCAGGGCCGCTCTCTTCGATGCACTCGCCGATGATGGTGCGCCCGTGGAGGTAGGTGCCGGAGCAGATGACGGCGGCCTTCACGTTGAATACCGCGCCTGTCCGCAGCACCACCTGCGACACATGGCCGTTCTCCGCCCGGATGTCCACCACCTCACCCTGCCGCACCGTCAGGTGGGGCTGACGCTCCAGCGTGTGCTTCATCACCTTCTGATACTCCCGGCGGTCAGCCTGCGCCCGCAGGGACCATACGGCGGGGCCCTTGCCCCGGTTCAGCATCCGGTACTGGATGCAGGCCCTGTCCGCCGCCTTGGCCATCTCGCCGCCCAGAGCGTCCAGCTCCCGCACCAGATGGCCCTTTCCCGTGCCGCCGATGGCCGGATTGCAGGGCATGTTGCCCGCCGCGTCCAGATTGATGGTAAAGCACACCGTTTCCAGTCCCAGCCGGGCGGCGGCCAGCGCCGCCTCGATGCCGGCGTGGCCCGCGCCGATGACGGCAATATCAAATTGTCCCGCAATAAACTCTTTCATACGCGACCCCCGCGTTAACCTAAAATTCCACTTTATATTATAATGTGTCTCAAGTGAAAACGCAAGAGGGACTGTGCAAATTGACAAAAACGAGCGACATAAAATTATGAAATACGTCTAAATTGAAGCTTGCAAAAAGAGAGGAGAACGCATATAATACAAATGTAAAATCAAGATAGGAAAGGAGCGTGATATGTACGATGCTGAACAAGTTCATCACGGGTGATCTGGACGACATGATCTTCGCGGATTGCGATTGGCAGCCCAGCGAGCGGTAACGATCCCCACTTACGAAGGAACCACGACACATCGGTGCCGTGGCGATTTGCTTTTTATCGGGAGTTTTCTCCATAAAGATACACGGTTCGACAAAACCGGCCATGCCTGTGGGCAGGGGCCGGTTTTTCGCGGCCGGAAGGGCCATAAAGGCCCTGTAAAAAATTGGAGAAAAGGCCTCTCTTAACGATATTTTAACGGTACATTAACAGAAATCTATGATACAATACAAGATAATTACGGAGTCCGGCACAGGGGAGGGGTGCGCGTGAAAAAATGGAAGATCCCGTGGCCGGGACAATGGACGAAGAAGAAAAAGATATTTCACAGCTCGCTGCTGTATTCCGGAAAGGATTTTATCGTTTCCGCCGCACTGTTTTTCGTCACGGTGGTGCTGTGTCTGCTGCTGCGGTCGGTGGATACCCACAGAGATACCAGCTATGTGGCGGTGATCTTCTTTCTGGACGTGTTCCTGACGGCGCTGCTGACGGACGGGTATCTGTTCAGCATCCTCATCGCCGTCACCGGCGTGCTGTGTGTGGACTATGTGTTCACCGAGCCGTACTGGGAGATCAGCTTCACGCTGGCGGGCTTCCCGCTGACGTTTATCGTCATGATGTTCATCTCGGTGGTCACCGGTATGCTGACCAGCCGCGCCAAGCAGGTAGAGATCCTGAAGCGTGAGGCCGAGCGGGAGCGCATCCACTCCAACCTGCTGCGGGCGGTGTCCCACGACATCCGCACGCCGCTGACCGGCATTGTGGGCGCCACCGACGTGCTGATGGAGCAGGAGGAGATGCTGACGGCGGAACAGCGGCATCAGCTGGTGTCCGCCGCCAACGAGGACGCCCGCTGGCTGATCCGCATCGTAGAGAACCTGCTGTCCATCACCCGCATCGGCGCCCAGGGCGACGACACCAAGGTCACCAAGACGCTGGCGGTGGCCGAGGAGGTCATCGAGGGCGCGGTGGCCAAGTTCACCAAGCGGGGCAACCAGCTGCCGGTGCATGTCCATCTGCCCCAGGAGGTGCTGCTGGTGCCTATGGACGAGCTGCTGATCGAGCAGGTGCTGCTGAACCTGCTGGAAAACGCCGCCATCCATGGCGAGGGCGCCACGGAGATCGACGTGACACTGGAGCGGCATGACGATATGGCCCGCATCACCGTGGAGGACAACGGCGTGGGCATTGCCCACGACAAGCTGAACAACCTCTTTGACAGCAGCGCCCACCAGAGCCAGCAGGGCGACCGCAAGCGCAACATGGGCATCGGTCTGTCCGTGTGCAAGACGGTGATGCAGGCCCATGACGGTACCATTCGCGGCGAAAACGTCTCCCGTCACGGCGGGGCACGGTTTGTGATAGAATTACCTATGGAGGAGGACGACCATGAAGATTAAGGATAAGGTACTGATCGTAGAGGATGAGCAGAGCATCAGCAATTTCATCTCCATGATCCTGACGGCCAACGGCTATGACACCATCGTGGTGCGCAGCGGTGAGGAGGCACTGACCATGATCTCCTCACACTGTCCCGACCTGATCATTCTGGATCTGGGTCTGCCGGATATGGACGGCATCGAGGTGCTGAAATCCGTCCGCAAGTGGTCCAGCCTGCCGGTGGTGGTGGTTTCCGCCCGGCACCATGAGCATGACAAGGTGGAGGCGCTGGACTACGGCGCCGACGACTATATCTCCAAGCCCTTCGGCACCTCCGAGCTGCTGGCCCGCATCCGCACGGCCATCCGCCATACCCGCACCACCCTGTCCGATCCCCAGATCGCCCAGTCCGGCAAGTTCACCACCGGCGACTTGACCATCGACTATGACAAGCATCAGGTGCTGATGCACGGCGAGAACGCCAAGCTCACCGTCAACGAGTATAAGATCGTGGCGCTGCTGGGCAAATACGCCGGCAAGGTGCTGACCTACGACTTCATCATCCGCGAGCTGTGGGGCCCCAAGGCCAAGACCGACAACCAGATCCTTCGCGTCAACATGGCCAATATCCGCCGCAAGATCGAGAAGGATCCCAGTCATCCCGAGTATCTGTTTACCGAGGTGGGCGTGGGCTATCGCATGCGGGAGGGCGACTGAATTTCCAGTTTTCGTCCGGCGCAAAATACATACTTTTGACAAAAGACCTCCGTGCCAAACGGGGGTCTTTTTGTGATTTTGTTCACAAATAACGGAATTTTTATAAGGGGAGGATAAAGGAAAAATACCCCCACGCAACGGCTGTGTTAAGAAAGGCTTTGCCTTATTTACAGCCGTCCGGCGGCATAGTAAACTCTTTCCATACCGTATTTCCATGGACGGTAACTAAGTATTAAGGAGAGAAAACAATGGAAGAAAGAAAAGGCTTTGGATCCAATTTTGGATTCC
>USMI01000135.1 GCA_900555735.1 uncultured Eubacteriales bacterium | reverse complement strand
CGTGGTGGGCCTGGACGGCGGCGGCTCCACCACCCTGGGGGCCACCCTGCCCACCAAGGACAGCATGGAGATCGTCAACAAGCCCTCCCAGTCCGGCGGCCTGCGGGCGGTGAACTTCGACCATCCCCGCTGGCGGGAGATGGCGGCATGGCAGCCCAAGGCGGGCAAAAAGCGCGTCCACATTCTGGCCATCGGCGATGTGGGCAGCACCATCGCTATGGGGCTGAAGCTGCTGGGCGGCGACACGGTGTCCGCCATCGGCATCTGCGACATCAACGAGGCCGCCACCAAGCGCTGGGAGTTTGAGCTGAATCAGGTGACGCTGCCGTGGCAGTATGACGCCATGCCCCCTGTGGAGATCGTGCCGCAGGAGACGCTTTTCGACTGCGACGCCTTTCTGTTCGTGGCGTCCAAGGGCATCCCCGCCGTGGGCAGCGGCGTGAAGGATGTGCGGATGGCCCAGTTCGAGGCCAACCGGGGACTGGTGGAACTGTACGCCCGCAAGGCGCGGGAAGCGCAGTTCCGCGGTCTCTTCTGCGTGATCTCCGATCCGGTGGACCCCCTGTCCCGGGCGGCGCTGCTGGCGTCCAACCGGGACGAAAACGGCGTATATGACGGCATGGGCCTGCTGCCCCAGCAGGTGCAGGGCTACGGTCTTGGCGTTATGAACGCCCGGGCCGCCTACTACGCCGGGCAGGAGGAGCGCTTCGCCTCCTTCCTGACGGAGGGACGGGCCTTCGGCCCCCACGGCAGCGGGCTGGTGATCGCCAACTCCATCGAGCACTATGATGACGCCCTGTCCCGTGAGCTGACGGAGCTGGCATTGACGGCTAACCTGAAAATGCGGGAGCTGGGCTTCAAGCCCTATGTGGCTCCGGCACTGTCCTCGGCGGCCATCAGCGTACTGCTGACGCTGCGGGGCGAATGGCACTACGGCAGCGTGTGTCTGGGTGATATCTTTATGGGTGTGAAGAACCGCTATACCCTCACGGGGCTGGAAACGGAGGATATCCCGCTGCCGGACGCTCTGTTTGCCCGGCTGACGGAGACGCAGGACATCCTCCGCGCCATTATTTGAAAAGGAGGCAGGCAACATGGAGCCTTTGCTGGTGATCTGTCCGCAGATGGAGGAGAATCCCCGCCTTGCGGCGGTGCTGTCCCACGCGCTGGAGGGCCGTCCTCATGTGAGGGTACAGCGCCCCGATGAACTGCATCCGGTGACGGGGCAGCGGGTGCTGTTCGCCGTTTCGCTGCTGCACGGCGGCGTGAATCTGGGCTGGTACGCCATGCTGTCCGCCATCCGGCAGAACGGCCATTTCTTCGACGGCTGCCGCGGCGCGGTGCTGGTGGACGGCGACGGCGAGCTTTATACCAAGTCCGCCGCCCGCGAGATCGTGTTTGCCGCCAATCAGGCGGGCTGTGCCTTCATGGGCGCGCCGCTGGTGGAGGCCACCGGCTCGCTGGAGAATTTCCACATCCGGGCCATGCTGCGGCATACGGACTATCTCAGCGCCTACACCGCCTGCGCCCGCGAGCTGGTGGACCGGCTGCTGGCGGACACCGCGCCGGTGAGGGAGCACCCCAATCTGATGGTGCTGCACGCCTCCAACCGCAAGACCTCCAACACCATCGCCCTGTGGGAGCGGATGGCGCCCCGGCTGGCGGGCCGGGTGGACGCGCAGGTCGTGAGTCTGCGGAACGGCACGGTGGCCGACTGCAACGGCTGTGAGTTCCGCGCCTGCCTGCACTTCGGTGAGGAGGGACGGTGCTTCTACGGCGGTGTCATCGTGGACGAGGTGTATCCCGCCATCGGCCATGCCGACGGCGTGCTGTGGCTGTGTCCCAACTACAACGACGCGCTGGCCGCCAACCTGACGGCCTGCATCAACCGGCTGACGGCCCTGTTCCGCACCACGCCCTTCTACGACAAGGAGCTGTACGCCATCATCGTGTCCGGCTACTCCGGCGGCGACATCGTGGCCCAGCAGCTGATCTCGGCCCTGTGCATGAACAAGGCCTTCCGGCTGCCGCCCCGGTTCTGCATGCTGGAAACGGCCAACGACGCCGGCGCGGCGGTGAAGCTGCCCGGCATCGATGAGAGACTGACGGCCTTTGCCGACCATATGTTCCGCTGAGGACACATTTCTCATTCCGCTATACGTTTTTGCATAGCAAAAAGCCCTCCGGCTACTGGCCGGAGGGCTTTTTTGTTGGGGGTTACTTCTTCTTTTTGTTCATCACGATCAGCACCACCACGATGGCGATGACGGCCACAGCCGCCAGCACGATCATCAGCGGCATATTGCTGGTATCGCCGGTCGCCGCAGGCGTAATGGCACAGGCGGGGATCATCAGTGCCGCGCACAGGGCGGCGCCCAGCACTGCGGAAACAAAATGCTTCATGGAAACTCCTCCTCTTTCCCGATAATAATTTGTTTACAGGTAATTCAGCGGGTTTACGAAGGTACCGTTGATCAGGATGCCGAAATGGCAGTGGTTGCCGCTGGACACACCGGTGGAGCCCATGCGGGCGATCTGCTGGCCCTTATAAACGTGCTCACCCGCCGAGACGACCAGCGAGCTATTATGGCCGTAATAGGTCTGATAGCCGTTGCCGTGGTCGATGATGACCAGATAGCCGTAGCCGCCCCTCCAGCCGGAATAGGTCACGGTGCCGCCGTCGGCAGCGTAGATGGCCGTGCCGTAGCTGTTGGCGATGTCGATGGCCTCGTGATAGGTGCTGGCGCCGCGGATGCCGGTATTGCGGCGGCCGAAGTAGGAGGTGATGGTGCCGTTGCAGGGCCAGCGGAAGCTGCCGGTGGGGAACCATGTGGGACGGGGGATGGTGCCCCGTGCCTGCGTCTCGGTGACCGGCTCGCTGAGGGTGACGGAGGCCACCACCTGACGGTCGGTTTCCTCGCCGTTGATATAGGTGACGTTGGCGGTCACGTCGGCCTTGCCGTACACGCCGGCGGACAGCACCTTATAGTCGCCCTGATACATGGAATCGTCATCCTGATACTCGATCTGATAGGGCACATCCTGCACGTAATTCTGCCGCTCCACGTTCACAACGGTCAGATAGGGCACGGCGTTGGAGATGGTCAGCACGTCGCCTACACGCAGCAGCTTGGGATCGTAGCCGGGGTTGGCGGCCAGCAGATCCTTCACCGACATGCCGTACAGGTCGGCAATGTAATAGTAGCTGTCGCCGGCCTTCACGGTATAGGTGACCTCGCCCTCCTTGGTGGCGTTGAGGATCTCGGCGATATTGCCCAGATTCATCACAAGGGACGCGTCCACATACTCCTGACGGATCTCCACATCCTCCACGAAATAGGAGTCCACGGTGTTGGCGGTGGCGTAGCCCTTTTTCAGCTGATCCAGCATTTCGTCCAGCGCGTCGGGGAAGGTGGTGGCCGCCACCGGCTCGCCCTCGATATACAGCACATAGGCGTATTCCACCATGCCCAGCTCATCGGTCAGGGTGTCGGCAAATTCCTCCTTGCTCTCCACCGACTGGCGGGAGACCACGCCCACGGAGGTATCCAGCTTGGCGGTGTCCACGGTGTAATCCGCGTCGCCCAGCGTTTCGCGGGTGATGTCCTGCAGGTCGTCGACCACGGCGCTGACGGTGTGGATGCCGGACACGGTGCCCAGCTCCTTGCCGTCATACACAGCGGTGGTGCCGATGGTATACAGGGACAGCAGGGCGCATACCGCCACCACCACCAGCGCGCCGCTGAGGAAGGCCACGGGATTCAGCTTGATCTTGTCCACCTGCTTCTGGAAGGCGTGGGCCGCGTCGATATGACGGCGGCGCCGCAGGGTAAAGCGCTCATGGATGGCGGAGGTCATACGGGGGATGCTGCCCGCCACATAGAGGCAGAACTGGGCGATGCCGTAATCCGACTCCGGGAATTTACGGTGGCGGCTGGCGTTCTTCTGGTGCCGCACGTCGCGGCGCAGCGAGGTCATGAAGCTGCGGCAGCGCAGGCGCAGCCTGTCGATCCAGCCGGAGATGTCCGCCCGCTGGCGGTGGCCGTGTTCCTCCACCAGATAGAAGTGCCATTCCTTTAGATTGTCGACCCACAGGTTCCACAGGGACGACAGCGACATGCGCTGGGGATCGTCCTTCGGGGGCGTGGGTGTCGTTTGCGTCTGTTTCATGGGATACTCACCTGATTGTTCAAAATTCATCCGGAAACTATCATACGCCCTTTCCCGCCGGGGGTCAAGTAAACATTATGTAAATGATAGCTCCCAAAAGTGCGGATCTCCGGTCAATACCGGGCGTCCAGCTGACGGATCAGTGCGGCGATGGTGCCTTTTCTGGCATCCGGCAGGATGTGGATGTTGGGCACCTGACGGACGGACTCGATAGCGTTCTCCGGCGCGAAGGGGATGGCGGAGGCCATCAGCATACCGATATCGTTGGCGTGGTCGCCCACGCAGTAGAGGTTCTGGGGCTGGATATGCAGCATCTGCGCCAGATGGCGCACCATGTCGCCCTTGCAGCCGCCCTTGGCGGTCAGCTCCAGCAGAAAGGCGCTGCTGGGAACGATCTCATACTGAGAGGCCCACGGCTGGTCGCAGATATAGCGGCGCAGCGCCTCCAGATGCTCCGGCACGATCTCGAACAGCGCCTTGCTGATGGGCGAGGGCGCCTGATCGATGCTGTCCAGCATGGTGGTGGCCTCATGGGTCAGGTGCAGGTGCGCCAGCGTCAGCTCGTTGGCGTGAAGGGCGAAGATGGCGTTGTCGTCGTGGTACAGCTCCACCGCCGCCTCCGGCCACGCATCCAGCACCTGCATGATATGGGGCCGCACCGTGTCCGGCAGGAACGCCGTATAGAGATATTCGTTCTTCTGGAAATCATAGATGGCCGCGCCGTTGAACAGGATGGTGGGCCCGTTCATGGGCAGGCCGTGCCGCACGCTCTCGAAGGAGGGCAGGGCGCGGCCTGTGGCAATGGAGAAGATACCTCCCTCGGCCATGAAATACTCGATGGCTTCACGGTTCTCCGGCAGAAGCTCCGGCATCGGTTCCAGCCCCTTCAGGGCATTCTCCGTGAAAACCAGTGTGTTGTCAAAATCGCTGGCGATCAATACGCCGTTAAACTTTCCCATGGTTCTTATGCCTCACTGGCCGGGGGTGTTCCGCCGCCGCTTCTGCTTCTGCGGCGTCCACCGCGGCTTCTGCGGCGGCGCTGGCCGCCCTCGCCCTCCTGACGGGCAGGTGTGTCGGCAGCGGGTGGTGCGGGTCT
>USMI01000134.1 GCA_900555735.1 uncultured Eubacteriales bacterium | reverse complement strand
GGCAGCCAGCACCCTATCAGCAGAGGTCACCGGAGCCGGTATTCTGCAATGAGCATGAACGATGCCAGGGCTGTCCCTACCCACGCCACGGCATTGTCTACTGGCATCGGGACGGGACTTGCTTGCGGACAGATATGGAGGAAATAGGACGGAGGCGAAAGAATGATTCGAGCAGTTTTAAGTAACCCATCTCACCCGGAATATGGCGTGGCAACCATCCCGTTCCCTATTCCGCATGATCAGTACGCACGCTGTATGGAGCTGCTGGAGGCGCTGGAGATTGGCGACGCGGTCAAGACCGACTGTAAGGTACAGGCAATCGACAGCTTTTACACTGTGCTCAAGCGCACAGAGATGCTTACCGGCAATGTGGAGGAACTGAACTACCTCGCCAAACGGCTGGATGGTTTCGACACCGGCGAAGCCGCGCAGTTTCAGGCGATGGCACACAAGCTGGAGCTTTTCGAGCTGAAGGATCTGATCAACCTGACCTTCTGTTGCCAACAGGCTACAGTCATCACAGATTTTTCTGACCTCTCCGCTGTTGGCCGGAACCACTACATGAATCTGCACGGAGGATGTGCCAAGACAGAGGAATTGGATGCGCTGGACGGTGAGAAAACGGCTCGTCAGCTCATCGAAAATGGAAACGGTGCTGTCACGCCCTACGGTGTGGTCTATGACAACGGCATGAAGTTGGAGCAGGTCTATGATGGTCGATTCTTCCCCGGCTACCGCGTTGTGTCGAACGTGAATGATTTGTTTGTCGAGGTCAATATCTTCCCACATCAAGCCGCAGATTTCACCACGCCGCATCCCCGTTTGAAGGGCAATCAAGCAGAACAGATATGCCCGCGTGCTGCTTACCGCGTCCAGAAGCCGCTTTGACTGATCCGCAGTCAGGGCGGTCTTTTCTTTTGTGCGAACACCTTTGCTCTTGATCTTCGTGGGTACGGGCGACTTGGCAATCAGGTTGTTATCTACGGCGGCATTGAACACGCCTCGCAGAATCTGGATCACCTTGTCATTGAGGCTCTTGCTGTTCTTAGCCAGCGACGCCACGATCAACTGAATCTGCATGGGTGATACCTTCTTCAAAGGCACGTCCCGCAGAAACGGGTAAATGTGGTTGTTCAGAGCGTTCCTGAGAGCTTCCAACGACTTCTGCCGCAGGTAAGGCTTTTTGTAAACGTTGAACCAGACCTCTGCATACTCTCCGAAGGTGGAATTGTCAAGGACGTCCAGCCCTGTGCCAATCTGAAGCATGACCTCTTTTTTCTTTTGCTCTAACCCCTCCTTGCTCTTAGATCGAATCCATTTGCGCTTGCCGTTAGGCAGCATGACCGATGTTCTGAATAGTTCGTTTGCCATGATATTTGTCTCCTTATGTGTCCGAAATACACAAGGCTACGAAGACAAATATTTTGATAAGCGGTTTGCTTGTCAATAACCTGGCCAGTCTTATCACCGCCATCGCCATGAGCTTTGTGCTGGAGAATCTGGCACAGGCCATCCCGGCCATCGGCCCGGACCCCAAGGTGCCCTACACCCTGTTCGCCAAGACCTTCACCATCGGCGGCGTGTCCGTCAGCCATGCCACCATCATCACCGTGGCGGTGTCCGCCGTTATCATGGTGGCCCTGTACCTGTTTACCCAAAAGGCCAAGGTGGGCTGCGCCATGCGGTGCGTGGCCGAGGACAAGGAGGCCGCCACGCTGATGGGCATCAACGTGAATCACACCATCCTGACCACCTTCGGCATCGGCGCGGGCCTTGCCGCCGTGGCGGCCCTGATGTACATTGCCCAGTATCCCAAGGTGTACACCACCATGGGCGCGACGCTGGGCATCTACGCCTTTGTGGCGGCAGTGCTGGGCGGTATCGGCTCCCTGCCCGGCGCCATGCTGGGCGGCCTGCTGATCGGCATTGTCCAGTCCGGCGCCAATACCTATATCAATTCCTCCATGTCGGACACCTTTGTGTATCTGATCCTCATTGTGGTGCTGATGATCCGGCCTGCCGGTATTCTGGGAAAGAATGTAGGTGAAAAGTATGAAAAACACGAAACTGCGTTATCTGGTGAACTTTATCGCGCTGGTGATCCTGTTTGCCGCCGTGACCCTGATGGGCCAGCTGGGCGGCAGCGCCATGAAGCTGAAAATCACCCCGTCCATCTGGCAGTGCAGCTACCTGATTATCATGGCGGCGTCGCTGAATCTGGTGCTGGGCTTTCTGGGGCAGTTGTCTCTGGGCCACTGCGGCTTCATGGCCGTCGGCGCCTATACGGCGGCGCTGATCTCGCTGGCGTTTCAGCGGGCGGGCGTCTATGGGGAAAAATCCGGCCCCGTCTTTCTGCTGGTGCTGCTTTTGAGCGTGCTGGCCGCCGGAGCCGCCGCTGCTCTGCTGGGCCTGCTGGTGGGCATCCCGGCCCTGCGGCTGAAGGGCGACTATCTGGCCATCATCACGCTGGGCTTCGGCATGATTATCGTCAACCTCATCAACAACCTGCCCTTCTGCGGGCAGCAGGGCCTGACTCAGGGCGCCGCCTCCTCCTCGCTGTATGCCACCGGTCTGGGCTTTTCCAACGATGAAAAGATGCGCTATCTGTGGGTGGCGGCGCTGGCCATCATCCTCTGCATGACCTGCATGTTCATGTTCGTCCGCTCCAAGTACGGCCGCAGCATCCGTGCCATCCGGGATAACGAGATCGCCGCCGCTGCTTCCGGCATCAATGTCAGCTACTACAAGATGCTGACCTTTACCATCTCCGCCTTCTTCGCCGGGATCACCGGTGCGCTGTACGCCTGCTGCAACGGGGCCCTTTCCACCACGTCCTTTGCCTTCACCAACGGCTCCATTCTGAACTCCGTGTTCATCGTGGTCATGGTGGTGGTGGGCGGCATGGGCTCCCTGACCGGCTCTGTCGTCGCCGCCGTGGTGCTGTTCCTGCTGAACTACACCATCAAAAACGGCGCGTGGGTGGCCGCGCTGCCTGCGCTTTTACAGAATGTGTTCACCTATCCCATGCTGGTATATTCCATCGCGCTGGTCATCGTCATCATGTTCCGGCCCAGAGGCATCATGGGCAGCCGGGAATTCGCCCTGTGCGATATTCCACGGTGGCCCGCCAAGCTCCGGGCGTGGCGCGCTGCCCGCTTCGAGGGCAGATCCGTACAGAAGGAGGCCAGACATCATGTCTGAAACAACGAAAACGCCGGTGCTGGAGACCAAGCATCTGGGCATTTCCTTCGGAGGTCTGCACGCTGTGCAGGATTTTAACCTCTCCATCTATTCCGGCGAGCTGGTGGGTCTCATCGGCCCCAACGGCGCGGGCAAGACCACCGTGTTCAACCTGCTCACCGGCGTGTACGTCCCCACGGAGGGCACCGTCCTGCTGAACGGCGTTCCCCTGAACGGGAAAAAAAGTCCACCAGTTCGTAGAGGCCGGTATCGCGCGAACCTTTCAGAATATCCGCTTGTTTACAGACATGACGGTGATCGAAAACGTGAAGGTGGCCTTTACCAAGGATCTCCACTATAACCTGTTCGACGCCACGTTCCGCACGCCGAAGTTCTGGAAGGCGGAGCGGGAGATCACGGAAAAGGCGCTGGAGCTGCTGGAGATCTGCGGCCTGCGGAACAAGGCGGACGTTGCCGCCGCCAGCCTGCCCTACGGCCAGCAGCGCAAGCTGGAGATTGCCCGCGCTCTGGCCACCAATATGAAGGTCCTGCTGCTGGACGAGCCTGCCGCCGGCATGAACCCCACGGAAACAGCGGAGCTTCTTTCTTGCATCAACACCATCCGGGACCGGTTCGGTATCGCCATTCTGCTGATCGAGCACGATATGTCGCTGGTGATGAACGTATGCCAGCGGATACAGGTCATCGACTACGGCCAGACCATCGCGTCCGGCCTGCCGGAGGAGATCGCCGCCAATCCCCGGGTCATCACGGCCTATCTGGGCGAGTAAGGGAGGGAACACATATGCTGGAAATCAAAGATCTGCATGTATTTTACGGCGCGATCCACGCTCTCAAGGGTATCTCCCTGACGGTAGGCGACGGCGAGCTGGTGTCCCTGATCGGCGCCAACGGCGCGGGCAAGACCACCACGCTGCATGCCATCTCCGGACTGCTGCGCTCCGCCTCCGGCTCCATCACGCTGGACGGCACGGACCTCCAGTCTGTCCCCGCCAACTCCATCATCCGGCTGGGGCTGGCCCATGTGCCGGAGGGCCGTCATGTGTTTGCCCAGATGACCGTGGAGGAAAACCTGAAAATGGGCGCCTATTCCATTTCGGATGCCAAGCGTGTGGCGGAGAACATGGAGCGGGTCTACGGCCACTTTCCCCGGCTGAAGGAGCGCCGCCGCCAGCTGGCGGGCACCCTCTCCGGCGGCGAGCAGCAGATGCTGGCCACTGGCCGTGCGCTGATGACCAACCCCCGCATCGTGCTGATGGACGAGCCCTCCATGGGCCTGAGTCCCCTGCTGGTGAAGGAGATCTTTGCCATCATCGAGGAGCTGCATAAAAGCGGCATCACCATTCTGCTGGTGGAGCAGAACGCCAAAATGACACTGGCCGTCAGCGACCGGGCCTATGTGCTGGAGACGGGCACCATCTCCATGGAGGGCGCGGCGTCGGAGCTGGCGGAGGACGATCGGGTCCGCAAAGCCTATCTGGGCGCGTAAGGGAGGAACATATATGGATCATTTTGTCATTACAGTCGCCCGGGAGACCGGCAGCGGCGGCCACGACATTACCCGCAAGCTGTCCGAGAAGCTGAATATCCCCTATTATGACCGTGACCTGCTGCGAAAGGCCTCGGAGGTCAGCGGCATCCACGAGCGTCTTTTCGGTGCGGCGGATGAGCGCATCGGCTGGAAGGAGATGCTTTCCGCCGCGGAAAAGGTCTATACCGGAGAGATCCTGCCGCCGGACAGCAACGATTTCATCTCCACCCGGAACCTGTTTAGCTTTCAGGCGAAGATCATCAAGGAGCTGGCCGCCACGGAGGACTGCATCATTCTGGGCCGGTGCGCCAACTATCTTCTGATGGATCAGCCCAATGTCAGGCTGCTGCGTCTGTTTGTCCACGCGCCGCTGGAGGCCCGTTTGGCCCGTGTGGCGTCCTATTCTCTGGCATGGAGCGGCCGCGAGGTGGCGAAGTATGTCCGCACCGAGGACAAGCGCCGCGCCGCCTATTACCGCTACTATACCGGCGAGGAATGGCGGGACGCCGCAGGGTACGACCTGTCGCTGGACTCCGAGCAGTTGGGCGAGGACGGCTGCGTGGCGCTTATCCA
>USMI01000133.1 GCA_900555735.1 uncultured Eubacteriales bacterium | reverse complement strand
TTCTAAGAGACTTCCCAACCGCTTGATTAAGAAGTCTTTTAGAGCATACAACACCCGCCGCCTGCTTGTAAACCTTATATTCCCGCACGGCGATATGTGACGGGTCGCGCTCCTCCAAAGTTTGGAACAGCAGATCCAGTGGACTTTGGTACTGTTCGTCCTCCTCCATGACTCGCGCACATTCCAGCATGAACATCAGCATTTCAAAATTCTGTTCCTCCACAGGTGCCTCATAGAGCAGATATAGCATCAGCGCAGAGTCCAGCGCGATCTCCGCCTTTTCCCAAAACGGATCGTTGGATGCACCCTTGGGCGGTGTGGTGTTTTTCACCAGATTGTCCATGAGCTTCAGCACATCCGGGTCGTCCCGAATGTAGGTGAAGGGGTTATAGCCGTCCGATTGCCGGGGGTGGATGAGGTCAAATACCTTAATGTCGTATCCCTCGTCCTTAAGTAGATACCCGGTACTGCGAAGCATCTCGCCCTTCGGGTCAACGATCAGATAGGAGCAGTTGACGCTCATAATGCCGGGTTTGCAGAAAAATCGCGTCTTGCCGGAGCCGCTGCCGCCCACCACAAGGATATTGAGGTTGCGCCGATGCTTGTAGCCATCCAGCCCAATGGAAACGCGCTTTGTGAGGATAACGTTTTTCCCGTCTCGGTCTGCGTACCGCTTGTTTAGTTCGCGGGCATTGCCCCATTTGGCTGATCCGTATTCCTCGCCGGGGCGGCGGTTTTCATGATCAGCGTAGTATAAAAGAACACCGCCGCCGTAGAGCAGCAGAAATACCAGCAAAAATCGCGGCGTATACGCTGTCCATCGCAGCAGGTCGGGACGCCTCACCATAGTGCTGAAACGCCCCAAAAGTGCAAAAACATTCTCTCCGGGGATATAGACGCTGGCGGTCACCATTGCGAAGTACACAACCGGAAGGCAGAGAATTGCCCACACAATGGGATGTATCTTCTTCATGGCAACGCCCTCTCACAGTATACCACATACCTTTGCCGCCCGCCGCTGGCGTAGGGGTGGCAGGTCAGCAGCGTCAGCAGATCGCGGTTCGGTTGAATTTTGATTTTCTCTACCTCATGGGGCTGGATGATCTGAATGTCGGCCACTGTGTAGGTCAGCGTTTCCCATAGATTTGTCAGCGTAACGGTATCGCCAACATGTAAGCGGTCTATATGCCGGAAATAGTCCGCACCGCGCCAGCCCCGGTGGCCGGCGATAACGCAGTTGGTGTTGTCGCCGCCGATGGGCGCGGAGGTATTACCCAGCACCGCCGCACCTGCGGCAAGGTGGTCATCGGACGCGCCCAAGTAGACCGGCATGGTCAGCTCCATGGCGGGAATTTCCAAGACGCCTATTACCTCGTCCTCGATGCCGTAGGCAGTCAAGTCGGCGGCGGGTTCTTCGCAGGCTTCCAGATCAATAAGACGGGATTGCTTTTCTGCGTAAAGCTGGCGGTTATACTCTTGTAGAGCCGCCAGCAGTTCGGGATATTGCTGCTCCGGCTTCCGTTCTTCGAGGAAGCTCTGCACGGCCTCATCCGTGTTGGCTTGCAGCCTGTACCCTGTAACCACCGGCCACAGCATGACGCAGGTGCCCGCCACGGCCAACAGTACCGCCAGTACAAAAGGTGTCTTACGCATGGCACATCCTCCTTCTTACCAAAAAGTAAGCACCGCCAACCACAGCCGCCGCGCCAAGGCCGATGGTCAGGCCGGTAAGGTAATGTCGCGTCCACGAGGATTCCGCTGGCTTTTCTTCGGCGGCAGTCGCTTCCTGTTCCGGCACATACGGCACACGATACCCTCGCACTATCAATCGGTGGGTATTGACCCCGAACGGGGTGCAGGTCACCAACGTTACATAGTCCTTGCCATCCTCAATTTGGAGCAGATGTGTGTCCGTGGGTAATACCGTATTGATGGCGTCTACCCTGTATGCCAGCGTATCACCCAGCACATGGATGTAAAATGTATCGCCCTCTGTAAGCTGGTCAATGTCCGAAAACAGCTTGGAGCTCGCCATGCCGCTGTGTGCCGACAGCACCGCATGGGTGCTGCTGCCGCCCACCGGCAAGGACGTTCCTACCACATGACCCACGGCACGCTCCAGCGTGTCCGCATCCGTGCCGTGCTGCACTGGCAGATATACGCCGATCTTGGGAATACCGATGTAGCACATGACACCGCCCACGGTAAGCTGCTGGGCATAGGCCAAGGGAGGGGCAGAAGTCCCTCCCTCGGTAATGGCTGCGCCGGACAGCATGGCGTTGTACTGCTGCGCGGCTTCCCGCTGGGCAGTCAACTCGACGTCATCGGTGTCCGCGATAGCTGCGGCGTAGGTGGTTTCTATGTCCGAATGATACCTTTCGCTCAGAAGTTCTCCCGCCAGAGGATAAAGCATCAGCCCCAGCGCTGCAATACCGCAAGCCGCCGCCAGTAGCCAGCGTTTCACTGCTCGTTCTTGTGCTTACGGCTGCGGATTACGATGAAAGCCGCCGCGCCCAACAGTGCCACACCACCAATAGTGAACATCCACGTGCCGTAGCCACCAGTCTTTGGCAGGTCGAAGCCGGGGTTGTTGACCACAGTCAGCGGCACAATGGCGTTGCCGTCGGTCATGGTAACGTCCTTGCCGTTGACGGTGGCGGAGGCGGTCAGCAGTTTGGCACCGCACTTCTCGCACTGGCCGCTCTCAGCGGTCTTGATAACGATCTTGACCGCGTCCTTCAGCAGCACATAGCCCTTGTCGGTAGCAATTTCGGTCAGGCTGTAAGCATCGTCCTCCAGCCCTTTGACCACGATGTGACCGCTGCTGTTGGGGATAAAGGTCGTGGCATCAGACTTTTTGCTGGTGATACCCTTGGCGTAGTAGATGCCATCCTTCAGGTCTGCGATGATATAGCAGTCGTCTGTATCGTTATGCAGCCGGAACTTGACATTCTTCATATTTCCGCCGTTATCAGAAAACCGCTTGAGTACGTCAACACCGTAGGTATAGACATGGCAGCAGTCCTTGAGGGTATCAAAGTAGGTGTTATTCGTTCTGCGCCACGTCAGCACGACCTCATTGGGGTTGTCGGTATCTCCCATCTTGGCATCGGCGGTCAGGGTGGCGGCGTAGGTGATCCGCATGGTGCAATCGCTGTAACCGCGCTTCACGCTGTCGGTATACACGGTGGCCGCCTCATTGATCTCACTCAGGCCGGATTCGGTCATGCGAATGGTCATGGTGTTGGCTGCGTCATCATAGGCCACGGCGAATTTGCCGGAGGTTTCATCCCATGTGGTGATCTTGTCGGTGCAGCCAGCGTCCTTAAAGAACTCGATGACCACATCGTTCTTGTTGTACTTGATGCCCTTGCTCAGCGTGTCCGCATAGGTGTACTCGCTCAGAGAAGAAGCCTTGGAGGTAATCGTGGGCAGGGTGCTGATGATCTGGTAGTCCACGGTGTCACCCACGGATGCGGTAGCGGTATGAGCGTAACCGTCCTTGATGTCGGTCAGAGTACCGGTATTCTTGCCGGTGGAGTTCTTGGCCTCACGCACGGTCTTTTCGAGGTCAGGATTTCCGGTCTGGTTCTTGGGGTAAACGGTCACATCGTAGTTCCATGCTGTGCCGTCGATGGTGGTCATGGGCAGAGACACGAAGAAGGGATTGCAGGTGGAGGTCACGTTTTCAGGGACGCGAGTCTCCACGACGAGGTACAGGCCCTGCTCCATGTTGGAAGCGGAGGTGTGGCCGGTGGCGTCCGTTTCGGACATAGCTACGCCGCCGTTCTTCACAGCCGTTTCCAGGGCATTTTTCACGGTGGTCGCATTGGCAGCCAGTGCGGCGGCCAGCTTGTTGTTGAGCATATCGCTGGTGTAGTAGTTGACGCCGCCCTCAGTCTTGTGAGCGTCCGCGCCGGTCAGGCCGATGGCCGACAGCACGGTGGTGCTGCGATCGGAACTGTCGAAGCCATACAGCACGCCCACCTGACGCTGACCGTCCACGACCTCGTTGCTCATGGCAACATTGGCCACCTTCAGATACATGAACTCCACGCCCTGAATGGCGTATTTGCTCAGCTTATCCACGACGGCGTTATCATGCAGGCCGGTGGAAACGTAGGACTCCGCGTCCCACGCGCCGTCATTGCTGGCCTTGGTGATGTCGTATTTGTAGATGGAAAGGGATGCTATCTTGCTGGTGTCGATGGTCGGCTCGGCAAATGCCGTGGTGATGAGGCCCAGAGCCATAATAGCGGCCATGAGCATGGCCACTACGCGATGGATCTTTTTCATTTGACTGTCTCCTCCATAAAATCAGATTTTTTGAAAAAATAAACACCCATGCAAAGCATGAGTGCTGCAAACACAATGGGTGCAATAAAACTGTTGCTGCCCGTGAAGGGCAGGATGAAGCCTGCATTGTTGCAGGCAGTGATGGTAATGTCTCGGTTATTGCTGTCCAACGTTCCTGTGAACAGCGGCTCGGTCAGCAGCGTGTACCCTGCTGGGGCTTTGGTTTCCGTTACACGGTACTGTGCGCCGATTTTAAGATTCTCCCACTCGGCAACGCCTGTGCTGTCGGTGGTAATTCTGCCCACCTCCGTCCACGTCTTCCCATCCGCGGAAGTCTCCAGCATCAGCTCCGCACCGGCAAGAGGGCTGCCCGTTACATCCACCTTGCGGACGGTGATGCTGCCTTTTGCCAACGCATTTGTCCGCTTGTGCGTAATGTTCAGTACTGTGGCCGTAATGGTGATCTGATACTTGGTGTTGTCCACTACATAACCGCTGGGCGCGCTGATCTCCTGATAGCTGTACTTGCCCTGCGGCAAATCAGCAAACACCGCCTTACCGTTCGCGCCGGTAGTAACATCTGCCACCTTTTTCCCTGTGCTATCATACAGCCGGTAGGTCACGCCCGCCAGTGCCTTGCCGGTTTCCGCGTCCACCTTATTGATGGTCAGGCTGCCCTTTTCCTCCACAATTTTGACCTTAAAATGAATGTACGCCCACACGGGGTCGGGCAATGAGGTCAGCGCGGCGCAAGCCTGATAATTGCTGCCATTGCTGGGCTCCAGCAGCACGGACTCCGTGCCCTCCACATCCAGTGCGTAGCCGTAGTCGCTGCTGATATAACCGTTCAGCTGCGCCGCGGCGTCCTTTGTGGCCGTCACGGTCAGCACATTTCGCCGTCGGCTGACGCTCACACCGCTGATGTCGGTGTCGAAGTAATACTGCGACAGCACACCATTGGTATCGGTGGCTGTACCCACATACTGACTGCCGTCCCATGTCAGCGTAATGGCGTTGGCGTCCGAAA
>USMI01000132.1 GCA_900555735.1 uncultured Eubacteriales bacterium | reverse complement strand
CCCATCACCGTCATCCTGGCGGAGTGCGACCGGGCCAGGCGCAAGTGCGAGACCAAGGAGGACTTTCTCCAGTCCATTGCCGTCATCGAGGAGCAGGGCCAGCGCATGTCCCACCTGGTGCAGGAGCTGCTGGGCCTGACCCGTCTGCAGCAGGGCACCACACGCTATCCCCTGCAGAAGGCCGATCTCAGCAGCTTTGCCGCCGCCTGCTGCGAGGAGTTCATGCCCGCCGACGACCGGGGCATCACCCTGACCACCGACATCCAGCCGGAGGTGCAGGCCACCTTCAACCCGTCCCTGATGCAGCGGGCCCTGTACAACCTGCTGCAGAACGCCTATAAGTACGGCAGGCCCGGCGGACACATCACCGTGACCGTGCGGCCCGAGGGCCGGGGCGCAGCCATCTCCGTGGCCGACGACGGCATCGGTATCGACAAGGCGGATCAGGACAAGATCTGGCAGCGGTTCTGGCAGGCCGATCCCTCCCGGGGCGAGGACGGCGGCAGCGGGCTGGGGCTCTCCATGGTGCAGGAGATCACCCTGTTCCACGGCGGTCAGGCCACGGTGGACAGCACCCCCGGTCAGGGCAGCACCTTTACCCTGACGCTGCCCAAATAATTTTCTCCGTTCAAAATTTATTTAAATTCCTTTCATACTTTTCTTAAAGTTTCCGGTTATGCTATACCCATAACAGGAAAACAAACAGAGCTTGAAAGGAGTTTTACCATGAACAACATGAACGATATGACCTCCCACGTGATCGACCCCCAGGTGGCCGTGGCCGCCGCCGTGCTGTATGGCAACCTCCGCAACCGCGAGGTGCTGTCCGCCGACGTATCCTTCTCCGATAACCTGTACGAGGTGATCATCCACAGCGAGTGGATGGATTACGACTGCTATGTGGACGCCTCCAACGGCGAGGTGCTTGGATTTCAGTCCACGCCCGTTGAAGAGTGCCGTCTCGGTGCCTGAACCCACAACATAAAAAACGTCTCAGCCCAGTGGGCTGAGACGTTTTTTATGGTTTACAGCAGCGTGATCTGCTTTTCGTCGCTGTCCTCCGGCTTCACCAGCGCGCCGGCGGCGGGGATGGTGCGGGTGCGGTAGCGGGCCGGGTTGGTAATGCCCGTCTCCGCCACGGGGACAACCCGCTCCAGATGGTACTTGGGCTTGATGGTCATGACCGCCACGCCCTGTGTGGCGCGGGTGGTCTTGGGGGTCAGGGACGCCGTATGCATCAGCAGGCACCGGGGCTCGTTGGTATACAGGGCCAGCTCCGCGTCCTCCTTCAGCGCCAGCATGGCGGTCAGGGGCGCTTTATCGCTGTACGCGCCGGTAAGGCGGCGGCGGTTGGAGGTGGTGGCATAGGCGGTCAGCGGCACCTTGGCGGCCTTGCCGTTTTCAAAGAAGAACAGCATGAAGCCGCTGTAATCCCCGGCCAGCGCCAGATAGATGACGTTCTCGCCGTCCTCCATGCCCAGCCTGGCGGGCAGATAGTCGCCCAGCGCCGAGGCCTTGGTCTCGCTGAACTCGCTGGCGCGGGTCTTATAGACCTGCTGGCGGTCGGTGAAGAACAGCAGCTCGGCGGCGTTGGTGGCCTCGAAATACTGGGCGGGGCCGTCGCCCTCCTTGTACTTCTGCTCGCCGGACATGCGCAGGGACTGGGGCGTGATCTTCTTGAAATAGCCCTGACGGCTGAGGAACAGGTGGACGGGATAGTCGTCGATGGGTTCATCCTCCGGCTCCTCGGGCAGTTCGTGGCCGTAGACGATCTCGGTATGGCGGGGGATGGCGTACTTCTTCCGCACGTCGGTCAGCTCGTCGATGATGATGCGGCGGATGCGCTGGGGCCGGGCCAGGGTGTCCTCCAGATCGGCGATCTCGTCGGCCAGCGTCTCGGTCTCCGCCACCCGCTTGAGGATGTACTCCTTGTTGATGTTGCGCAGCTTGATCTCCGCCACATACTCCGCCTGCACCTGATCGATGCCGAAGGCGATCATCAGGTTGGGGATGACCTCCGCCTCCTCCTCGGTCTCCCGGATGGTGGCGATGGCCTTGTCGATGTCCAGCAGGATGCGCTTCAGGCCCTGCAAAAGGTGCAGCTTGTCCTGCTTCTTCTTCAGGATGAAGTACACCCGGCGCTTGACGCACTCGGTGCGCCACGCCGTCCACTCCTCCAGAATGCCGCCCACGCCCAGCACACGGGGCTGTCCGGCAATGAGGATGTTGAAGTTGCAGCTTACCGTGTCCTGCAGGGGGGTCAGGCGGAACAGCTTGGCCATCAGCTTATCGGGGTCCACGCCACGCTTCAGGTCGATGGCCAGCTTCAGGCCGCTCAGGTCGCTCTCGTCCCGCATGTCGTTGATCTCCTTCACCTTGCCGGCCTTCACCAGCTCCGCCACCTTGTCCAGAATGGCCTCGATGGAGGTGGAGTAGGGGATCTCGTAGACCTCGATCAAATTCTCCTTCTTGTCGTAGCGATAGCGGCTGCGGACCTTCACGCCGCCCCGTCCGGTGCGGTAAATTTCCCGCAGCTCGTCGCCGTCGCACAGGATCTGTCCGCCGGTGGGGAAGTCCGGGGCCAGCAGGGTAGAGGGGATGTCGTGATCGGGGTTTTTCAGATAGGCGATGGTGGTGTCGCACACCTCGCCCAGATTGAAGCCGCAGATCTGGGACGCCATGCCCACGGCGATGCCCTGATTGGCGGACACCAGCACATTGGGGAAGGTAGTGGGCAGCAGGGACGGCTCCTTCATGGTGTTGTCGTAGTTATCCACAAAGTCCACGGCGTCGCAGTCCAGATCGCGGAACAGCTCAGCGCAGATGGGAGAGAGCTTTGCCTCGGTATAGCGGCTGGCGGCGTAGGCCATGTCGCGGGAGTAGACCTTGCCAAAGTTGCCCTTGCTGTCCACAAAGGGGTGCAGCAGGGCCTCGTTGCCCTTGGCCAGACGCACCATGGTCTCATAGATGGCCTGGTCGCCGTGGGGATTCAGGCGCATGGTCTGGCCCACGATGTTGGCGGACTTGGTGCGGCCGCCGGTGAGAAGACCCATCTTGTACATGGTGTACAGGAGCTTCCGGTGCGCGGGCTTGAAGCCGTCGATCTCCGGGATGGCGCGGGAGACGATGACGCTCATGGCATAGGGCATATAGTTTTCGTCCAGCGTGGCGGTGATGGGCTGGTGGATCACCGCGCCGCGCAGGCCCATCACATTGGGATCGGCGCTGCGGTGAACGGTGCGTTCCGGTTGATTTTTCTTTGCCATAGGAGCAATGTCCTTTCTTATATTGGCGGTAATTATTTGGTGTAGGGGCGGACGACTCTGTCCGCCCGCAGGGAAATGATCGGTTATCGTCAGGGCCGTTGGGGACGCCGGCCCCTACAAAAAGGTTGCCAGCGACTGCGTGCAGGTACGGCACGCTACGGTTTTTTGCGGGGGTTTTTCAGCTCGCTGCGCAGTTGCTTTCGTTTTGCCTTGCGCCGCTGTTTGCCACGGCTGATCCGCAGTTGGCGGAAGGCATCGAAATCATAAAACACGGCCATTGGAACAAAGATCAGGGCTAAACACGCATCAAGTATGAACAAATAAAGTTTGTTTTTCTTTGCCCGTGCGTTGCAGTCATCCAAAGATATAAACACACGTTCGTCCGTCCAAAAGGCGCAAACATCACCATATCTGCGAGAAACGATCACTGTTATCTTTTCCCCCTCAGGCAGCGATTCAAGTTCACGTCTTACTGTACCGTCCATCAGAGCCACTGCATCATTGGGATTGATGGCAAACTTTTGCCCATCTGCAAAACACAGTTTGTAATAGACAGAGCCACCCCACCGCAGTTCGCGCGTATAGTAGCGGTCAACATAGGATAACGTTCCCTCATAAACATATGTATTGCTCTCGTCAAAGTGGGAGGTGATCCCGCTGATCCAGGCTGTGATTACCATAAAAATGATAAGCGTCCCGCCAATAATGAGCGCAGCTTTTCTAACGCGGCGTTTTGTTTCTTCCGTGGCGGGTCACCTGCCTTTCGGTGTCGGGGTGGCGGGCCGACAAAGTCGTCGGCCCCTACGAAATGGTGCGTTAATGCGACGGGCTGTCGGGGACGCCGGCCCCTACGAAATGTGCAGAGCAAGCACACGCCAAAAGGCGATGGATCTTGCGTCAAGACAAGGCGCAGCGGCGCAGGCGTACAAGATGGTTCCTTCAAAATTGATGGATGCTACGGCGGCATAGCCGCCGAGATCGGGGCTAAAAACATGCCACCGGCATGTTTTCTTAACGCCCCGACGCGCCTTTAGCTTACGTCGATCATGTCCATGTACTTGTGTCCGTTTTCCGCGATATATTCTTTTCGGCCGGAGAGGTTGTCCCCCAGCAGCAGGTCAAAGACCCGGGCCGTTTCTTCCGCGTCGTCAGGCAGCACCTTGATGAGACGGCGGGTCTCTGGGTTCATGGTGGTCATCCACATCATCTCCGGGTCGTTCTCGCCAAGGCCCTTGGAGCGCTGGATGTTGGTCTTTTTTCCGGACAGCTCCTTGAGGATATCCGCCTTCTCCTTCTCGGAGTAGGCGAACCACGTCTTTTCGCCGGACTTCTCCTTGCAGGTGATCTCGAACAGGGGCGTCTCCGCGATATAGACCTTGCCCTCCCGGATCAGGGTGGGGCAGAGACGGTACATCATGGTCAGGATCAGGGTGCGGATCTGAAAGCCGTCCACATCGCCATCGGTGCAGATAACCACCTTGCTCCAGCGGAGGTTGTTCAGGTCGAACTGGTTCAGATCCTTCACGGCCTTGCCGGAAACCTCCACGCCGCAGCCCAGCACCTTCATGAGGTCGGTGATGACGTCGCTCTTGAAAATGCGGGGATAGTCGGCCTTCAGGCAGTTGAGGATCTTGCCCCGGACGGGCATCAGTCCCTGAAACTCCGCGTCACGGGACTGCTTGCAGGCGCCCAGTGCGGAGTCGCCCTCCACGATATACAGCTCGCGGCGCTCCACGTCCTTGGTGCGGCAGTCCACAAACTTCTGGACGCGGTTGGCGATGTCGATCTTCTCGGTGAGCTTTTTCTTCTGGTTGATGCGGGTCTTTTCCGCCGTTTCGCGGCTGCGCTTGTTGACCAGCACCTGCGCGGCGATCTTTTCGGCGGCGTCGCGGTTCTCGATGAAATAAATTTCCAGACGGCTGCGGAGGAACTCTGCCATGGCATCCTGCACGAACTTGTTGGTAATGGCCTTCTTGGTCTGGTTCTCGTAGCTGGTCTGGGTTGAGAAGTTGTTGCTGACAAGGATCAGGCAGTCCTGCACGTCGGGATAGGTGATCTTTGCCTCAGATTTCAGGTACTTGTTGTTCTCCCGCAGGTACTTGTCGATGGCGCCCACCAGCG
>USMI01000131.1 GCA_900555735.1 uncultured Eubacteriales bacterium | reverse complement strand
ACCATCTATGTGAGAAAAAGCCCAGCTGTTGCTGGACTTTTTCGACAGACTGAGGACTGACACGCTTGTGTCAGTCCTTTTTGTGCTCTTTGCGAGACAATTCTCCGGAATTCAAACGCGGAAAACCGCTTTTGCAAGGGCCTTGCCGCTCTCCGTCCACATGATCTTATGGATAAAGTTCTCCACATTCTGGCGCTCATAGCCGTTTTCGGAGGCATTGGCAATATAGTCCGCTTCCAGTAGGATCTGATAGTCTTTGCCGTGGACATCGGTAAATGTGTGATGGTGCCCCACAAGGAATGCCACACGGTCGATCTGCGCCTCCGCCAGTCCGGTATCCCGCAGGAAGTCCCGCACCATGGACGCACCCTCCGTCTCCCGATGCTTCCCGTTGGTGTTGCCGTATTTCTCCCGGCACAGCGGGCAGGCGATATCGTGGGTGATGGCGGCCACCTCAAGGGTATACTGCATTTCCTCATCCAGAGCCTCCAGCTCGGCAATGGTTCTGGCATATGTCCACACACGGATGAGGTGGTCGATGTCGTGGATGTTGCCGTCGGAAAAGTCGATCATCTTCTTCATGATCTCCGCGATCTTCATATGTGCTTCTCCTTCGATTATTGAAAAATGAGCGCTTGTCTGTCCGCATATCAAAGCGCGGTGCCCTTCTTCGGGATAAAAAATCCGGTCATGTCGGTATGTTCCCATTCCAGCAGCTTCACCTTTTTGTCAATTCCACCGGCGTATCCGGTCAGGCTGCCGTTTGTGCCGACCACACGGTGGCAGGGAATAATGACGGATATTTCATTGTGCCCCACTGCGCCGCCCACCGCCTGAGCGGACATCCGGGGCAGGCCCTGTTTCGCGGCAAGCTGCCGTGCGATCTCGCCATAGGTCGTGGTCTGCCCATAGGGAATTTGCAGAAGAATATCCCATACGTCTCGCCGGAATGCGGAGCCGATGGGGTGCAGCGGCGGCATAAAGTCCGGCTCCTGACCGGCAAAATAAATGTCCAGCCAGCGCTTGGCTTCCGAAAGAACAGGCGTGTTCTGCTCTACGCACTCCGCAGGCAGGACACGGGCAAAGTATTTTTGCCCGTCGAACCACAGGCCGGTCAGGCCGGTCTCATCCGCCGCCAGCAGAATACCTCCCAGCGGAGAATCGTAATGCTGAATGAATGTCATAGCATGCGCCTCCCTTCGCGCTTTTCGTCTGTTATGCTAACATTATATCGTAAGAAGACAGGCCACGCAATCAGAAAACATCTGAAAACGATCGACATATCTGCTCCACTTTGCTGACCTTGCAGGCTTTATCCCCGTGGAAGAACTGCTGAAACAGGAAACGGCGTGACCGAAGCCACGCCGTTCTTGAGAAAATACAATATTGCTTTCTTATAATCCCCCGACCATTGCCGGAGGTTTTTTTTGGAACTCACTGGATCGAGATGGACGAGTTCTTCGGCAGCTTCTTCACGGCCTTGGGCACGCTGATCTGCAGGATGCCGCTTTCAAACTTCGCGCTGATCTGGTCAGGCTCCACATCCTCGCCCACATAGAAGCTGCGGCTGCATGCGCCGGCATAGCGCTCCTGACGGATGTACTTGCCCTTCTTGTCGCTCTCGCTCTTGTCCAGACCCTTGGCGGCCTGAATGGTCAGGCAGCCGTTCTTCAGGTCAATGCTGACCTCATCCTTCTTGAAGCCGGGCAGGTCGATGTCCAACTCATAGGAGTCCTCCGTCTCGCGGACGTCGGTCTTCATCAGGTTCTTGGCATGCTTGCCGTACAGCGGATCGCGGCCCTGAGGAACCATCATGCCGAAAGGATCAGAAAAGAAATCATCAAACAGATTTTCACCAAAAATGCTAGGCAACATAAGTCATAACCTCCATTCATTTTTCGCGGCAGAGGGATAACGGCCTTCCGTCGGCGAAACTCTGTTACCATGACAGATACATGTATTTTTGATCTCCTGTGGGAGCTTTCTTTGCCCTCCCTCAAGGATCGCCTTTATTATAACGCCGATTTTAGCACTGTCAATAGGCGAGTGCTAATGTTCACAAAACATCCGAAGTTCGTTCACAAAATATGCGATTTTCTCCGGCGGCGCAGTTTTTTATCAGTCGGCGCATCATTTTGCACAATTCCCCCGGCTTTCCTTTCGGGAAAATATAGCGGAAAAGAGGGTTGTTTTGCGGAATTGGCCGTGTTATACTGTCCAATCGCATACGAGATTTTTACAAACGAGGAGGGCTGGCTATGGCACGGGAAAAGCAATTGCACACCATTGAAATGACCACAGGCTCACTGTGGAAGAATATTCTGCTGTTCAGTCTGCCCCTGATGCTGACGCAGGTACTGGAGGTGCTGTTCAACCTCAGCGACGTGGCCATCGCCGGAAAGTTCGCCGACTACCGGGCGCTGGGCGCGGTAGGCTCCACCACGCTGCTGGTGTCGCTGTTCACGGGCCTGCTGATCGGCATTGGCAGCGGCGTCAACGTGGCGGTGGCCCGTGGCCTTGGTCTGCGGGACACCGAGCAGGTGGAAAGAACCGTTCACACCTCCTTCCTCATCTGCGCCGCAGCAGGCATCATCATGCTGCTGATCTGCAACCTGCTGGCCCGGCCCATGCTGGCCCTGCTGAACACCAAGGATGAGCTGATCGACGGCGCGACCCTGTACTTAAAAATATACGCCTTCGGCATGCCTGCCATGGCGCTGTATAACTTCGGCAACGGCGTGCTGAGCGCCACCGGCGACACGAAGCGTCCCCTGCTGTACCTGTCGCTGTCCGGCGTACTGAACGTGATACTGAACCTGTTCTTCGTGATCCGCTGCCACATGGCGGCGGACGGCGTGGCCACGGCCAGCGTTATCGCCCAGTGGCTGTCCGCCCTGCTGATCGTGCTGCATCTGGTACGGCGGCAGGATGAGTGCCGTCTGGAATGGCGGAAGCTCCGGTTCCACATGCAGGCCGGCCGCCGGGTGCTGGCCATCGGCATCCCCACCGGCTTGCAGAACGCCATCTTTGCCATCGCCAACCTGTTCGTGCAGGTGGGCGTCAATTCCTTCGATGCGGTGATGGTGTCCGGCAACTCCGCCGCCGCCAACGCCGACACCCTGATCTTTAACATGATGGCGGCCTTCTACACCGCCTGCGCCACCTTCGGCAGCCGCAACTGGGGCGCCGGCAACAACGACCGCATCCTGAAAAGCTACCGCATCAGCATGCTCTATGCCGCCATCGTGGGCGCTGCGGCAGGCGGATTACTGCTGCTGTTCGGGCGGGAGTTCCTCTCGCTGTTCGCCAACGAGCCGGAGGTCATTGACGCGGGCATGCAGCGCCTGCGGATCATGGGTTTCTCCTTCGTGGTGGCGCCGTGGATGGACGCCAGCATTGCCGCCTCCCGCAGTATCGGCCGCAGCGTGGTGCCCACCATCATCGTGATCCTCGGCTCCTGCGTGTTCCGGGTCATCTGGGTATATACCATCTTCGCCTATTTCCACACCATCCCCTCCCTGTACCTGCTGTATATCTTCTCATGGGCCATCACCGGCACGGCGGAGTACCTTTACTTCCGCGTCAGCTACCGCAAGCATGTGCTGCAAAAGCGCCCTGCATAACGAAAAAAGGACCGTCCTGCGGAAGCAGGACGGTCCTTTTTTCTTATTTCTCGATCACATGGACGTTCAGGTGGTCGTATGTCATCTCCACGCCGTGCTTCTCGAATGCGTCACGCAGGTTCTCGTTCAGGGTAAAGAAGGCGTTCCAGTAGTCCTCCGCCGCCGTCCAGCATCGGACGCTGTACTCGATGGAGCTGGCGCCGTAATTGGTGAGATACACCGTCGGCGCGGGATCGGGTAGCACCTTCGGCGTGGCCGCCACCGCCTCCAGACAGGCGGCCTTCACTGTTTCCGTAGGCGCATCGTAGGAGGCCGTTACCGTGCGCACCACACGGCGGCGGCCCAGCGCGGTGTAGTTGATGATACGGGACGCGGACAGCTCCTTGTTGGGCTGCATAACGATCTGGCCGTCCGCCGTCTCGATCTTGGTGTGGTTCAGGGTGATCTCCCGCACAGTACCTACCACGCCGCCGGACTCGATCTCATCGCCAAGGCCGAAGGGATGGGAGGACAGGATCACCAGTCCCCCGGCCACATTGCCCAGAATGTCCTCTGCCGCCAGCGTAACACCCAGCGTCAGCACCGACATGATGGCCGTCAGGGACGTGGTGTTCACGCCCAGCGCCTCCGCTGTGATAATGACCGTCAGCACATAGAGGACGGCCTTGGCGGAGGTCAGGATGATCTTCTGCAGCCGGTCGTTGATGCGTCGGGCCTTTCCCAGCAGCCGCGTCACCAGCTTCATCAACAGTCGTATCACCACAAGGCAGATCAGCAGCGTCAGCAGCGCGGACAGGATATTGGCCAGCGTATACCCGCCCAGCGAGGTTTTCAGAATATCCGTTATACTCTCCATGGTGTCTCCTTTTCCTTACAGCAGCTTCACGCAGCGGATGCCCGCGTCCAGCGCGGCGGCAAAGGCGTCGCCGTCGGTCTTTTCGCCCACGATGCTGCCGTAGTGGGTGGGAACGGCGATCCGCGGGTGGATGGCGTTGGCCAGCGCCGCAGCCTCCGCCGCCGTCATGGTATAGGTGCCGCCTGCGGGCAGAAATGCCGCGTCACAGCGGACAGCACGGGCCTCTGGCGTATCGTCGGTGTCGCCCGCCACATAGACACGGCGGCCCGCCACCGTCACCACATAGCCCACCCAGCGGTTGGACTGAGGATGGAATTTCTTGCCGATGTTGTAGGCAGGCACGGTCTCAAAGGCCACACCCTTCACCTGATACGCTCCGCCGGGCTGCACGGTCATGATCTGCCCTGCGGCAAAGCCCGCCGCCAGCGCCGTCTCCCGGCAGCTCTCCGGCAGGACAAGCACGGCGTCAGCCTTCATCACCCGGCGGATGTCCTCCGGCGAGAAGTGGTCGTAGTGCTCATGGGTCACGAAGATCACATCGCCGTCAGCGGGTGCGTTCTCCACCCGGAAGGGGTCGAACCACAGCACCGTGTCGCCGCCGCAGCGGATGGAGCTGTGACAGTTGATGGAAAAGCGGGTCATAAAATCGTTCATATCCGGTTCCTCCTGCATATGGCAGCCGCCGTGCCCTCTGGTGATGGTTTGTCACCAGTATAAGGCACGGCGGCGGATAAGGCAAGATTTACTTTTTCAGGCGGCCGAACAGGCCCTTCTTCTCATAGGGCTCGCTGGCGTAGCCCAGCACCTTGTAGCCGGTGGGCTCGATAACGGCCCGCAGGGTCTCCTCGCTGATGTCCTCGTCGCTGAGGATCACCGTTTCGCCCTTGGCGTGGGAGGACGTGACCTTCTTCACCGGGAACTTGGCGCGCACCGCGTCGTTGATGTGGCTTTCGCACATGCCGCAGGCCATACCGTCGATCTTCAATGTGATCTGAACCATAA
>USMI01000130.1 GCA_900555735.1 uncultured Eubacteriales bacterium | reverse complement strand
AATTCCTCCTGATTCAGGGTCTTCATCATGGCCAGACCCTCGTCGATGTCCAGATCGGACACCTGATCGCTGTGGATGACGATGACACGGTTGGTGCCGCCCTCGGCCAGCACCCGCACCGCCTCATAGCCCATGCGGGTGGCGATGACGCGGTCCTTGGCGGTGGGGCTGCCGCCCCGCTGGATGTGACCCAGAATGGTGACGCGGGGATCGAGGCCCAGCTCATTCTTGATCTGCTCGCCCACCTTCATGGCGCTGACGCAGCCCTCGGCCACCACGATCATGAAGTTGGTCTTGCCCATCAGGCGGGCCTGACGGATCTTCTCGGCCACATGGGCCTCGAAGTCGTATTCCGTCTCCGGCACCAGCACCGCCGTAGCGCCCACAGCAAGGCCCACATACAGCGCCAGATATCCGGCGTGACGGCCCATGACCTCCACCACGGAGCAGCGCTCGTGGGACTGCATGGTGTCCCGCAGCTTGTCGATGCACTCCACCGCCGTATTGGCGGCGGTATCGAAGCCGATGGTATAATCGGTGCAGACGATATCGTTGTCGATGGTGCCGGGGATACCCACCACGGAGATGCCCCACTTGCTCAGATCCTGCGCGCCCCGGAAGGTGCCGTCGCCGCCGATGGCCACGATGCCGTCCAGTCCCAGCAGCTTGCAGGTGTTATAGGCCTTCTCCTGCCCTGCCTTGGTGCGGAACTCGTCGCTGCGGGCGGTATACAGGATGGTGCCGCCCCGGTTGATGATGCGGCTGACGCTGGAGCTGTCCATCTGCACGAAGTCGCCGTTGATGAGGCCCTGCCAGCCACGGCGGATGCCCACCACCTCGATGCCCCGGCTCAGGGCGCTGCGCACCACGGCGCGGATGGCGGCGTTCATGCCCGGCGCGTCGCCGCCGGAGGTCAGGACACCGATGCGTTTTACTGCGTTTTCCATAGTACATACACCTCTGTTATCATGAGTTTATGTTTACCATCGATTTTATTCCATGGTATAGTATACCACGGCGGCAGGCGCAAGGCAACCGTTGAAATATAAGACAGCTTGTGCTAAAATGGTGAAAAATCTGCGTCAAAGGGAGAGATGACCATGCATCCCCAGTTCGAGGGCCTTACGCCCCAGTGGTTCAAGCGGGCCAACGTATACACCGGCTCCATTGGTGATTTCCGCTACCGCTTCGCCACAGACAAGAAAGAGAATACGCTGCGTGCGTCGGTATACAGCATCTATTGCTATGAGGTGGCCACCGACGTGGTGGAGGAGACCTTTCCGTGGGACGAGGAGGGCGTAAAAGCCTTACAGCAATGGGTGCAGGCAAAATACGAGGCGTTCGCAAAGGAGCACAGTTGATATGGCACAGCATTTTCCCTGCTACTCGGCGGTTTTCCCGCTGCTGCTGAGAGAGCATAACGGCAAACGGGAGATCCTGCTGCACCGCCGGTACCGCACCGGCTACATGGACGGCAAGTGGGACATTGCCGGCTCCGGCCATGTGGACGAGGACGAGACGGCACGTCAGGCGCTGGTCCGCGAGTGCCGCGAGGAGCTGGGCATCCGCGTCCGGCCGGAGGACGCCGAATTTGCCCACGTCTGCCACCGGCTGGGCAAGGAGGGCGACCGTACCTATTATGACCTGTATTTCTTCGTCCATGCCTACGAGGGCACACCCGCCATCATGGAGCCGGATAAGTGCGACGGTCTGGACTGGTTCCCACTGGACACGCTGCCGGAGGATATGATTGACTTCCGCCGCCTGCACCTTCATCAGTCGCTGAACGGCGAGGTATACGACGAGCTGTTTTAACAAAGAAACGCACCCGGACGGGTGCGTTTCTTTCACGTTATGGGCTCAGTTCTCCCGCAGGGTGCCGTCAATATTGACGGTGACCACCTGCCATGGAATAAATTTTCCGCTGTTCTGCAGCGCCGTCTTGGCGGCGAACTCCAGCCCGCCGCAGCAGGGCACCTCCATCCGCACGATGGTCAGGGAGCGGATGTCGTTGCGGCTGATGATCTCCGTCAGCTTCTCCGTATAGTCCAAGCCGTCCAGCTTGGGACAGCCGATGAGACAGACCTTCCCCGCCAGCAGGCGGCTGTGGAAACCGCCGTAGGTGAAGGCGGAGCAGTCCGCCGCCACCAGCAGCGAAGCACCGTCAAAATACGGAGCCTGCACCGGAGCCAGCTTGATCTGCACCGGCCAGTTGGTCAGCTGGCCCTCCGGCTCACCGGAGGCAGGCACAGGCCTTTTCTGCTGCATCTGCCGCATGGCCGCGCCGGGACAGCCGGTGTGGACAGGGCGCTCCTTGGCGGCCTTGGCCGCCAGCACGGCAGCCTCGTCATAGGCGGGAGCCTCCCGCTCTTCAAATGTAATGGCGTTGGTATGACAGGCGGGCAGGCAGTCGCCCAGACCGTCACAGTAATGCTCGTGCATCAGCTTCGCCTTGCCGTTCACCAGACCGATGGCGCCCTCGTGACAGGCATTGACGCAGGCCCCGCAGCCGTCGCACTTCTCCTCGTCGATATGGATGATCTTGCGGATCATGGACATGACCTCCTCGTTAGATTCTGATGGCAGTATACTCCGCCGCGCGCATTTCGTCTGTTGCATTTATCACACATTTGTCATCTTTCCCTGCTTTTCTCTGACATTGCTGGACAAATGTGTTTTTCTTGTCGTTAAGTGATGCACAATTGCAGGAAATTTTGCGAAAAACGACAGATTCCTGTCACTTTTTCCCAAGAAGAAAAATGTCGTCTCCCGCTGTTTTTTGTTGCAATATACAGCGTGCTATGTTAAAATTAACAATTGGTTAATACTTTTCTTTTTCCTGTTATAAAGAAGTCAAGCCACCGCCGGATACATCCCTGTCGCCGTACAGACGTATGCATTTGGCGGTTATTTGTAAGGATTGGAGTGGAGCGAGAAACAATGATCATGTGTGTGTTTTTGTTCGCCCTGTGGGTGCTGCTCAACGGCAGGATCACCGTGGAGATCTGCCTGTTCGGCGTGGTGATCGCCGGTGCGGTGTACGCCTTCTGCGTATACGCGCTGGGCTATCATCCCAGTCACGAACGGCGGCTTCTGAAGCGGCTGGGCGGTTATGTGGTGTATGTGGCCGTGCTGATCTGGGAGATTATCAAGGCGAATCTGGCGGTAATCAAAATCATTCTGGTGCCGCCTCACAAGTACCATCCCGCCATCGTACGGCTGAAGATCCCCTTTGAAAAGAACATCTCACGGGTGCTGCTGAGCAATTCCATCACCCTGACGCCGGGCACCGTCACCATCGAGCAGAGCGGCGACGATTTTCTGGTGCTGTGTCTGGACAAGTCCAACGCCGACAGCATCCCCGATTGGAACCTGACCCGGATGCTGCGGAAAATGGAGGGCGAAGAATGGAACTGATCCAACAATGCTATGACTACCTCTTTTGGGGTGTGCTGGCGGCGCTGGCCCTGTGCGTGATCGCGGTGCTGGTGTATATCCTGAAGGCCCATCTGACGGTGGACCGCATCATCGGCATCAATCTGGTGGGCACGCTGGTGGTCATCATCATCTGCGCTCTGACCTATATTCTGGGCGAGGATTATCTGGCGGACATCGCCGTAATCTATGTGGTCATGTCCTTCATCGCCGTGATGATGCTGTGCCGCATTTACATCAACCTGTATGACCGCAGGCGAAAGGAGAAGGAACAGCATGATCGGTGAATGGATCCGTTTCGGCCTGTGCGCCGCGTTTATACTGGCGGGACTGTTCATCATGGTGGTGTCCATCATCGGCCTGTTCCGCTTTGACTTCGCCCTGCAGCGCATCCATGCCGCCGCGCTGGGCGACACCCTGAGTCTGCTGCTGTTCACCATCGGCATCCTGATCGCCGTGGGCTTCCATGCCGTGGCGTGGAAGCTGGTGCTGGTGCTGGCTTTGCAGTGGATGACCTCGCCGCTGAGCAGCCACATGCTCAGCATGTTTGAATACCGCGCCGACGAGAATCTGGCCGACCATCTGGATCTCAGCGACGCGGAGTATCACACCGAAGAAAACGGAGAGGAGGTGGCCGCCGAATGATGACGACCTTTCGCCTGATACTGCTGGCGGGGCTGATCGTGTGCGCCGCCGCCACCGCTCTGACCAAAAAGCCCATGCAGGCCGTGATCATCTACATGGCCTATTCCGTCATTATGTCGGTGATCTGGATCATGCTGGAATCCCCCGACCTTGCCATCACCGAGGCGGCGGTGGGCGCGGGCATCACCAGCCTGCTGCTGTTCCTGACGCTGCGGCGGCTGAACCTCATCGATCAGGACGAGGAGCACCGCAAGCATGAGGAGGAGACCATCCGCCAGCACGCCGCTCTTCACGAGGAGCCGAGAGAGGAGGACGGCCATGAGTGAGAAAAACTTCCTCCGCCGCTGGCTGGACGGTCAGGTGGACTGGTCGGCCATGCTGGAGCAGGAGAAGCCCGCCAAGAAAGAGGCGGCTGCCCCCTATGAGCCGCATTATGACGCCGCCTCCGCCCGCGAAGCCGTGGAGCGGGGCCAGATCGCCTATACGGTGCTGGCCATCGTGGCGTGCATCGTCTTTGCCGCCTTCATGCTGCTGACGGTGGCCAACCTGCCCGCCTACGGCAGCGACGACGCGCCCACCGTCAACGAGGTGGCGGAGCGCTATGTGGAAAAGGGCACCGAGGAGACCGGCGCGGTGAACACTGTAGCGGGCATGATCCTTGACTACCGTGCCTTCGATACGCTGGGCGAGTCCTTCGTGCTGTTCACCGCCATGTGCGCCGTGACCATGCTGATGAACGCTCCCGGCAAGCGCCGCGTCCGCAAGCTGGACTATGAGGTGCTGGACTACTATCAGGACCCCATCATCCGCACGGTGTGCAAATTCGTCATTCCCATCATTCTGGTGTTCGGCGTGTACATCCTGCTGAACGGCCACCTGTCCCCCGGCGGCGGCTTCTCCGGCGGCGCCATCATGGCCTCGGCCCTCATCATCTACGGTCTGGTGTGGGGCGGCGAGCGTGCCTCCAGAGCCATTCCCGCCAAGGTGCTGAAGATCATCGTGCTGTGCGCGCTGGGCTTCTACGCCTGCTCCAAGACCTACTCCTTCTTCACCGGCGCCAACCATCTGCACTCCATCATCTCTCCCGGCGTACCGGGCCGCATCCTGTCCGCCGGTCTGATCCTGCCGCTGAACGTGGCGGTGGGCTTTGTGGTGTGCTGCACCATGTATAGCTTTTACATGTATTTCCAAAGGGGGGAGCTGTAATGAACAACATGTTTACCCACCTGTCGGAAAATTATGAGGCCTGCGTGGCGGTGATCCTGTTCGCCATCGGCATGTGCATGCTGCTGTTTGACCGGAACCTGCTGAAAAAGGTCATCGGTCTGGACATCATGGACAGCGGCACCTTCCTGCTGCTGGCCGACCGGGGCTATATCACCGGCCGCACCGTCCCCATCGTCACGGACGG
>USMI01000129.1 GCA_900555735.1 uncultured Eubacteriales bacterium | reverse complement strand
TTTTTGTTGCCGCTGCCGTCCGGCCCGGCGGGGTACCACAGGTGGTTGACGAACACATAATGGGTGCCGAAGCCGCCCCGATAGCCGTCCCGGCTTCCGGCCCAGAGGATCACCAGAAAGACGATCACCACGAAAACGGCCAGCACCAGAAGAAAGCTGCCGTCGTCGTAGCCGTAATCGCTGTCATAATCGTCGTAGTAGCCGCCGTTATAGTCAACAGGCATGTTGTCGGCGCTGTAGGCCTGATCCAGCACAGTGGGCCAGTCGGCATACTGCACCACGATGTTCATGGTATCGCCGTGGCCCATATCCCGGGCCGAGAGCACCACACCCGCATCGGTGGCGGTCACATCGGCGGAGAGATGATCCGTAACGGCAGAGCTGTTGGGGACGCCTGCCGGATCGTTCCACGTCAGGGTCATTTCACCGATCTTTGCCTCGTCAAACCAGCCGGGGGTATAGTCGTAGGATACCGTATTACCCTCCAGCGTGTACATGTACTCCTGCACCCAGGAATAGGCAAAGGTGAAGGTTTCCCCCGCCTCATATCCCTGGTCAAGATAGACGTACATATAACTGTTGTCAAACGCCAGACGCTCGATATTGTCCGTCAGGGCCGTTTCCTCCCGGATGGAGCCGTTGGGTATGCCGATCTTCAGCTCCTGCCCGTAGGGCAGGGACTCCAGCGCCGTCCATGTCAGGGAAACGGTGATGTTCAGGCTGCCGTCATCGGTATTTGGGGTGACAGTCACGTCGTAGCGGTCGATGTAGTCGTAATCCGCCCACGCCGCCACGCTGAGGCACAGCGCAAGGCCCAGACCCAGCAGCAGCGTAAGAAGCTTTTTCATTCCGCCTCCTCCTTTCCCTTCAGCTGGCAGATGTGCTCCAGCTTGGCGCTCTCCGCCCGGATGGCGGCGCAGCGGGGACTATCCCAGATGTCCGCCCACTCATCGTGCAGCAGGTCGCCCAGCGGCTCGTCGGACAGCCAGCTTTGACAGGGCACCACCTTGCCGTCCGGCGTTACCGCCATGTTGGAGAGACATGCACCGCAGCTGGGGATCAGGTTCAGGCCCAGCTCACGCAGCGTCTCCTCGCCCAGCCAGCCGGGGGAGGTGAAGTCCAGCTCCATGCCCAGCTCCCGTGCCGTCTCCACCGCCTGACGGAGAATGTCCGTCAGCTGCTCCGGGGTCAGGGCGGTGGCCCGGCTCTCCTGTCCGCAGGCGCTGCCGGAGGGGATCAGCCCCGAGCAGGTGACATAGCGCACCCCCAGACTGTGGACAAAGCGCAGCGTTTCGGCATAGTGGGTGTTCAGCGAGCACAGCGGGGTATTCACCGACACGATCAGTCCCGCCGCCACGGCGTTGCGGATGCCCTGCACCGTGTCGTTGAAGCCGTTGACGCCCACCAACTGGTTGTGGATATTGCCCTCGGCGCTGTAGAGCGTCACCTGCACGCTGTCAAGGCTGGCGTCGTAAAGCCCGGCGCACAGCTCCGGCGTCAGGGCCCGGCCGTTGGTATTGAGCCGGGTGACGAACCACTCCGCCGCCCGCACCAGCTCCACCAGATCGCTGCGCAGGGTCGGCTCGCCGCCGGTGAAGGTCACCTGGGGGATGTTGGCTTTCCGCAGGGTATCCAGAAGGGTTTTCCACTGATCGGTGGATAACTCCGGCGTTTCGCCCATAGGCTGGCCCGCGGCGTAGCAGTGCAGGCACTTCTGGTTGCAGTGCCACGCGCCGTCCTTCTCCATGGCACTGACCATCAGATCCATCCGGTGGGGCGCGGTCATCTCCGGCGCGTAGTCCGCCAGCGTCAGCAGACCCACCTCCGCCTCCGGCTCCCGGCCCTGCGCGATGGCGATGAGGCTGGTCAGCATCAGGTGCATATCGGCGGCCAGCTGCTGGCGTCTGGTGCGGGGATAGGTGCGGTGGGTCTCCTCCACCGCCGCGCTCAGCAGCGCCTCCCACTGATCCTCCTCCAGCTCCTGCCTCTCGTGGGCCTGCCACTGATCCATCAGGTTGGCCAGCATGATGGCCCAGCTGAGATTCAGCGGCACCAGCTGTGCGCCGTTGAGCAGCAGCAGAAAGGGCGCCGCCGGTGTCTCGTCCCGGGGCGGGATCATATGGATGCGTACCACGCCGGGGCCTTTGGGATCCAGCGTAATGTGGCGCACACACGCCAGATGGACGCGGCGGTAGCGCCGCTCCCGAAATGTCATATGCTTCATAGAATCCTCCTGTGGGGCGGCACACGCCCCGTACCCCAAGCATACCACACAACAGGGAAAATGGCAAGGTGGAGGCTGGGACGCCGCCCCCTACGAAAGTTCTATCGACAGCTGAATGTAGGAGCCGGCGTCCCCGACGGCCCGCACGAACCAGTCATTCCGAGCCAGTGCTCACTCTGGCGTGGGAATCTGATACTTGCAAAAAAGAAAACAGATTGCCGCGTCGGGCTTTGCCCTCCTCGCAATGACATGACAAATACAGTCAGCTTTTTGCCAGTTAGATAAAAAGGAGCCGCGTCCACAGTCACGGGACACGGCTCAAGCGGGTGGGATATTGGAAAGCTTCCGGGTATTATGGTACACCATCTGCCCCCGTCTTGTCCATAGGAGGTTTTGCCGCATTTTCACGATTTTCGGCACACCTCGTCGAAACGCACAAAAATTGTTTCACTTTTGTGAACTTTCCCTAAATTTACTGTGATGGTCTTTTCAAATGCAGGGCAATGTGCTATAATGCGGACAAGGATAAGGGGAAATCCCTCCCCGACCCTTTGTTCCGTACCCCAAGAAAGGAGCAACCAATATGAAGTTCACATTCGCCTGCAAGAAGATCGCGCTGAACGACTCCATTAAGGAGTACGCCGAGAAGAAGATCAGTAAGCTCGACCGGTACTTCGCGGAGGAAGCGGACGCATTTGTGACCTTTGCCGTGGAAAAGAAGAACCGCTGCACCGTGGAGCTGACCATCCGCGCCGCCAACGGCACGCTGTTCCGTGCTCAGGCCGAGGACCCCGACGGTGATATGCGGGGCGCCATCGACGGGACCGTCAGTTTCATCGAGCGCCGCATCCGCAAGAACAAGACCCGTCTGGCCAAGAACCTGCGGCCGGAGGTCATGGAGCCGGAGCTGCCGGAGTTCCATGTGGAGGAAGAGGACGAGTTCCACGTGGTGCGCACCAAGCGCTTCACCGTCAAGCCCATGACCATCGACGAGGCCATCTTGCAGATGAACCTGTTGGATCATTCCTTCTATGTGTTCCGCAATGTGGCGGACGACACCATCTCGGTGGTCTATCGCCGCAACAACGGCGGCTACGGCATCATCGAGACGCAGGAGTAATTATATATTCAGGACGGCCCTTACGGGCCGTCCTGCTTTTCTCTCTCTTTCGCTCTTCCCGCGCAAAAAGAAAAAACCGGACTTCCGTCCGGTTTTTTCTTTACAGGGATGCAGGAACAAAGAGAGAAAATAAAAAAGAAAAGAAAGCAATTTAAAAAGTAGGATATAAATGGCGGTTTATCCTGTTTTTCAGGAGAATCGGTATCATTCCCCTGTTGTGGCTATACAATATCACACAAATCCGCTCTTGTAAAACGGATAAAACCCACATATAATATAGGTAGAATTTATATTTTCAAGGGAGGCGCGGCATGAACAACACCGATATGGAAACCTTCTGGGCGGTGCTGGAGCACGGCACGCTGACGGCGGCGGCCGAGGCGCTGTTTATCACCCAGCCCACGCTGACCAACCGTATTCAGGCGCTAGAGGCGGAGGTGGGCGCGCAGCTGTTCCACCGGGGCAAGGGCATCCGCCACATCGAGCTGACCGAGGCGGGCCAGCGGTTCCTGCCCCTGGCCTATCGCTGGCAGACGCTGCTGGAGGAGACGAAGGGCGTGGCGGAGACCGCCACACGGGAATACCTCCGCATCGGTGCGGTGTTCTCCACCAACCAGTACATCCTTCCGGCGGCCTATCGCCGGTTTCTCCACCGGAAGCTGCCGGTGGCGCTGTGGGTGCAGACCCTGCCGGGCACCGGCTATGACGGTGCGCAGCCGGTGGCCCGCCGCGAGCTGGAGATGGCCCTGATGGACGGCGACAGCTTCTACCATCCCCAGCTGGAGCTGACGCCCCTGTGCAGCGAGGAGACGGTGGTGGCCTGCTCGCCGGACAGCCCCTATGGCGATGTGATCTCCCCCAAGGAGCTGGACCCCAACAACGAGATCGTGGTGTCATGGCGCAAGGCCGTACAGGACTGGCGGGATCACTGGTTCGGCCTGACGGCCACGCCGCTGCTGTACGCCGACTCCATGCAGGCGGTGGACACCTTTCTGGGCAACGAGATGATGTGGGCCGTGGTGCCGCTGGCCGCCGCCCGTGCGCTGGAGCAGGCGGGCCGTGCGCGGATCTGCCATCTGACCGACCCGGCCCCTGACCGGGTGTCCTATCTCATGACCCGCCGGGGCGAGGCCCTCAGTCCCGCGGCACAGATGCTGCTTGAGGACATCCGCACGGAGATCCAGCGGATCGAGGGCGTGCATATGGTGCAGTAAGTATAAATAAAGCACCTGACCTGCGGCCAGATGCTTTCTTTATTTATCCCTGTGCGTTACGCCAGCGGCGCAGCTCCGCCGCCAAGGCGTCCCGGTTTTCCACCGATACCGTCAGCACCGTCACCCGGGAGTGGCGGGCGATGCGCTCGAGAAACTCGCTTTCCGTCTGCTGCAGGACGCCGAGAACGGGGAGCGCCCCGTCCAGCGTCCGGAATACCGCCGCCTGAAACCGCCTGGCCTCCGCCTCGTGAGGGCCAAGCTCGTCCATCACCAGTAATCGGCACCCGGCGGTATCCGCCAGCGCGGCGCAGCCCAGATTGTCGAACCGCCGAGGGTCGCCGCCGTGGCCGCAGCGGAACAGGAAATTCTCCGGGGTAAAGGCCCGCTCACCGGCAGCAGGCAGCAGGTAGATGCCGCCCTCGTGCTTCACGGTGAAGAAGCCGCCCAGCGGGCCGGACTCCTCCGCCAGCAGGCCCCGGATCAGGGTGGACTTGCCCACGCCCTTGGGGCCGGCCAGAAACAGATGTCCCGTCATGGCCGCGCCCTCAGTGCATGGGGCAGCCGTGAAGCTGCACACCGGCGTTCTCCCGGCGGGTGGCCCGCACGCAGATCATCTCGCCGGCGATGGACACGGCGATCTCCTCCGGCGTCACCGCCTTGATGGCGGTGCCGATGGGGGTATGAACGGTGGCGATGGCCTCCTCGCGGATGCCAGCCGCCCGCAGGCGGGCGTTGACGCTGGCGGTCTTTGTGCGGGAGCCGATGACGCCGATATAGGCGTACTGTCCCCGCAGCACCTGCTCCTGCACGGCGAAATCGTGGCTGTGGCCGTTGGTCATGAC
Organism: uncultured Eubacteriales bacterium; assembly: GCA_900555735.1. Classification (GTDB taxonomy): domain Bacteria; phylum Bacillota; class Clostridia; order Oscillospirales; family Oscillospiraceae; genus Vescimonas. Next base: position 242 of record USMI01000129.1, on the reverse strand, counting down.
CACCACATAGTCCTCGCCGCCCACGGGCACGGCGTCGGCCAGACGGTCAAGGTCGCAGCACAGCACCGCGTCGGCGGTGGGGAATCGCTCCTTGGTCACCAGCTCCGGCCGGTCGTCCACCACCGTCACCCGGAAGCCCACGGTGGTCAGCAGCGGGCACAGGGCCAGCGAGCAGTGACCCGCGCCGAACAGGATGGCCCGCTCACCGATGGGCAGAGGCAAAGCCACACGGGCGCTGTCAG
>USMI01000128.1 GCA_900555735.1 uncultured Eubacteriales bacterium | reverse complement strand
ATCGGCGGCGTGGACGGCATGGTCCACATCTCCGAGCTGAGCTGGAGCCGCATCAAGAATCCCGCCGAGGTCGTCTCTGTTGGCGATCCTCTGGACGTGTATGTCATCTCCTTCGATCCCGAGAAGCGCAAGATCTCTCTGGGCGTGAAGGATCACTCCTGCAATCCTTGGGATAAGTTCATGGAGACCTATAAGGTGGGCGACGTTGCCAACGTCCGCATCGTGAAGCTGATGGCCTTCGGCGCTTTCGCTGAGGTCGTGCCCGGCGTGGATGGCCTGATCCACATTTCCCAGATCGCTGACCGCCGCATCGAGAAGCCCGGTGACGTCCTGTCCGAGGGCCAGATGGTGGACGCCAAGATCACTGCCATCGACGAAGAGAAGCAGAAGATTTCCCTGTCCATCCGCGCTCTGCTGACTCCCGCTGCCGACGAGGAAGCTGAGGACGAGGAGTAATTTCCAAGCATGATAAAAATGAGTGAGGCTGTGCCTCACTCATTTTTTATGCACGAAAAGAACGGCCCGCGTTCCGGGTGGAACGCGGGCCGTTTCTTTCAATATTACAGATCCAGCTTCAGGTCGCCGTCCTTGATCCAGCCCCACTTCCGCAGGGGGATGGCGAACAGCCACGTCAGTACAGCGGGCAGCACAAAGGAGATCAGGATCAGCCCCAGCCAGTCGAAGCCGGTGATAGCGGCCTTCGCGCCGCTGGCCACATCGTTGACCCAGCCGGTGTATACGCCGATCTGCCCCACGAAGCCGCAGGTGCCCATACCGGAGGACACCGGTGAGCCGTTCATTTGCAGCTTGAACAGGCAGGTAGCCAGCGGGCCGGTGACGGCGGAGGCCAGCGTAGGAGGGATCCAGATGCGGATATTGCGGACGATGTTGCCCATTTGCAGCATACTGGTGCCAATGCCCTGGGCCACCAGACCGCCCCAGCGGTTCTCCCGGAAGCTCATAACGGCGAAGCCCACCATTTGGGCGCAGCAGCCCGCCACGGCAGCGCCGCCCGCCAGACCCGTCAGACCGAAGCTGGCGCAGATGGCGGCGGAGGAGATAGGCAGCGTCAGCGCCACGCCGATGATAACGGACACCAGAATACCCATGAAGAAGGGCTGCAGCTCGGTAGCCCACATGATGGCCTTGCCCACGGAGATGGCCGCCGCGCCGATAGGCCGCGCCACCAGCGCCGCAAAGCCGATGCCTGCCAGAATGGTGACCACAGGCGTCACCAGAATGTCGATCTTGGTCTCCTTACTGATGGCTTTGCCCACCTCGGCGGCCAGAATGGCCACAAAGAACACGGCCAGCGGGCCACCTGCACCGCCCAGCACATTGGTGGCAAAGCCTACGGTAATGAGGGAGAACAGCACCAGCGGCGGGGCCTGCAAGGCGTTGCCGATGGCCACCGCCATGGCTGGGCCAACCATCAGGGAGCACAGTCCGCCGATGGTATAGCTGAGTGTCACATCACCTTTGGTGATGGTCAAAAACGCGTTGGTCAGAAAACCGATGCCGAACTGCTTGCCGATGGTATCCAGAATGGTGCCCACCAGCAGCGTGCAGAACAGGCCCTGCGCCATGGCGGACATGGCGTCGATAAAATAGCGCTTGGCGGAGAAGGTGATGTTCTTCCGCGCCAGAAATGCCCGGACTTTTTCCATAGTATGTACCTCATAATCCCGAAAAATCAAATGGAGTGGACAGGTGTCAAGACACATGTCCACTCCATTATAAACAACTTGCGGGATTTGTCAATAGCGGCATTACGCCATGCTGCCCTCATACAGCATGCCCATGGACTGAAGCGTGGCCTTCAGGTGGGCAAAGGCATCCTCGCTGGGGCAGGAGAGGGTGTGCAGATGCACCCCATCGGTCAGCGCGCTGATGGGCTGGGCGTGGGAGTCCGCCATCCGCTGGACGAATTGCTCCACATCGTATCGGCTGGACAGCGCCAGTTGCGCGGTCAACTGGCCGTAAACCGGGTGCTCCACGATCACATCCAGCACGGTGCAGCCGCAGTCCACCATGGCGAACAGCTCTTTTTGCGTATCCTCGCCGCTGTGGTGGCAGGCGATGGTGCGCAGCAGGCCCGTCTCACTGGGGATCATATAGCCGCGGGGCGTGGCGGTGATACGGTGTCCCTCGGCCCGCAGGAGGGCGATGTCGCCTACCACCACCTGACGGGTGACGGAAAAGCGCTGTGCCAGCGCGTTGGCACTGATGGGTGCGTCGGCGCGGGTCAGCTGTTCATAAATGGCGCTGCGGCGCAGTGCGGCGGTCATGGCAATCCCTCCTGAGACATAATATATCATATTATATCCCAGATGCGGCGGCACGTCAACTATCGTTGATATGGGATTTTCCTCTTTTCTTTCGGAGCGGATTGGTGTATACTATATATTGAATTGATATAAATTTCAGGAGGTTTACTGTGTACGAGCGAAGAAAAGAAATCATGCAGAACGTTTTTCTGACGTATCTGCCTGCCAGTAAATTCAAGACCAGCGTGCTCAGCGCCCATCTGGTGACACCGCTGAGCAGGGAGACCGCTGCCGCCAATGCGATGCTGCCCGCCGTACTGCGGCGCGGCACCATGCGCTGCCCGGATATGGAGAGCCTGTCCGCTGCGCTGGACACCCTCTACGGCGCACAGATCGACTATACTGTCCGCAAGAAGGGCGAGCGTCAGTGCGTGGGCTTTGTGGCCTCTGTCATCGACGACGCCTTCGCTCCGGCGGGGGAGAAGCTGCTGGAGCCGGTGGCCGACCTGCTGGGCGAGCTGTTCCTTGACCCTGTGACCCGCAACGGCCGCTTTCTGGCGGAGTATGTGGACAGCGAGAAGCAGAATCTCATCGACGCCATCCGTTCCATCCGCAACGACAAGCAGGATTGGGCCGACGTGCGGCTGATGCAGGAGATGTGCGCCGGAGAGCCTTACGGCGTGCTGCGTCTTGGCGACGAGGAGACCGCCGCCAAGATCAACAACCACAAGCTGTTCAACCACTATCGGGAGCTGCTGGCCACCAGCCGCATGGAGCTGTTCTACTGCGGCAGCGCCAGACCGGAACGGGTGGAGGGTGCGCTGTGCCGCGCCTTTGCCGCGCTGCCCCGGGGCGTGGTGACGGAGGGCGAGCCTGTCCGCCGTGTGGCCGCGCCGGAGGAGCCCCGCTATCTCACCGAGGAGATGGACGTGACGCAGGGTAAGCTGTCCATGGGCTGGCGCTGTGACACCGACGACGTGCCCGCCATGATTATGGCGAACCTGATCTTCGGTGGCACCAGCAACGCCAAGCTGTTCCTGAATGTCCGGGAAAAGCTGTCCCTTTGCTACTACGCTTCCTCCAGCTATGCCCGCTCCAAGGGCATCATGACCATGTCCTCCGGCATCGAGTGCAAGGACTTCCAGAAGGCCCACGACGAGATCCTCCATCAGCTGGAGCTGGTGAAGCAGGGCCAGTGGGAGAATTGGGAGCTGCAAGGCGCTATGGCCACCATGTGCTCGGCGCTGACCTCGCTGTCCGATTCTCAGGGTGCGCTGGAGAACTACTATCTGGGCCAGACGGCCACCGGTGCCGAGGATACGCCGGAGGAGCTGATGGCCGCCCTGCGTCAGGTGACGCCGGAGCGCATCCGGAAGGCCGCCCAGAGCTGCAAGCTTGACACCGTATTCTTCCTGAAGGGAAAGGAGGAGAGCGCATGCTGACCAATTATAGCCGTATCGGCGAGACCGCCCGCTGGGAGACGCTGCCCAACGGATTGCCGGTGTGCATCGTACCCAAGAAGGATTTTCAGCGGAAATACGCCCTGTTTGCCACACGTTACGGCGGCATGGACATGCGGTTCCAGCTGAATGGCCAGTGGCTGGACACCCCCGCCGGTATCGCCCACTATCTGGAGCATAAGATGTTCGACACCGCCGAGGGCAACGCCCTGCAGGAACTGGCCAAAAACGGCGCCGAGCCCAACGCCTTTACCTCCAATGCCATCACCTGTTACTATTTCAGCTCCACCGAGCATTTCTATGAGAACCTGAAGATCCTGCTGTCCTTTGTGTCCGTTCCGTATTTCACCGACGAGTCGGTGGAGAAGGAGCAGGGCATCATCGCGCAGGAGATCGGCATGATCGAGGATAATCCGGAGTGGCAGTGCTATAAGCAGCTGATGCAGAGCCTTTACCACCACAGTCCCGCCCGCACAGCCGTCGTCGGCAGCGTGGAGAGCATCCGCCAGATCACAGCTCAGACGCTGTACGACTGCCATAAGGCCTTCTATACCCCCGCCAATATGTGCCTTGTGGTGGTGGGCGATGTGGACAGTGATGAGGTGCTGCGTCTGGCGGAGGAGGTGCTGCCCAAGACCAGCGGCCCGCTGATTCCCCGAGATTACGGCGCGGAGGAGCCGCTGACGCCCTGCAAAAAGGAAGTCCGCAGCCGTATGGAGATCGCCATGCCCAGCTTTCTGGCGGGCTTCAAGTGCCCGCCGCAGCACGGCGGCGAGGAGCAGGCCCGCAGCACCGCTCTGGGCGAGCTGGCCATCGACGTGCTGGCAGGCGAGTCCAGTCCGCTGTACGCCCGGCTGTACAGTCAGGGCCTCATCAACGGCTCCTTCGGGTGCAGCTATGACATCCTGCCAGGTGTGGCCTACGTCTATATCGGCGGAGACAGCAACGATCCCAACGCCGTGGTAAAGGCGGTGCTGGACGAGGCGCAGCGGCTGGTGAAGGAGGGCATCGATCCCGCCTACTATCTGCGGCTGCGCAACGCCAACTTCGGCACGGCGCTGAAGGCCCTCAACAGCTTTGAGGGTATCGCCGTATCCATGGCCGAGGGCAAATTCCACGACTATGATCCCTACCGTTTCCCGGAGATCTATGACAGCATCAGCGCCGACGACGTGCTGGACTTCATCCGGGAGAATCTGGTGGAGGAGCGCTGCGCCGTGTCTATCATCGAGCCTGTTTCCGGCGAAGCAAAGGAGTGATCTTTTACGAACGGCATGATCATGACCGACAGTCCCATCCGGTTTCCGGGGCTGTTCGGTGATTGGGCGTTTACCGCGTCCTCCAAGGCCATCAACATTGGCCACGGTATCTACTGGTACGGCATCATCATAGCCTGCGGCCTGCTGCTGGCGGTGGCCTTCTGCCTGCACCAGCGAAAGCGCTACGGCATTACTGAGGATGACCTGATGGACTGCATCCTCTGGGGCATCCCCTGCGGCATCATCGGCGCCCGGCTGTACTACGTCATCTTCTATCTTGACCTGTTCCGCGACGCGGACGGCAAGTTCAGCTGGAGCAAGGCCATCGCCATCTGGGACGGCGGTCTTGCCATCTACGGCGCGGTCATTGCGGTGGTGCTTCTGGCCATCATCATGGCAAAGCGCAAGGGCTTCAAGCTCTGCGCCCTGACCGATCTGGTGGTGATGGGCCTGCTGATCGGCCAGATCGTGGGCCGCTGGGGCAACTTCATGAACCGCGAGGCCTTTGGCAGCGAGACCACCATCTTCTGCCGCATGCAGCTGACGCTGAAAACCGGCGAGCTGATCGAGGTACACCCTACCTTCCTGTACGAGAGCCTGTGGAATCTGGTGGGCCTGCTTCTGTTGGTGTTTGTCATCGCCAGGCACCGGAAGTTCGACGGGGAGAATACCCTCTTCTACTTCCTGTGGTACGGCATCGGCCGCTTCTGGATCGAGGG
>USMI01000127.1 GCA_900555735.1 uncultured Eubacteriales bacterium | reverse complement strand
AGGAGGTGCTGACGCCCAGAGAGCTGAATCTGGTGCGAAGCTACCTCGGCATCGGCCAGCCGGACGAAGTTGGCATGACCTTTCAGGAGCTGGCGATCTACCTCAACTACAACGGCCCCAGCGGAGCGGAGAAGGCGTACAAGAGTGCGCTGCGGAAACTGAAAAAGGACTTATATGGCAGGGCCTACGGCCGGTGGCTCTCTGCGCAGAAGGCCATCCGCGCCGCCAAAGCGGAGGCGGAGCAGGAGACGGGGCAGCGCACAACGCCGCAGAGAACATGGTGGGAGGAGAAGGCGCTGGCGAATCGGTTTGCCTGCGAGGTCGCAGCACTGATCCGTGTTTACGAGGTGCTCAGCGGAGCTTGATCAAAAAAGTTTTTAAGTCCAAATGCAATAAAACGCCCTTTCCGTGCATTACACGGATGACAGGAGAAAAAGCCCATGCTCAGTATGCTGATGACAACCGAATATGCGCCGGCAGAGGAGCGGCGTGAGCTGCAGCGGCTGCTGCGGTGCATTGCCGGGAATGACCGCGACGCCTTGGCGGAGCTGTACCGGCGCACGCGCCCGGCGGTGTACGGCCTTGCGCTGTCCTACCTCAGGAACGCCCACGATGCGCAGGATCTCACGCAGGATGTCTATGTGCAGGTGTGGGACTGCGCGGCGCAGTACCGCCCCACCGGTTCCCCCATGGGCTGGCTGCTGGCGGTGTGCCGCAGCCTGTGCCTGATGCGCCTGCGGCGCGAGGAACGCCGCACCGCGCTCTCGGACGAGGAATGGGACGCCATTCCCGCGCAGGAGTGCGGACTGGATGCGGACGAGCGCGTCCTCTTGCAGCACGCGCTGGCAAGCCTTGGCGACGAGGAGCGGCGCATCGTGCTGCTCCACGCGGTCACGGGTATGAAGCACCGGGAGATCGCGGCGCTGCTGGAGCTGCCGCTTCCTACCATCCTGTCGAAATATCACAGAGCATTGAAGAAGATGCGAAGCTGTCTGGAAGGAGATGACGCCCGATGACCAATGAAAAGATGGAGCAGCGTCTGGCTTCGGCGGTGGAAAAGACCGCGCCAAACGACGTGAACGGCGTTCTCTCCCGCTGTGATGAGCGGAAAGGAACGGTGATCCCCATGACGACGAAGAAAACGACAAAGAAACGGTGGACGACGCTGGCGGCGGCCTGCCTTGCGCTGGTGCTGCTGGGCGGCGGAGGGATATTCTATCAGCAGGCACACGCGGTGGCGTCCGTGGTGTCGCTGGACGTAAACCCCAGCATCGAGCTGAAGGTCAGCAAGAGCGAAAAGGTGCTGGTCTGCACACCGCTCAACGAGGATGCGAAGGCCATCCTTGCGGATATGGGCGACGGTGCAGACCTGAAGGGCGCGAAGCTGGACGTGGCGGTAAACGCCATTGTGGGCAGCCTGGTGCGGAACGGCTATCTGAACAGCATTTCCTCCGCCATCATGATCTCGGTGGAGGACAACGACACGGCGCGGGCGGAAAAGCTCCAGCGGGAGCTGACGAGCACCGTGGACGGCGTTTTGCAGACCAGCGAAGCAAAGGCCGCCGTCCTGACGCAGACGCTGACGCAGGACGCGGCGCGGGAGCAGCAGGCGCGGGAAAACAGCATTTCCACCGGTAAGGCGGCGCTGGTGAACCGCGTCCTTGCGCTGAACCCCGCTTTGAAATTTGACGCGCTGGCGAAGCTCTCGGTGGAGGAGCTGAAGGATCTGGCCGAAGCGGGTGCGCCCGCCATGCCCATCGGCACGGACAAGGCCACGGACATCGCCGCGGCAGCGTTCGGCAAGGCATCCACCGCGAAGATGGCGTACAGCGAAGTCGATCCTGAGTTGGACGAGTCCCCCGCCCACTACGAGGTGGAGATCAGGAGCCAGACCGGTGAGGAGTTCGAGTACAAGGTCGATGCCTACACCGGCGCGATCCTGGAGAGCAAGCGTGAAGCGGCTGACGGAACAGAGGAGCCTGTGGTGCAGCCCTCCAACCCTGCGCCGTCCGGCGACATCGGTCACGCCAAGGCGAAGTCCATCGCCCTGAACCACGCGGGCGTGAGCGAGAACAAGGCGTATGACATGGAGATCGAGCTGGACGACGAGGACGGCACGCTCGTCTATGAGGTCGAGTTCAAATTCGGCGGCATGGAGTACAGCTACGAGATCAACGCGGCCACCGGCGCGATCCTCAAGCACGAGGCGGAGTTGGATAACTGAAAGAAAAGGCGTGAGCCGCTGTATTGCAGCGGCTCGCGCCTTTTTACGGGTTATACAGGATCATGTGCAGAATGGTGGTTTGGTCGGAGATATTGCGGTAGGCGTGGGTGGTGTCACCCTGAAAGCGGACGCTTTCGCCCGCCTGAACAACAATGTCCTTCTGATCAGCCGTGATTTCGATTGCACCGGCGAAAAGGGTGACAAACTCGGTGGTACCCCGCAGATGCGGCTCCGACTTCCAATGACTGCCGGGAGCCAGCTCCATATAGTAGACGGAGAACTTCCGGTTTTCATCGTCCGGAAAAAGGCAGTAGTTCTTTACCTTGCCGCCGTCCTCCAAGATGGGCTGCATCTCCGCAGTTCGCACCACCTCATAGGGGGCCTTGGGGGAAACGGTCAGCGCGTTGAAGGGAACTTTCATGCCGTTGGAGAGCTTCCACAGGGTGGAAAGCGTCGGGTTACCCTCACCGCGTTCCACCTGTGCCAGCATACTTTTGCTGACACCACTGAGCTTAGCCAACTCGTCCATACTCAGTTTCTTTTCTTCTCGCAGTCGTTTGATATTTCGTGCGACGATTAAATTCATTGAGTTCATTGTATACTCCTACTATTGACAATATAATGCACATGATATATTATTATATCGCACAAGTAACGATAGTATTATACCGCAAACAAGAAGAAAAGAAAAGGACTTTGTTCCGCACGTTTTGAAGCAAGGAGGCAGCGCATGAAATTTGATTTTGACCAGAGGATCGACCGCACCCAAAGCATCTCTATCAAATGGTCGCCGGAGCTGCGGCAGCAGATGTACGGCGAGAGAGATATTATCCCCATGGGCATTGCGGATATGGACTTCAAAACCGCTCCGGCCGTGGCGGAGGCCATTCAGCGCCGCGCCGCTCACGAAACCTACGGCTATGGCTATCCCGCGCCGGAATATTTACAGGCGTGCGCGGACTGGCAGAAGCGCCGCAACCATTGGGATGTGAAGCCGGAGTGGATCGTCTATACGCCCGGCGTCAATATGGCGCTGGTGTGCGCGATCGAAATGTATACGCAGCCGGGCGACAATGTGATCATCCAGTCGCCGGTCTATTACCCTTACTATGACTATGTGCGCGGGACGGGGCGCAATGTGGCGCTGAACGCACTCGTTAATCGCGAGGGCTATTATGAAATCAATTTTGCAGAGCTCGAAGCGCTTGCAAAAAAGCCGGAAACAAAGCTGATGCTGCTCTGTAACCCGCACAATCCCGTAGGCAGAGCGTGGACAAAGGAAGAACTGGAGCGCGTGGGCCGGATCTGCCTTGATAATGGTGTGATGATCGCGGTCGATGAGATCCACGGGGATCTTGTTCTGCCGCCCCACCGTCATACGCCCTTTGCCACGGTGTCTGAAGAGCTCGCGCAGCACTGCATCGTATGCACCTCGCCCTCCAAGACCTTTAATCTGGCGGGGCTTCTGGTGTCGGATATCATCATTCCCAACGATGCGATCCGAGAAGCCTTCTGCAAGAAGATGGCGCCTTACTACCTGTGGCCGGGAAATTTCGGAGCTGTGGCACAGATCACAGCCTACACCGAGGGTGAAGAGTGGCTGGAGGCGCTACTTGCATACCTGAAGGAAAATGCGGAGTATATTGCGGCGTTTATTACGGAGCGGATGCCGCAGGTAAAGTATCGTATCCCGGAGGCCACCTATCTTGCGTGGCTGGACTTCCGCGCCCTTGGTATGAGCGATGAGGCGCTCTGGCACTTCATGCGCCATGAGGCGAAGGTTGCAACGGACAACGGCGTGATGTTCGGCCTGAACGGAGAGGGCAGGGGCTTCCAGAGGTTGAACTTCGCCTGCCCACGCAGCCAACTGAGCGAAGCTCTGAACCGCATCGCAGACGCGCTGGATACGCGGTCTTTGTACAATAACTGACTGGCGTAGGGGTGCTCAGTTGAACCGAGTCGTATGACCTGCGAGGCGCGCAGACTACTATTTGACTACTACCGTGAAAAACCTCGGAAGCCCTGCCCGATAAGGCTTCCGAGGTTTTTCTCCATAATGGCGGGAATTTGTGTAACACCAACCAAACCCTTGCGCTGCAGGGCTTTCTGGCTTGACGGCCTGATAACTCCGACTCTGTAGGCCGCTGGTTCGAATCCAGTCGGGCGTACCAAGTTAACAAACAGGTTTAGATGCCATGCGGTGAAAACCGCATGGCATCAAGCCTTTCCGGGGTTTTCCACACCCCGTTTTTACCGGTTTTGAGCATGGATGTCAGAGCCGCCCGAGAGGCGTTCGACGTGATTTGAACCCCCTCTTTTTCTGTTTTCTGGCGATAAAATCATCAGATGCAGCCCTCTTTTGTACGAGGAGTTTCCTCGCAAGGGGGGCTTTTTTCATAAAAAAGTTTCACAAAGTTTGGGGCGTCGGTTTGTTGGTTTCGTAGAACCATCGAACCGGCGCTCTTTTTGTGTTTAAGGATAGATTAAGGGCGAAAGCCCGGAGAGGAGCGATATATGCGAAAACCAACAAGACCATTGGCGCGGCGGATCGACGAGCGGCAGCCAGCACCCTATCAGCAGAGGTCACCGGAGCCGGTATTCTGCAATGAGCACGAGCGGTGTCAGGGCTGCCCCTACCCACGCCACGGCATCGTCTGCTGGCATCGGGACGGGACTTGTTTGCGGACAGATATGGAGGAAATAGGACGGAGGCAGAAGTTATGAACGACAATCAGAGCAGCCGCACGGAGATGGGAGGAATCACATGATCATTCAGGCAGAACTGAAGCGAAAACAGTCCGAGTACGAAGGCGAAGCATGCAGTGTAGATAAGGTAATCGAACTGCCCGCCCAGCGGTTCCAGCAGTTCAGCCGTGCTCTGCTGGCGGATTATGATTTCATCGCAGAGAACAAAACTGCCATTCGGCATGATACTGATTCACGTCACTGTTTGCTTATGCTATATGGGCGATACTATACTGCAAAAAACGTACTCGTCAGGACCACTTCCGATAGCAAGTTCTATGCCATGCGTTTTGGCATATTGCTTCGCCCCTCGTTGAAATCCATTTTTTGATACGAAAATTCCCGTTGGCTGTCCAGGAATATCCCGTAAGACGCTATGAAAGCTTTGAATCTGGTCTTGCTTAACCTCTGACTTCCAATCTTTAACTTCAACAAGCGTCTGATATTTTATGCCAGCCCGTTCGAACTCCCAATAAACATCTATTTGATGTGTCGTTCCTGTAATTCCCTGAATTATCTTGTTCTGCTCAACAGCGATTGTTTTCAGCATAGGGTCATCGTAATCAAGGATTGCCTGAAAAACTTTTTGAGTTAAGATTTCAAAACTCTTTCCTGTATTTGCTATAATACTCACCCGCACTTTCTGAGTTTATATCTTTTGTCATATTTTAAGGCAACACCGCATGAAAAGATGAGCCATCAACGGTTGAATATGATATAGTATAATGTGCACTGAATAACAGAAAAAGCCTTATATTTCAATCCATAGAGGCCAAT
>USMI01000126.1 GCA_900555735.1 uncultured Eubacteriales bacterium | reverse complement strand
TCAGGTTGGCGCAGTTGGCGCAGTCAACTTCGATCTTGTAGGTCTTTTTCATGATACATACCTCCATGCATTGGCGTCCTCATGTGGGGCGCTTCAAATTTTCACAATTAAGCGCTTGCTTAACGATTCTGGTGGTAGTATACTCAAAGGCAGGAGAAAAAGCAAGATGTCCGGGCGTCGTATGCCCAAAACAGCAAGTGAAATTTCCAAAACAGAAACCGGAGGCAGCACCATGGAGCACTTTGAACTACCCCATAACCACGGCGAGAAAAGCCATACCGCCCATTTATGCCGCGAGCTGAGTAAAACCGGGCATTTCTCGGCGGTATCCGACATTTTCAAGCAGCTCAGCGACCCCACCCGCGTCCGCATCTTCTGGCTGCTGAGCCATCAGGAGGAGTGTGTGTTCAACATCGCCGCCATACTGGAGATGTCCAGCCCCGCCGTATCCCATCATCTGCGTTCGCTGGTGGACAGTGGCCTTCTGGAAAGCCGCCGTGAGGGCAAGGAGGTCTACTACAAAGCGCCGGACACCCAGCAGAGCCGCCTGCTGCATCAGATCGTAGAGCAGGTCATGGAGATTGCCTGTCCGGAAAAAAACGTGGACTTTCAGGCATCGCAGGAGGAGATCATCCGCAATGTGCATCAGTATCTGGTGGAGCACCTGTCGGAGCGGGTCACCATCGACGAGCTGTCCCGCCGCTTTCTCATGAACAGCACCACGCTGAAGAATGTATTCAAAAAGGTGTATGGCACCACCATCGCCGCCCACATGCGGATACATCGGATGGAGCAGGCGGCGCTGCTGCTGCAAACCTCCCATGACGAGATCACCGCCATCGCGCAGGCAGTCGGCTATGACAGCCCCAGCCGGTTCACCACAGCTTTCCGGGAAATGTATGGCCAGACGCCTACCGAGTACCGCAGCCAGCACCGCGCCCAGGCCGGCCGCGAAGCGCCTTGAAATAAGCAAAACAGAGACGATCGTCTCCGTTTTGCTTATTCTACGCATTTTTTGCAGGGAGTCAGGCCACGTTCCGCCGCTTCCTCCCATGTGATCCGGCAGCCGTTTTTGCCGGGACATTGCGGATCATCATGATAACGCTTGCCGCTTGGCGCGGCATAAATGGGGTGCTCTTCCGGCTGCGTGGCAGGGATCGCCTCCAGCTGCTCCCGCCGGACGGTCCGCGCAGCAGCCGTATCCGCCAGATACACGTCAAAGGTATCGCGGCGGTACTGCTGACGCTGCCCGACAGCGACCGTCACGCTGCTGATCAGCACAAACAGCGCGATCAGCAGGAGTCCCAGCCGCGGCGCGTATCGCGCCAGCTTTTCTTTCCATTCCATACACAATTCCCCATAATTCGACGTTATTGCATATTTCTTGAAATCATTGTACCATTCCACGCTTTTTCCGTCAAGCATGGAGAATTTCTGCTGCCGCAGCAAGTCCATGAGCCGGAGAAGAAACGGGAAACCGCGCATCCGCCTATGACGGATGCGCGGTTTCTTATCTCATTCCTTCAGCAGCTTTGCCACCGCTGTGCCGTCCAGCTGGTTGACGGTCACGAACTTTCCGTCATAGAACGCCGCCCAGTTGTTGAACACGCATGGCAGGGCTTTCGCCTGCTCCAGCGTCTCCACATGGCGGAAGCCGGCCGGTATGCCGTTTGCCTGACAGTATTCCCGCAGCTTCTCGATCCGCTGAGGGATATAGGGACACTGGTCGTCGTAATAAATGGTCAGCTCCCGGCTCTCAATAGCCTGCCGCTTGGCATTGGGCGCAAAACGGGGCACTGTACCGTCAAAGCTGAGGGCCAGCAGCTCATAGCCGTCCGCTGTGGTGTCCACCGTCCGGAAACCGTACTTTACAGCAAAGCTCCGGTCGCTGAGCCACGCCTTCTGCTTAGCTGCGCCCAGCATGCACACACCGGACTTGCCGCGGGCTCTGGCATCCGCCAGACAGGACTCCATCAGCCGCCGCCCATAGCCGTGTCCCTTGAGATCGCCCTGCACCCACAGGCAGTATATATAATAGTAGTTTCCGCCCTCCACCGGCACCCACGCCGTTTCCAGCGGCGCGTACTCGATAAACGCGCAGCCCTTGACGTCCAGCTTCCGGAACACATGGCCCTCCGGCAGCCGACGGGCCAGCCACCGGCGCTTGGTCTCCACGCCGGGATGGGCTGTTCTGGTGCGGATGATGCAGCACAGGTGCTCCCGCCCGATATTTTCCGGTGTCAGGTCGATCAATTCGTCGCTCATTTCGCAGCGTCCCTCCTACTGTCTCTATACGGAGATCTTCTCACGTTTGCTCCGGCCTGTCAACCGGTCTTAGCGCTTTTTGTTGGTCTTGTTATATTGGGCGATGCTCCTGAACTTTTTCTCTTTGGCGGCCAGATAGTCCGCCGCATCCTGTGTATAGGCGTTCTCCGCCATCAGCTTTTTATAGGAGCGGAACCGTTCCTCCGACAGCCGCCCGCTTTCCAGCGCGGCGCGGACGGCGCAGCCCGGTTCGCTACCGTGGGTACAGTCGCGGAACCGGCAGCCGGCAGCCAACGCCTCGATATCGGCAAAGGTGTGCTCCAGTCCGTCGGCGGCATCCCACATGCCCAGTTCCCGCATGCCCGGCATGTCGATGACAGACGCACCGCCCGGCAGCGGCAGAAGCTGACGCCGGGTGGTGGTATGGCGGCCCTTGTCGTCATTGCGCAAACCATTGGTGGCCATCCGATCCTCCCCCAGCAGACGGTTGACCAGCGTGGATTTGCCCACGCCGGAGGAGCCTACAAAAGCCACCGTGACGCCGCTCGTCAGATAGGGCATTATCGCTTCGCAGCCGTCTCTCTCCATGGCGGAGGTCACCAGAATATCCACGCCCATAGCCACCGACTGCACCTGCGCCAGCTTCTCCGCTGGATCGCACAGGTCGGCCTTGGTCAGCACCACCACCGGTACAGCGCCGCTGTCCCATGCCACGGAAAGATACCGCTCCAGCCGCCGCAGATTGAAGTCGTTGTTCAGCGCCATGCATAAAAACACAGTGTCCACGTTGGTGGCCACCACCTGTTCGGTTTTTGCCGTACCTGCCGCCCGGCGCAGGAACACGCTGCGGCGCGGCAGCACCTGCCGGATTACCCATATGCCGCCAGTCTCCGTCTCTGCCAGCACATAGTCGCCCACTGCCGGATAGTCCGAGACCGTCATCGCCTCATGCTGGAATTTTCCGGACACCGCCGCCGTCCGGATGCCGTTCTCACTGTCGATGGTATAAAGTCCCCGCTCCTGCGCAATGATGCGGCACAGCGTCAGCTCCGGCCACGCAGCCGCCATACCGGCATAGCGCGCCGGGATCGTTTCACGCTTCATACGACACGCTCCATCAGGCGGGCCTGCCAGCGGGAAATACACGCATCCGCCAGCGCCGTCACCGCCGCCTTGTCCGCCGCGCCGTCATAGACGCTGTACAGGCAGAACATGGGTGCATACAGCTCTGCCGCCCGGCACTGCGGACAGTCAAAGCCAAGGCTTCCCAGCAGGTCAGCCACATAGCCCAGCGGCCCCGCCGCCAGATACTGCTGATACAGCCGCCCCATTTCATCACCGCGGTACTGCTCCAAAGTCAGCATCCGGCGGAAGGGCGCCGCGAAGTCATCCTCCGTCCAGTACCGGAACTGCGCCCGGCTGAAGGCTGTCAGCTGCTCCAGCGAGGCGCTGCGGTAGGCCTCCTCCATCTGGGACAGCGTTCCCTCCGGCAGGGCGAAGGCCCGCGCCCGCTCCGCGTCCTGCTGCTCCATACGGGTCAGGATGCTGTCGAAAATATCACGTTTATTCTTATAATGTTTGTAAAGCGCGCCCTTGGTCATGCCCAGCTGTCCGGCAATATCGCTGACGGACACCGCCTCATAGCCGTTGGCAGCAAACAGCGCCAGCGCCGTGGTCAATATCTTTTCCTTTGTGGTGCTCATATTCCACGCTCCTTGCGGTAAACGTTCGTTCACTGTTCAGTATACTCCTTTTTTCCCGTTTGTCAACGGAAAAAGCGACGGTACATCTCTTGGTACGTCTGCGCACAAAATGTTTACAAACAGGACACAATATTCACATTGCAGGCCGGGACATCCGGTGGTATAATCTCGATAATCCATCTACGACACACAATGATATCTATACAGAATACAAATATGAAACGAAATGAACTGACGGCCACACAGCAGAAGCGTCTGGGGCTGATCGCCATCGGCATCGCTGTCGTGGTCTCCATTTTGCTGATATGGCTGGTGGGCATACCGCTTGTCCGCTTTGCCTCGCAGCCGGAGCGATTCCGGAGTTGGGTGGATTCCCACGGCTTCGGCGGGCGTCTGGCCTATATGGGCATGGTGATCCTTCAGGTGGTGGTGGCGGTGATCCCCGGCGAGCCCTTTGAGATCGCCGCGGGCTACGCCTTCGGCTCGGTAGAGGGCACGATTCTGTGCATGCTGGCCGCCACCCTTGGCAGCGTATGCGTTTTCCTGCTGGTGCGGCGGTTCGGCCCGCGGCTGGCAGAGGTCTTTTTCTCCAAGGAAAAGCTTCACTCCATCCGTTTTTTGCAGGCCACGCCCCGTCGTGATCTCCTGTTCCTCATCATCTTCATGCTGCCCGGCACGCCGAAGGATCTGCTGTGCTATTTCGCCGGGCTAACCAACATCCGCTTCCCCGTGTGGCTGCTGATCTGTTCACTGGGCCGCCTGCCCTCCATCATCACCTCCACTGTGGGCGGCGACGCGCTGGGCACCAAAAACTACTGGGGCGCCATTCTGGTCTTTGCCGTAACGCTGGCCATCAGCGCGGCGGGTCTGCTGTTCTATGACCGGCTCTGCCAGCGGAAGAAAAAGGAGCCGCCGGACGCTCCCTCCGACAATCAGAAGCCGCCGCAAGAGCCACATCCATAAAATGGAAGCTTCTTGTTGCTATTTTCCCCAATAATTTGACAATTTAAATTTCTAAAAAAAGAGGTCGATTTTTGCCGTTTTCCTTCTCAAAATATGCACTTTTTTGCGGCAGCAGCGGCGATTGGGCGAAATCACATCAATCGCAGCCACATTTTTGTAAAGTTTACCAAAAAGAAAATAATTCCGAAATTTTGTGGCTTTTGACTAAAACCTACTGTTTACTTTAGCGTGAAAGTGTGTTTTAATGTAATGGGTACAAATTGGTGTAACCATTATGCCGCATGCTTCGGAAGGGCATGCGGAAAATTTGAGGAGGAAAATTTCATGGTACAGTTTGCAAGTAGAATGGACCTGCTGAAGGGCTCCGAGATCCGTGAGCTGCTGAAGCTGACCGCACAGCCCGACATTATCTCCTTCGCCGGTGGTATGCCCGCTCCCGAACTGTTCCCCGTCGAGCAGATGATGCAGGCTTCCGAGGCCGTGCTGAAGGAAAATGGCCGTGTGGCCCTGCAGTATTCTTCCACCGAAGGCTATCCCCGTCTGCGTGAGCAGATCGCCGAGCGCATGCTGGCAAAGAACAACATCAAGACCGATAAGGATCATATTCTGGTGACCTCCGGTTCTCAGCAGGGTCTGGACTTCTCCGCCCGCGTGTTCCTGAATCCCGGCGATGTGGTGCTGCTGGAGAGCCCCTCTTATCTGGGTGCTGTCAACGCCTTCAAGGCTTGCGAGCCTACCTTTATCGAAGTTCCCACCGACGACGGCGGCATGATTATGGAGGAGTTGGAGAAGATCCTCGCCACCACCGAGCGCGTCAAGATGATCTATGTCATCCCCGATTTCCAGAACCCCACCGGCCGTACCTGGGATCTGGATCGCCGTC
>USMI01000125.1 GCA_900555735.1 uncultured Eubacteriales bacterium | reverse complement strand
GCTGGCCCCTGTTCCGGCAGCTGGCCGCGCCGCTGGTGCAGCTGATTCGCGCTATTCCGGTGGCGGTGTTCACCATCGTGGTGTTCCTGTGGGTCAGCCGCCCGTATATCCCCAGCACCATCGTGTTCCTGACGGTGCTGCCCATCGTGTGGAGCAATGTGGAGACGGGACTGGAGAACGCCGACCGGCAGTTATCCGAGATGGCGCGGGTGTTCGGCATGAGCCGCCGGGCCATCCTGCGGCAGATCACCCTGCCGGGCATCCGGCCCTATGTGTCCGCCGCCGTCACCACGGGGCTGGGCTTTGCGTGGAAGTCCGGCATCGCCGCCGAGGTCATCTGCCGCACACAGGGGTCTCTGGGCGACCTGCTGTGGAGCGGCAAGGCTGCCGTCAGCTACGACGAGGTGTTTGCCCTGACGGCGGTGATCGTGCTGTGCAGTGCCCTGCTGCAGCGGGCCTTCTCCGGCCCGAAGCGAAAGGAGGCCGCGCCATGATCCGTTTTGAGCATGTGACCTTCGGCTACGCCTTGCAAAGGCCCGTCCTGCGGGACTTTTCCATGACCGTCCCCGAGGGCGGGCGGGTGTGCCTGACGGGACCCTCCGGTGAGGGCAAGACCACGGCGCTGCGGCTGCTGTTGGGGCTGGAAAAGCCCCGCAAGGGTACTGTATCGGTGCCGGAGGGCGTCCGGTTCTCCGCCGTGTTTCAGGAGGACCGGCTGCTGCCGTGGAAAACGGTGCTGGAAAACGCCGCGCTGTTCAGCGACGAAGAATCGGCCCGCCGCGTCCTGATGGCGCTGGGACTGGGCGACAGCCTTGACGCGCTGCCGGAGACCCTCAGCGGCGGCATGAAACGCCGCGCGGCCCTGGGCCGTGCGCTGGCCCACCCCTTTGACGTACTGGTGCTGGACGAGGCGTTGACGGGGCTGGATGGCGAGACGAAGCGGCGCTGTCTGGTCGCCATCGACGAGGCCGTGGGGCGGCGGACGCTGGTGCTGGCCACCCACGACGCCGGGGAGGCCCGTGCACTGGGCGCGGAGACCGTAACACTATAAAAACTCGCGGGACACAAGTCCCGCGAGTTTTTATTTCGCTTCGTACATTTCCTTGTATTCCGCCGCTTCCTCCATGTACATGATGGCGCTGGCCCGGTTGGTGGCGATCTCCTCCTCGGTGATGGCGCGGCGCACCTTTCCGGGCATGCCTACCACCAGCGACCCGTCGGGGATCACGGCGTTCTGGGGGATCAGCGCGCCTGCGCCGATGATGCAGTTTTTGCCCACCACCGCGCCGTTGAGGATGATGGCGCCCATGCCCACCAGCGTATTGTCTCCCACGGTGCAGCTGTGGACGATGGCACTGTGACCGATGGTGCAGCCGTTGCCTACATGCACCGGAATGCCCCGCTCGATATGCACCACGCAGTTGTCCTGAATGTTGGTGCCCTCGCCAATGACGATCTCATCCAGCTCCGAGCGCAGCACCGCGCCGAAGAACACGCTGCTGCGTGCGCCGATGCGGACGTTGCCCACCACTGTGGCGGTAGGCGCGACAAAAACGGATTCGTGAATTTCCGGTGTTTTCATAGGAAGCTCTCCTTATCTTTTTCTATCAGAATCAGAACATATCCAGCTGCTTGAACAGGGTGATCCACAGGAACAGGGTGAAGAACGATCCGGCGGTGGATATCACCACGGCGCTGCCCGCCAGCTCGCTGTCGCCGCCCAGCTGCTGGGCCATGTTGAAGGAGTTGACGGCGATGGGCGCGGCGGTCATGGCCAGCAGGGTGACAAACTCGATATCCCGCAGGCCCACCGCGGCGGCCAGCGTCAGGATCGCACCGGGGAACACCAGCAGCCGCAGCCCGACGCACACCAGCAGCTGCTTCTTATAGCGGGCGATATGCCGTACCTCGAAGGACGCGCCCAGCAGCATCAGGATCAGCGGCGTGGCGGCGCTGTTCATCTTTCCGGCGAAGGACACCAGTACGTCCGGCAGGGTGATGTGCAGCGCCTTCATCAGAAGGCCCACAACGGAGGCGATGATCAGCGGGTTTTTGATCACCGCCAGCAGCACCTCGCCCAGCTTGGGCTTGCCGCCCCGGAAGTATTCCAGCACCACCACCGACATCATGTTGTAGATGGGCACCACAATGGCAATCATTAGGGCGGTAACGCCGAAGTTGGCGTTTGGCAGCAGCTCCTCGGCAATAGGCAGACCCAGCAGCACGAAGTTGCTGCGGAAGGCCGCCTGTATCATGACGCCCCGACGCTCCGGCGTTTTCTCCGCCGCCAGCGTGATGAGGAAGGCCAGCAGGATCATGGCCAGCGCCATGCCCACCACGAACAGCGCATAGGGCAGGCGTACCGCATGGGAGAAGTCAGAGGTATAGATGTTATAGAACAGCATCACCGGCATAAAGGTGTAGAAGCACACCTTGTTGAAGCGCCGCACGTCCTCCGGGCCGATCCAGCCCAGACGCTTGACGCCGAAGCCAAGAGCGATGATCAAAAATAAGGGTACGATAGCGTGAAACGCGATAGATAATGCCTGCAACGGGACACCTTCCTTCTTTGGTGATTTGCCACGCCATCATATCATGCCGCCTGCTGGATTGCAACCGTCATAATGCGACAAAAAGAGGGGCAAAGCCCCTCTTTTTATGCGCGATGTCTTTACGAGAGCTTAACAGTGCCGTGGTAGTCCACCGGCAGGTCCCGCACCTTCCAGTGGTGCTCCAGCGGCAGCACCGAGCGCTCCATCCTGGCGGCAAAGTCCGGGTCGCGGGTGATGCACAGGATGGTGGGACCTGCGCCGCTGATACACACGGCGCTGCAGCCGTTCTGGTGGGCCAGCGCCTCGATGCGGTCATACTCCGGGATCAGGCGGCGGCGGTAGGGCTGGTGCAGCCGGTCCTGCAGAGACGCGGCGATCAGCGCCTCGTCTCCCTGCTCGATGGCCCGCAGCAGCACCGCCAAGAAGCCCGCGTTGCGGACGGCGTCGCTGTGGGCCACCATGGAGGGTAGTACCCGCCGCGCCTCGTGGGTGCTGAGGGGGAAGTCCGGCGACAGGGCCACGAACCGCAGCTCCGGATGGGGCAGATACTCCACCGTGTATACCTGACCGCCCAGCAGCATGGAGGCGGTCAGGCCGCCCAGCAGCGCCGGGGCCAGATTGTCGGGATGACCCTCGATCTCCGTGGTCAGGGCCAGCAGCTGGCGCTTATCGAAGGGCTTGCCCGCCATGATGTTGGCCGCCGTGGCGCCGGCGGCGATCAGCGCCGCCGAGGAGCCGAGACCCCGGCACACGGGGATATCCGCCTGAATGTGGATGTGTACCGGCGGCACGTCGATGCGCCGCAGCTCGTGCCACACCTTGGCATAGGCCACATAGGCCAGATTTTCCTCCGTCTGATACTGCTCGTCGCAGCCGGAGAAGCTCAGCGTCTCCGCCTGGGTGAAGGACAGGGTATTGTAGAGCCCCAGCGCGCAGCCCAGCACGTCAAAGCCCGCCGCCAGATTGGCGGTGGTGGCCGGAACGCGGATGGTCACTTGCTCCATACGGCTTCACCTGCTTTCCTGAGAACGTAGGGCAGCATGTCCTCCCGGTCGATCACGTCCCGGTGGCGGACGGTCTGCTGCCGCAGATTCGCCAGATGGGAGGGGATGGGTACGCCGGTCAGGGCGTGAAGCCGCTCCATCACGGCAAATTCATCCGCTTCCGGCTGCTCTCCCAGTCCCTCCAGCACGGCGGCGGGGAACTTATAGGGGGAGGCGGTGGACAGTACCACCACGGGGTAATGATCAGGGTTGGCGGCCTTGTAGTCCTGGGCCGCCTGCCACGCCACCGCTGTGTGGGTGTCGGCCAGATAATGGTGCTGGCTCCACAGTCTGCCGATGGCCGCCTTGGTGGCATCGTCATCGCAGCAGCCGCTCCAGAACACGGACTGGATCTTCTCCAGCAGCGCCTCCGGCACCTGATAGACGCCCGTTTCCTTCAGCTGGGCCATCAGCGCCGCCACCAGCGCCGCGTCGCCGCTGAGCAGGAACAGCAGCCGCTCCAGATTGCTGGACACCAGAATGTCCATGGAGGGAGAGACCGTTTTGTAGAAGGGGCGATTGCGGTCATAGCGGCCGGTACGCAGGAAGTCGGTCAGCACATTGTTGGCGTTGCTGGCGCAGATCAGCCGCCCTATGGGAAGCCCCAGCTCACGGGCGAAATAGCCCGCCAAAATGTCGCCGAAGTTGCCGGTAGGCACGGCGAAATCCACCTTGTCGCCAGCGTGAATACGCCCCATACGGCACAAATCGGCGTAGGCGCGGAAGTAGTACACCACCTGCGGCGCCAGACGGCCGATGTTGATGGAGTTGGCGGAGGACAGGCGCACGCCCTGCCCATCCAGCAGCCGCTCCTTTTCCACGGCGGCAAAGATGTCCTTCACGCCGGTCTGGGCGTCGTCAAAGTTGCCCCGGACGGCGCAGACGCAGACGTTGCGGCCCTGCTGGGTCTCCATCTGCCGCTGCTGCACGGCGCTGACGCCGCCGTAGGGATAGAACACGATGATCCTCGTGCCCGGCACGTCCTGAAAGCCCGCCATGGCGGCCTTGCCGGTGTCGCCGCTGGTGGCGGTCAGGATCAGGATCTCGTCGCTGACGCCGCACTTCTCGCGGGCGGCGGTCATCAGCCGGGGCAGCATACTGAGCGCCACATCCTTGAAGGCGCTGGTGGGGCCGCGGAACAGCTCCAGCACCGCGTCGTCCCCCACGGCCACCGTAGGGGTCAGGTCGGGCGTCTCAAATTTATCAGTATAGGCGGCGTGGACGAGGACGTCCATCTCCTCCTTATTAAAGGAGGGCAGCAGCGCCGACAGAATTTCCCGCGCCATGGACAGGGTGTCCAGCGGCAGAAGGGACTGCCAGTCCAGCTTGATCTCCGCCACCGAGGGCATGGCATACAGTCCGCCGTCAGGGGCGAGGCCCTGTAAGACCGCCTGAGCCGCCGTGGCGTGCAGGTCGGGGTTGCGTGTGCTCTGGTATTCCATCATGGGGTAGACCTCCGGTTATTTTTCCCAAAAAATTTCTCGAAAAAAGCAAAAATTTCGCCTTGCATTTTCATGATGGATATGATATATTGTTTCCCATAAAAAGTCAAGTGTTTTTTATTCGAGGACAAATTGTAAGTTTCTGTCTTTTTGTCCACCAGAGAAAACGCTTTGCACCTGACGAAAGGACTGTTGATATGTTGAAAGTAGCAAAATTCGGCGGCTCCTCCATGGCCGACGCCGTGCAATTTGCCAAGGTCAAGGCCGTTGTGGAGAGCGACGATGCCCGCCGCGTTATCGTGGTGTCCGCCCCCGGCAAACGATACAAGGACGACCATAAGGTCACCGACCTTCTGTATTTGTGCAGTGCTCACCTGAAATACGGCGTCAGCTGCGAGAAAATTTTCAATCTGATCCGCCAGCGGTATCAGGAGATTGCCGACGACTGCGGCCTGACCATCGACCTGAATCCGGAGTTCGACGCCCTGTGGAAGCGGATGTGCGCCGGTGAGGCGGATCAGGAGTATCTGGCCTCCCGGGGCGAATACTTCGCCGCACGGCTGATGGCGGACTATCTGGGCTATACCTTTCTGGACGCGGCGCTGTGGCTGCAATTCAAGTTTGACGGCACCGTGGATCAAGAGGCCAGCTATGAAGCCCTGCGGAAGGCGGCGGACGGCCAGCGGGTGGTGATCCCCGGCTTCTACGGCGCTATGCCCGACGGCCGGGTGGTGACCCTGACCCGGGGCGGCAGCGACATCACCGGCGCGCTGGCGGCGGCGGCGCTGGACGCGGACGTGTACGAGAACTGGACGGACGTATCCGGCATCCT
>USMI01000124.1 GCA_900555735.1 uncultured Eubacteriales bacterium | reverse complement strand
TACGGCCGAACTTGCGGCCCAGCGCCGCGGCCAGCCGCAGCTGGGAGCATCAGCGTCTGGCGGCGCTGTACGCCATGGCGTCGGGACAGGCGCCACTGGTGGTAGCCGCCATCGACGCGGCGGTGCAGCGGTGTATCCCCGCTGATGTGCTGCGGGATGCCGCCATTACCCTGAAAACCGGCGAAAGCTATCCGGTGGAGGAGCTGACGGCGGGACTGATCCGCGCCGGCTACGTCCGATGTCAGCAGGTGGAGGGTCCCGGCCAGTTCGCCCTGCGGGGCGGGATACTGGACGTGTTCTCCCCCGCCATGGAGCAGCCGGTGCGCTGCGAATTCTGGGACGACGAGCTGGACGCCATGGGGGCCTTCGATGTGACCACCCAGCGGCGCGTTCATAACCTGAACGAAACGCTGCTGCTGCCCGCCGGAGAGGTATTGCCCTTCTACGGGGCGGGCACGGCGGAGAAGGCCGCCGCCGCGCTGGAAACGGCAGGGAAGCGGCTGAAAAAGAAGGAACAGGCTCAGCCGCTGCTGCGGCAGCTGGAGAGTGACGCTGCGGCGCTGCGGCAGGGCATGACGCCCAACGGAAGCGACCGGTATCTGGCGGCGGTATACCCGGAAAAGACCACAGCGCTGGACTATCTGCCGGAGGATGCCATGGTGTTCGTCTGCGAGGGCGGACGGGTCAGCGAGGGGTTGAAGGGCTGGCTGTGGCAGCTGAAGGAGGACGTGGCCGCCGCGGCGGAAAACGGTTTTATGGCCCCGGCCATGGGCGAGCTTTCCCTGACGGAGGGCGAGACGGCGGCACGGCTGGCCCGGTTCGCCCTGTGCCAGATGGACAGCCTGCCCACCAGCCGCTATCTGCTGCCGCCGGGTGAGCTGCTGCAAATTTCCGCCCGCCAGCTGAGCACCTACGGCGGCTCGCTGGAAACGGCGGCCTCTGATATGGAGCACTATCTCACCGCCGGTTACCGCGTGGTGGTGCTGTGCGGCGGCGAAGTCCGCGCCCGCAACATGCAGGAACTGTTGCGGGGCCGGGATATCACAGCGGCGCTGTCGCTGGACGGCAGCAGGCTGCCTCAACCGGGGCAGGCGGCCATCCAGCTGGGCGCGGTCAGCGCGGGAAGCGAATGGCCGTCGTTGAAGCTGGCGGTGCTGACGGAGGGCCAGCTGACGGAGAGCGTCAGCGGAAAGACGAAAAAGCCCCGCCGCGTCAAGGACAGCAATCGCCAGAAGCTGCAATCCTATACCGACCTGACCCCCGGCGATCTGGTGGTGCATGCCCACCACGGCATCGGCCGCTTTGTGGAGATGCTGCGCCTGCCGGTGGACGGGGTGGAAAAGGACTATATCAAGATCGCCTATGCCGGAAGCGACTGCCTGTATGTACCGGCCACATCACTGGACTTGGTGAGCAAATACATCGGCGCGGGCGGCGAGGACGGCGAAAAGCCCGCCAAGCTCAACAAGCTGGGCGGTACCGAGTGGGCCAAGACCACCTATCGGGCCAAGGCCGCTGCCAAGGAGCTGGCGGCGGGGCTGATCCAGCTGTACGCCCAGCGGCAGCGGCAGCCGGGCTTCGCCTTTTCGCCGGACAGCCCGTGGCAGCGGGAGTTCGAGGACGCCTTCGACTATGAGGAGACCGGCGACCAGCTGCGGGCCATCGAGGAGATCAAGGGCGACATGGAAAAACCCGCCCCTATGGATCGCCTGCTGTGCGGCGACGTAGGCTACGGCAAGACGGAGGTGGCCCTGCGGGCCGTGATGAAGTGTATTCTGGACGGCAAGCAGGCGGCCATTCTGGTGCCCACCACCGTGCTGGCCCAGCAGCATTACGTCACCGCCCAGAATCGATTCCGCTCCTTCCCGGTGACGGTGGAGGTGTTGTCCCGGTTCCGCACCCCCAAGCAGATCAGGCAGGTGCTGGAGCGGGTGAAGGCGGGCCGCGTCGATCTGCTGATCGGCACCCACAAGCTGTTGAACAAGAATGTGGAGTTCAAGGATCTGGGCCTTCTTATCATCGACGAGGAGCAACGCTTCGGTGTCACCCACAAGGAGAAGCTGCGGGAGCGGGCCCGGCAGGTGGATACCCTGACGCTGTCCGCCACGCCGATCCCACGGACGCTGAACATGGCGCTTTCCGGCATCCGGGACATGAGCACCATCGAGGAGCCGCCGCAGGATCGTCAGCCGGTGCAGACCTATGTGCTGGAGCACGATTGGGGCGTCATCGCCGAGGCCATCCGCCGGGAGCTGGATCGGGGCGGTCAGGTCTACTACCTTCACAACCGCGTGGAGAACATTGAAAACACCGCCGGACGGCTGCGGCAGCTGCTGGGGGAGGAGACGGCCATCGCCACCGCCCACGGCAAAATGGGCGAGCGGGAGCTGAGCCATGTCATGCAGCAGATGGCCGACGGCGAGATACAGGTGCTGGTATGCACCACCATTATCGAGACCGGCATCGACATCCCCAATGTGAATACCCTCATCATCGAGGAGGCCGACCGGCTGGGCCTGAGCCAGCTGCACCAGATCCGGGGCCGTGTGGGCCGTTCCGGACGGCGGGCCTACGCCTACCTTACCTACCGCACCGGAAAGGTGCTCAGCGAGGTGGCCAGCAAGCGGCTGTCCGCCATCCGGGAGTATGTGGAGTTCGGCAGCGGCTTCCGCATCGCCATGCGTGATCTGGAAATTCGCGGCGCGGGCAACCTGTTGGGGCCGGAGCAGTCCGGCTATATGATGAGTGTGGGCTATGACATGTACCTGAAGCTTTTGAACGACGCGGTGCTGGAGCAGCAGGGCAAGCGTGCGGAGATCCCGCCGGAGTGCGCCGCCGACCTGACGGTGTCGGCCTACATTCCGGAGCGGTATGTACCTTCGGCGGAGCAGCGGATGGATCTCTACCGCCGCATCGCCGCCATCCGCACCAATGAGGATGCCGCGGAGCTGATGGATGAGCTGCTGGATCGCTACGGCGATGTGCCTCCGGCGGTCAGCGCGCTGCTGGATGTGGCGCTGCTGCGGTCGGCGGCGGCAAAGGCCGGTATCTGCGATATCACCCAGCGGGGCACACAGCTGGTGTTTTCCTTCGGCCCCCGGCCGGATATCGCCGCCGTGGCCGCCATGTGCGGCATGGCGTCCTATCGCCGGCGCTTACAGCTGAGCGCCGCGGCACAGCCGAAGCTGACGCTGTATTTACAGCCCAAGGAGGATGCCCTGTCCGCCGCCGGTAAGCTGGTGGAGGAGCTGGCATTACAGCACACAGAAAATACAGGCGATACGCCTGACAAGGAGGAGCACACATGAAAAAAGAAACGTTCAATATGATCATCCGCTTTCTGGTGGGTGCGGCGGTGTCCATGCTGATCTGTGCCGGTATGATTGCCAGCGAGAAATGGGTCAGCAGCAAGCCGCTGATCCAGCAGGCCAGCGGCCTGAAGGGCAGCGAAACGGTGATGACCGTGGACGGCGAGCCGGTCTCTGCCGGAGAGTACCTCTATCTGATCAACTATACGGCCCAGTCTGTGGTATCGCAGATCGGCACCACGGACCTGAGTCTGCAGATCAGCGAGGATGGCTATACCATCGGCGATTATGTGGCCCAGCAGGCGGAGGTCCGGGCGACCCAGCAGGCGGTCATCCGCAAGTGGGCCAAGGACATGGACGTTACGCTGACGGAGGAGGATCAGGCCACCCTGCAGGCGCAGAAGGACGCCTACGGCGAAGACCTGCAGCGGGTACTGAAGCTCAATGGTATCACCGAGGGGCAGTATGATGATCTGATGAACATTTCCGCCCTGTATAGCCGACTGTATGAGGCCTATTGCGGTGAGAACGGCGCCATGCGTCCCAGCGACAGCGACCTGACCACCATGGCGGAGGAGCATAAGCTGATGACCACCGACATGCTGTTTATCAGCACCACGGGTCTGGACGACGCCGCCAAGGCCGACGCCAAAGCCCTGATGGAGGACTATGCCCGTCAGATCGCCGCTGCCGACGACAAGGCCGCCGCCTTTGCCGCGCTGGAGGCCGGGGAGAACGTGACGGTCAATGCCAACGCCACCTATGACGGCTGCGAGGAAACGACGCTGAGTACGGCGCTTGCCGCGCTGGCGGTGGACGAGGTCAGCGATGTCATCGAGGATGAGAGCGGCTACTATGTGCTGCTGCGCCGTCCGGTGGATCTGGATGCCGCCGCGGAGCTTGCCTTCGGCGAGGAGATGTCCACCCGAATTGCCGAGGCGCAGGTGGAGCACAACGACTCCGTATATGACCGGATCGATGTGGCGGCTTATTATACAAAGTTCGCCACGCTCCAGCAGAAGCTGTATACCCAGCTGACGGAGGCGCAGGGTTGATCGGAAATTGGTCGATTTGACGAAAAACAGGAGGCCTTCCTGACACGAATCACGATTTTTTCACAAAAATCATTTTTCTGATTGACATATGTTAAAAAATTAACTATGATAGTACCACTGGAACACATCAGTGTACTGTATATTTTTCCAACAATCATTTTAGGAGGAACTATCATGAAGGATCTGTACGTTGTCAACTGCTGCCGTACCGCCATCGGCTCCTTTGGCGGATCCCTGAAGAACACCCCCGCCGCCGATATGGGCGCCATCGTCGTCAAGGAGGCGCTGAAGCGCGCCAACGTGGCTCCCGAGAACGTGGACGAGGTCATGTTCGGCTGCATCCTGACCGCTGCTCAGGGTCAGAACGTTGCCCGTCAGGTTTCCATCAAGGCCGGTATTCCTTATTCCGTTCCCGCTTATACCGTTGGTATGGTGTGCGGCTCCGGTATGAAGTCCGTCATCGAGGGCGCACGCTCCATTCTGGCCGGTGACAGTGACATCGTGGTCTGCGGCGGTACCGAGAACATGAGCGCCGCTCCTTTCGCCTCCATGGACGCCCGTTGGGGCGCTCGTATGGGCGACAAGAAGCTGGTGGACACCATGATTAAGGACGGCCTGTGGGATGCTTACAACAACTACCACATGGGCACCACCGCCGAGAATATCAACGACATCTGGGGCATCACCCGCGAGGAGCAGGACGCCTTCGCCGCCGCCTCCCAGCAGAAGACCGAGGCCGCTCAGGCTGCCGGCAAGTTCGACGATGAGATCGTTGCCGTGCCCGTGAAGGTCAAGAAGGAGATCGTGGAGTTCAAGCGCGATGAGTATCCCAAGGCCGGCGTGACCAAGGAAGGCATCGCCAAGCTGAAGGGCGCTTTCCCCGTGGGTCCCGAGTCCCCCAATCCTCAGGTGGTACATACCTTCGAGGTTACCGGCGCTCAGGATGCCGCTGACAAGGGCCAGCAGCGCGTGACCGCCGCCAACGCCTCCGGTATCAATGACGGCGCTGCCGCCATCGTGCTGGCTTCCGGCGAGGCTGTGGCCAAGTACGGCCTGAAGCCCATGGCCAAGCTGATCGGCTGGGGTCAGGGCGGCGTGGATCCCAAGATCATGGGCGTCGGCCCCGTGCCCGCTTCCCGTCAGGCTATGGCCAAGGCCGGCGTCACCATCGACGACATCGACCTGATCGAGGCCAACGAGGCGTTCGCTGCCCAGTCCATCGCTGTGGCCCGCGAGCTGCACTTCGACATCAATAAGGTCAACGTCAACGGCGGCGCCATCTCTCTGGGCCACCCCGTGGGCGCTTCCGGTGCCCGTATCATCGTCACCCTGCTGCACGAGATGCAGAAGCGCGACGACGCCAAGAAGGGTCTGGCTACCCTGTGCATCGGCGGCGGTATGGGCGTTGCCACCATCTTCGAGAAGTGCTGACTGCCGATTGAATGAATGGATAGAAAGAGAGGGCCGCAAGGCCCTCTCCTTTCCTGTCGAAAGAAATTTGCGGATACCAGAAAGAAATTTTGAAAAAGGGTTGACGGAACGGACGAAGTGTGGTATTCTAATCCTTGCCAGTATCCGCCGGTGTGGTGGAATGGTAGACACAGGAGACTTAAAATCTCCCGGTAGCAATAC
>USMI01000123.1 GCA_900555735.1 uncultured Eubacteriales bacterium | reverse complement strand
GGGGCATCGGCATGGTGTTCCAGTCCTTCAATCTGGTGACCCGCACCACCGTCATTAAGAACGTGCTGTCCGCCTGCGTACCGGATATGCCCTTCTGGCGGGTGCTGCTGGGTGTGTTCCGGAAGGAGGACAAGATCAAGGCGCTGGAATCTCTGGACAAGGTGGGGATTCTGGACAAGGCCTACATCCGGGCCGACCAGCTCTCCGGCGGCCAGCAGCAGCGCGTGGCGCTGGCCCGCACATTGACGCAGGACCCCCAGATCATTCTGGCGGACGAGCCGGTGGCCGCCCTTGACCCGGTCACCGCCAAGCAGGTGATGCAGGATTTCGTCCGCATCAATCAGGAAATGGGCATCTCCATTCTGCTGAACATCCACCATGTGGAGTTGGCGCTGGAATACGCCGACCGTATCATCGGCATCCGGGCCGGTAAGATCGTCTATGACGGCCCCTCCGCCAATGTGGACAAGGCGGTGCTGAGCGCCATCTACGGCGACGACAGCGAGACGGAGGCAGACGCATGAGCCTGTACGACCGTCTGTTCAAGCCCCGCCGCTATACGCTGCCCAACGGTACAGTGGTGGAGGAAAAGCGCAGCCGCGCCCCGCTGATTATTCTGATCGTGCTGGCGCTGGGCGCGCTGTCCGTGCATATCACTGGCTTCAATTTCGCGGTGCTGGTGAAAAAGGGCAGCAAATTCTTCGATATCCTGACGGCCATGTTCCCGCCCAATACCGGGTATCTGGCCAAGATCTGGCAGCCGCTGTGGGATACCATCAAGATGTCCTTCCTCGGCTCCTTTGTGGGCGCGGTGCTGGCCGTCCCCTTTGCCATTGCCGCCGCCAGCAACATCGTGACCAACCGCGTGGTGGTGTTCATCGTCCGGCTGTTCCTCAGTCTGGTGCGGACACTGCCCACGCTGGTGTGCGCCCTGATCGCCACCTACATTTTCGGCCTTGGCACCATGGCGGGCACCTGCGCCATCGCGGTGTTTACCTTCGCCTATGTGGGCAAGCAGCTCTTCGAGATCATCGAGACCGTGGACATGGGCCCCTATGAGGCCATGGAGGCGCTGGGCGCCACCCGTTTGCAGGCCTTTACCACGGCAGTATTCCCGCAGGTGCTGCCCACCTATCTGTCCGTGTCCCTGTTCTGTCTGGAGGGCAACGTGCGTTACGCCTCCATTCTGGGCTATGTGGGCGCGGGCGGTCTGGGCCTTATCATGAATGAAAAGATCGGCTGGCGTGAGTACGACAGCCTTGGCATGATCCTGATCGTCCTGTTCGTGGCCGTTATGGTCATCGAGGGCATCAGCCACGGCCTGCGCAAGCGTTTGACGTAAGGAGGCAGTATGGAACAGAAAATTCAAAAAGCCTACGCCTCCGCGCCGAAAACGTGGCTGTGGCAGCTGCTGGCCGCCTTTATCATTGCCTGCCTGCTGGCGTGGTCCGGCACGGCGGTGCGGGTCAGCACGCCCACCAGCAATGGCCTTGAGGTGGCAAAGAACATCATCTCCGGCATTTTCCACCCCTCCGGCAAGCTGCTGTTTACGCTGGGCACTAACGGCGTGCCCTATCTGCTGCTGGAGACCTTCTGCATCGCCTTTCTGGGCACCATCGTGGGTGCGGTGATCTCGCTGCCCCTGTCCTTTATCTCCGCCAGCAATCTGGTGCCCCGGCCCATCGCCCTGATCGGCCGGGTGGTCATTGCCGCCATCCGCACCATCCCCGCCTTCATCTATGGCCTGATGTTTATTCGTGTCACCGGCCCCGGCCCCTTCGCGGGACTTCTCACCATGTCCCTGTGCTCCATCGGTATGGTGTCCAAGATGTTCATCGAAAGCATCGAGGACTTGGACAAGCGTATTCTGGAATCGCTGGACGCCGCGGGCTGCACCACCTTTCAGAAGATCCGCTACGGCATCCTGCCCCAACTGACGGCGGACTTCACCTCCACCATCATCTACCGCTTCGACATGAACCTGCGTGACGCCACGGTGCTGGGTCTGGTGGGCGCAGGCGGTATCGGCGCGCCGCTGATCTTCGCTATGAGCTCCTACCGCTGGAACGAGGTGGGCGCGATCCTGCTGGGCCTGATCGTACTGGTGCTGATTATCGAGTGGATCTCCTCCCGGATCCGCGTCAAGCTGGCACGGGGGTGACGCGATGGAGACGAAAAACTTTACCATCTACTTCACCTCCGACCTCCACGGTTATATCTACCCCACCGACTACCGCAGCCGTGAGGAGCGGGACATCGGCCTGTTCAAATGCGCCAGCCAGTTCCGCAAGGACGGCAATACGCTGATCATCGACGGCGGAGATATTCTACAGGGCTCCCCGCTGGGCGCTTACTGCCACGACACGCTGGGCGACGCCAGCCCCTTTGCCGAGATGATGAACCGCTGCGGCTATGACTATTTGACGCTGGGCAACCACGATTTCAACTATGGTATGGCGTATCTGGACAGCTATCTCAATGCCCTCCATGCCCGCTGTGTCTGTGAAAACGTCCGCTGGGACGGCGCGGCGGTACGCTTCCCCGCCCGCATCCACACGCTGGAGAACGGCCTGCGGATCGGTATTGTGGGCATCGTCACCGACTATGTGAACATCTGGGAGCGGCCGGAGCACCTGTCCGGCGTTACCATCAACGATCCCATTCCCGCCGCCCGTGCGGCGCTGGAAGCCCTGAAGGGGCAGGTGGACGTGACGCTGTGCATCTATCACGGCGGCTTCGAGCGGGATCTGGCCACGGGCCGGGTGCTGTCCGCTACCCATGAAAATGTGGCCTATCGCCTGTGTCAGGAGCTGGACTTCGACATTCTGCTGACGGGTCATCAGCATATGACCGTCCACGGCCAGACGCTGTGCGGCACCTTCGTGGTGCAGCCCACCGACCGGGGACAGGAGTTCCTGCGTATCGAGGCGGCGATCTCCGGCGAGGAAAAGCGCTTCACCAGCGAGACAATTCCCGCAGGCGGCGCCTGCCGCCGGGAATGGCTGGAGGAATTCGCCGGTATGGAGCACGGCGCGCAGGACTGGCTGGATCAGGTGGTGGGTCATCTGCCCCGCCCGCTGCTGCCGGATACACCGCTGCGTATGGCGGCGGAGGGCAGCGGCCTTCCCGACCTGTTCAACGCGGTGCAGCTGTGGGCCAGCGGCGCGCAGCTGTCCGCCTCCAGCCTTGCCAACGATGTGGCGGGACTGCCGCAGGTGGTCCGGCGGCGCGATCTGCTGGTGGCCTACCCCTATACCAACACCCTGTCGGTGCTGGAGGTCACAGGCGCAGTCCTGCGGCAGGCCATGGAGCGCAGCGCGGAATACTTCACCCGGAACGATGACGGCACGGTGCGGGTCTCTGACTGCTTTCTGGAGCCGAAGGTGGAGCACTACAACTACGACTACTACATGGGCGTATCCTACACCTACGATATCTCCCGCCCGGTGGGACGGCGGGTCACCGCGATGACCGTGGACGGAAGACCGGTGGCGGCCGGCGACGTATTCACCATCTGCCTGAACAGCTATCGGGCCAGCGGCACCGGCGGATACGACTGCTATACAGGCTGCCCCGTGGTGCGGGAGATCGGCACGGAGATGTCCGATCTGATTCTGGACTACTTCAAGCAGTTTGGCGATGCTATGCCGGATATTCACGGAGAATTCCAAGTCCTGTCATAATGAGCAAGCGCCCGACCATATGGCCGGGCGCTTTCCGCTCTGTGCGGAGGTATGTCTACGGTTGAAGCAGGTGGACATTTGCCTGCGCTTCTGATATGATGGTATCAACAAGGAGGGTCGTCTATGAGCACACTGGAGCTTCGGAACGTAACATATACCTATCAGACGCAATATCAGAAGGTGGACGCCCTGAAGGGCATCAGCCATTGCTTCGACGCGGGACTGCTCCACGCGGTGGTGGGCCGCTCCGGCAGCGGCAAGACCACGCTGCTGTCCCTGATGGCAGGACTGGATCTGCCTACGTCGGGCGAGGTGCTGTGCGGCGGCGTCAGCACCGCTGCCCTGTCGCTGGAGCAATACCGGCGGGAGAAGGTGGCCGTGATCTATCAGAGCTTCCGCCTTTTCCCGCTGCTGACCGTGGCGGAGAACGTCATGTACCCCATGGAGCTGCGGGGCATGAAGCCCCGTGAGGCCCGGGCACGGGCGGCGGAACTGACGGCGCGGGTAGGCCTGCCGGATACGGCACTGGACCGCTATCCCACCATGCTCTCCGGCGGCGAGCAGCAGCGTGTAGCCATTGCCCGCGCACTGGGCATGGACACGAAAATTCTGCTGGCCGACGAGCCCACCGGCAATCTGGACACCGCCAACAGCGACAACATTTTCCGCATCCTCCAGCAGCTGGCCCACGAGGAAGGCTACTGCGTCATCGTCGTTACCCACGACATGGCGCTGGCCGCCAAGGCCGACCGGATATTGGAGCTGCGGGACGGTGCGGTGGTATCCGGCGGGGAGGGTGCGCAATGATCGTCCGCAACGGGATACGCTCCACCCTCCGGGCCAGAGGGCGGACGGCGCTGTTCGCCGCGCTGATCCTGAGCCTGACGCTGACGCTGGTGCTGGGCTTGGGCATGTGGGCCTATTGCAGCGGCACGCTGGCGGAGATGGAGCAGGCCTATACCTCCGTGGCGCTGCTGGAATATCTGGGGCAGGACTACCCCGACGGCAGCGTGGCCGATGAAAACGCCCGGCAGGCGGCATCCGCGCTGGACGATGACGCGATCGCCGCCATCGACGGCGTGGAGCGCTGGGAGCGGAACGACCGGGCGCTGGCCGCCATGGAGGGCTATCTGCGCAGCGCCGGTGACATCCCCTACGGCGATCAGGCGGTGCTGGACATTTTCAATCTGATCCCCCGGTACGATTTTGCCCAGCTGTCGGAGGACCAGCTGGCCGATAACTATGTGGCGACGGACTATAATAGCATGACCTGCCGCGTTCACATCAGCGGTATTCTGGGCGGCGACGCGACGGTGCCGCTGTATAGCTCCCGCAACGCGGCCGACGCGATGGAGGACGCCTATGTGGTGGTGACGTACTTCGGCGACACCGCGCTGGTAACGCCGGAGGGGCGCATCGACCTGTGGAACACAGGCCGCAATGTCGCCGCATACATCTATAACGCCGCCGGAGATACCTACCAGAGCGACGACCTCGTGCTGGTGGGCTATGATGCCATCGTGTCCCGCTGCCTGTACTCGCTGGAGGGCCGGGAGGGCGTCGCCGTCACCATCGAGCTGGGCGACAGCGATTTTGTGGGCGAAAAGGGCAAGCATTACCTGATCCACGGACAGTTTGTGGAGACGGGCATGGCCAACCGCACGCTGGTCATCACGGATTTCTACGACGGCTGCGAAACGAAGCCCTACGCGGAGATCAGCGGCGCTGACGATCCGCTGATGAAAGACAGCCTGTTCACCCAGTTCGCGCAGCACTGCCGGATGGCCAACAACTATGTGGCGCTGGAGAGCAGCGACGACATTCCCGCGCTGGAGGTGTTCCAGCAGGGCTACCTGACCCTGCGGGAGGGCCGGTTCCCTGCCGCAGGCGAAAAGGGCGTGTGCGTGGCGGACGGTGCGCTGGCCGATGCCTGTGGGCTGAAGGCCGGAGACACCATCGATCTGACGCGGATGACCTCCGCCGACGGCGACCGCTTCGATCTGACGGTATCGGACGAGGTGCGGACGCTGACCATCGTAGGCGTCACCAACTCATTGAAGGAATATCAGGGCACCGTGTGGGTGTCCGGCGCGGAGGGCGGCTTCGGCGAGCCGCTGTTCGGCTATCAGCTGGGACGGGCCGTTCTGGACAACAAAACCGCCCGTCAGGCGGCGGACGCCTTACAGGCCATGGCGCCGGACGGCGTGCGGGTCACCCTGTACGATCAGGGCTACTCCGCCGCCGCACAGCCCTTGGAGGCCATGGAGTCCACTGCGTCGGCGGTGACGCTGGCCGCCGCCTGCGGCACGCTGGCG
>USMI01000122.1 GCA_900555735.1 uncultured Eubacteriales bacterium | reverse complement strand
CGATCCACCGCCAGCGCGCCGCCGGCAGGCACCGCCGTGGCATCGGCGCACCGCAGGATCAGGCTGTCCAGCCGCCGCAGCTCCTCCTTGAGCAGGCCCACGGCGTTTTCCAGACCCGCGCCCCGCAGGGAGTTGGAGCAGCACAGCTCGGCAAAATCATCGGTCACATGGGCGGGGGTGCGCTTGAGGGGCTTCATCTCCCGCAGGATCACGGGGATACCCCGCTGGGCCAGCTGCCACGCGCACTCGCTTCCGGCCAGACCCGCGCCGATCACAGTCACAGGGTTCATTCCGCGCCGCCTTTCTCCTCCGCCTTCTTGGCGGTGGTCTTTTTGGTGGTGCCCGCTTTCTTCGTGGCGGTTTTCCTTGCCGTGGCAGTCTTTTTCACAGCGGTGGTCTTTTTCGCCGCCGTGGTCTTGGCTGCCGTCTTCTTGGCGGCAGGCTTCTTTGCGGTCTTTTCCTCCGCCGGTGCCTCCGCCGTCTCAGCGGCAGTCTCGCCGCCCTCGGCGGCGGTGTCCTTCTTGCGGTGATAGCCCCGCTTGTCCTCCGGCAGGAAGTTGGCGCACTTCTCATTGACGCAGAAGGGCTTGCTGAAACCCCGGCCCGCCCGCTTGAACATGGTCTGGCCGCAGAGGGGACAATCCTCCTTGGTAGGCACATCCCACGTCATGAAATCGCAGGTGCGCTCGCCCTTCTTGTTGTTGGTGAACTCGCAGCAGTAGTAGGTATACTGCTTGCCGGAGGTCTTGCTGGTGCCGCTGCGCTTCATGAGCCGTCCGCCGCACTTGGGGCAGCGGCCCGGCATCTCCACCACCAGCGGCATGGTGAAGGTGCACTCCGGATAGCCGGGGCAGGCAAGGAACGGGCCGAACCGGCCCTCCCGCTCCACCAGATTGCGGCCGCACACGGGGCACAGCTCGTCGCTGACGGTGGGCTCGGGACGGATATAGTCGCCCGCCTCGGCGTCGGTCAGGTGCTGGGCAAAGCCGTCGTCATAGAACTGGCGCAGCACCTGCTTCCAAGGCAGCTTGCCCTCCTCCACATCGTCCAGCCGCTGCTCCATGTTGGCGGTGAACTTCAGGTCGGCAATATCGGAGAAATACTTCTCCATCCAAGTGGTGACCGCCTTGCCCAGATTGGTGATAAGAAGGTATTTGCCCTCCTTTTTCACATAGCGGCGGTCCAGAATGGTGGACACGGTAGGCGCGTAGGTGGAGGGACGGCCGATGCCGTTTTCCTCCATGGCGCGGATCAGCGCCGCCTCGGTATAGTGGGCGGGCGGCGTGGTGAAATGCTGGCTGGGAACAAAGTCCTTCAGGGACAGGGCCTCTCCCTCCCGCAGGTCGGGCAGAGCGGGCTCCTTCTCCTCCTTGTCGTCGTCATCCCGGCTCTCCTCGTACACGGCGGTATAGCCGGAGAATTTCAGCTTGCTGGCGGTGGCACGGAACAGGTGTGCGTCGGCGCTGATGTCCACCGACACGCTGTCATAGACGGCGTTTGCCATCTGGCTGGCCAGAAAACGGCTCCAGATCAGGCGGTACAAACGGTACTGCTCCGGTGTCAGGTCGCCCCGGATGGTCTCCGGCGTCAGGGTCACATTGCTGGGACGGATGGCCTCATGGGCATCCTGCGCCCCGGCCTTCGCCTTATACTGACGGGCGGCGGCAGGCACATAGCCCTCGCCGTAGCGGCTCTTGATAAACTCGCGGGCGTCCCGCTGCGCCTCGTCACTGATACGCAGCGAGTCGGTACGCATGTAGGTGATCAGACCCACGGTGCCCTCGCCGGTGATATCCACGCCCTCATACAGCTGCTGGGCGATGGCCATGGTGCGGCGGGGCGTCATGTTCAGCTTGCGGGAGGCCTCCTGCTGCATGGTGGAGGTGGTAAAGGGAGGGGACGGGGAGCGGTTCTTGTCGGTGCGCTTCACCGATTTCACGGCAAAGGCGGCGCTGCGCAGCTCGTCCATGATGGCCTGCACGTCTGCCTGTGTCTGGGGCTCATACTTTTTGCCGTTGCGGCCATAGTAATGGGCCTTGAAGGCGGCCTTCTCCACGTTTTCCAGCACCGCGTCCAGTGTCCAGTACTCCTGCGGCTGGAACCCGGCGATCTCCTGATCCCGGTCAAACACCATGCGGGTAGCCACGCTCTGGACACGGCCGGCGGACAGACCCCGGCGGATCTTCTTCCACATCACCGGAGAGATCTGATAACCCACCACGCGGTCCAGCACACGGCGGGCCTGCTGGGCGTCCACCAGATCCTGATCGATGGCGCGGGGATGGGCGATGCTCTCGCCCACCACCTTGCGGGTGATCTCGTTGAAGGTAACGCGCTTGGTCTTGTCATCCGGCAGGTTCAGCAGATGCTGCAAATGCCATGAAATGGCCTCTCCCTCGCGGTCCGGGTCGGTGGCGAGGTAGACGGTGTCGCTGGCGGCGGCGTCCTTTTTCAGCTGCCGGATCAGCTCCTCTTTTCCGCGGATGGGTTTATATTCAGGTTCAAAATCGTGCTCAATGTCCACGCCAAGGGTGCTCTTGGGCAGGTCGCGCAGGTGGCCCATGCAGGCCGTGACCTGATAGTCCGGCCCCAAATATTTGCCAATGGTCTTCGCCTTGGCGGGAGACTCCACGATCACCAGATTTTTTTTGCTCATGCTCTCTTAATTCCTTTTCCTTCCTACTCTTGTGGGGGCAGCTCCACGGTACGCACAAAGCTCCGTGCGCCGTTCTGGGCCGCCCAGCCGCTGATCTCCAGCAGCGTCAGCGCCGGCAGTACCCGCTGGATGGGTAATTGTGCTTCCTCCGCCAGCTGGTCGCTGAGCTTCGGCGTATCGGTTGCCAGCGCACGCAGCACAAGGCGCTGCTCCTCCGGCAGTCCGTCCAGCTCCTCTGCCGTCAGGCAGGGCAGAACAGGCGTCTGCGACGCTTCCGGCTCGAATTTGATCCTTTCCGCCGCCGTTCTGGGCGCGCCCGCCAGATGGGGCAGCGGCGGCATTGGCGGTGGGGACTGACGCCGCAGCTTATGGGGATACCGGCTCTCGAACTCCCCCAGAATGTCCCATGCGCAGGTGGCAAGTCCCGCGCCCTCCCGGATCAACCGGTGGCATCCGGCGCTGTTGGGCGCGTCGATAGGGCCGGGGACGGCGAACACCTCCCTGCCCTGCTCCGCCGCGTTGTGGGCGGTAATCAGCGCCCCGGAGCGCTCCGGGGCCTCCACCACCACGGCGGCCACGCTCAGGCCGCTGATGATCCGGTTCCTGACCGGAAAATGCCACGCCTCCGGCTCCGCCTGAGGCGGATACTCCGACAGCAACACGCCGGTGGCGGCGATATCCTCATACAGCCGCCGGTTCTCCGCCGGATAGACCACATCCACACCGCCGCCCAGAACGCCGCAGGTAAAGCCGCCGAACCGCAGCGCGCCCTTCATGGCGGCCGCGTCCACGCCCTTGGCCATGCCGGATACTACCATACCGCCCTGCTGGGTCAGCTCATAGCCCAGCTTTTCGGCACAGTGGATGCCGTAGGGCGTGCAGGAGCGGGTGCCTACCACGGCCACCGCCGCCTCCTCGTCAAAGAGGGGCATGGCGCCCTTGCCGTACAGCAGCAGCGGCGGCTGATAGATGTTCCGCAGCCGCTCCGGATACAGGGCGTCGGCCATGGTGACGATAAAGATATTCTTTCTGGCGCAGTCCGCCAGCACACGGTCGGCCATCGCCAGCGACTTGTTTTCCAGCAGCACCGCCTGCTCCTTTTTCAGCCCGTCCACCTGCCACAGCGCTTCCTCGCGGGCATAG
The DNA here is from genome assembly GCA_900555735.1 of uncultured Eubacteriales bacterium. GTDB lineage: Bacteria > Bacillota > Clostridia > Oscillospirales > Oscillospiraceae > Vescimonas. Next base: position 2,250 of record USMI01000122.1, on the reverse strand, counting down.
TATACGTCCTCCGGTGAGGAAAAATGCTCCATCAGCAGCGTTTTGCTGCTGTCCGTCAGGCCCGGCAGCGTGGTCAGCCAGACCCAGTATTTCAGCGCCGCCATGGCCCGCACCTCACTTTCCTGTTACCGATAGCTCTCCCACAGCAGCACCGCGGCGGCAATGGCCGCGTTCAGCGACTCGCAGCGGTCCGTCATGGGAATTTTTAACGTTTTCTGGCACATATCCAGCACCGTATCGCGGATGCCCTGTCCCTCGCTGCCGATGGCGATGGCGCAGCGGTCAAGGGATACGGCGCGGACATCCTCCGTATCCTCCCGCAGGGCCGTGCCGTACAGGGGCAGGCCGCTGCGTGCCAGCAGGCCGGGCAAGTTCTCCGCCTTCATGCACCACACGGGGCGGCGGAACACCGCCCCCATGGAGGAGCGCACGGTCTTGACGCTCCACGGGTCGGCGCAGCCCTCCAGCAGCAGCAGGCCGTCGAAGCCGAAGGCATCCAGCGTCCGCAGGATGGTGCCCACGTTGCCGGGGTCCTGCACGCCGTCCAGCACCATATAGCGGCTGCCGGGCAGCGTTTCAGGCGCCTTCCCGTCCGGCAGCGCCACGGTGAACAGTGCGCCCTGGGGCGACTTCATGGGAGAGATGGAGGCCATCACGTCCTCCGGCACCTCCACCACCCGGACGCCCGCCGGGACGGACGGCAGGGCCGTACCGCCGGTAATGGCGATCTCGCGGATAGGGGCGTGCCATTTCAAAGCCTCCGCCAGCAGCTTGGGACTGTCGCCCAGGTACACGCCCTGCTCCCGGCGGTAGGCGCCGGACGCGGCCAGCTTTTTCATATGGACCAGCAGGGGATTGGCGCGGCTGGTGATCTTTTCCACGCTGACCGCCTCCTTTTTATTGGAATGGAAAGGCTGACCCGACAAGCTTTTGTCGGGTCAGCGGGGTTAAAAATGATGTGAACCGACTTCAGGCGCGATCAATAGAGCTTTGCACCGGCCGGAATGTGGGGATCCACCATCAGCAGATGCAGCTTCTCTTCTCCGTTTTCGTGGTGAACCGCAGAAATCAGCATACCGCAGGAGTCGATGCCCATCATGGGTCTAGGCGGCAGGTTGGTGATGGCGATGCAGGTCTTGCCCACCAGCTCCTCCGGTTCATAGTACTCGTGGATGCCGCTCAGGATCACGCGGTCTGTGCCGGTGCCGTCGTCCAGAATGAACTTCAGCAGCTTCTTGGACTTCTTCACAGCCTCGCACGCCTTGATCTTCACGGCGCGGAAATCGGACTTGGAGAAGGTGTCAAAATCCACCAGATCGGCAAACAGCGGCTCGATCTCCACGTTGGAGAAGTCGATCTTTTCCTCCGCCGCAGGAGCGGCGGGAGCGGCCTCGGCAGCTGCCGCGGGCTTGTCCGTCTTCTTGTCGGCATCCAAGGGCTTCATGGTGGGGAACAGGATCACGTCGCGGATGGAGTCCGCACCGCACAGCATCATGCTGCACCGGTCGATACCGAAGCCCAGACCGCCGGTGGGAGGCATACCGTACTCCAGCGCCATGACGAAATCGTCATCCATCATGTCGGCTTCCTCGTCGCCGTTGGCGCGCTTTTCAGCCTGTGCCTTGAAGCGCTCGTACTGGTCGATGGGGTCGTTTAGCTCGGAGAAGGCGTTGCCCATCTCGCAGCCGCAGATGAACGCCTCATACCGCTCGGTCAGGTGCGGGTCGGCGGGACTGCGCTTGGCCAGAGGGCTGACCTCCACGGGATACATGGTGATGAAGGTGGGCTGCACCAGCGTCTCCTCCACCTTCTGGTCAAAGGCCTCGTACAGGGCGTTGCCCCAAGTGTGGGACACGCCGTCCATATCCACGCCCACGCTCTTGGCCAGCTCCACGGCGGCGTCATCGTCGCCCTCGATGGCCATAAAGTCCGCACCGGTGACATTCTTCACGGCGTCGGCCATGGTGACGCGAGGCCAGCCGGGGGTCAGATCGATGTCGTGGCCCAGCCACTGGACCTGATAGCCGCCGTGGATCTCCTTGCACGCACCGGAGAGGATGGCCTCCAGAATATCCATCATGCCGTCCAGATTGGTATAGGCCTGATACAGCTCGCAGGTGGTGAATTCGGGGTTGTGCTTGGTGTCCATGCCCTCGTTGCGGAAGATGCGGCCCACCTCATACACGCGCTCCAGACCGCCCACGATCAGCCGCTTCAGGTGCAGCTCGGTGGCGATGCGCATATACATGT
>USMI01000121.1 GCA_900555735.1 uncultured Eubacteriales bacterium | reverse complement strand
GAGGTCTGCAAGCAGGAATACGGTACGGTTGATGCCACCAAGCATGACGGCGGCACCGAGATCAAGAACGCCAAGGCCGCTACCTGCACTGAGAAGGGCTACACCGGCGACACCTACTGCAAGGGCTGCAACGCAAAGCTGTCTGACGGCAAGGACATCCCCGCCGCCGGTCATAAGCTGAAGCATGTCCCGGCCAAGAATCCCACCACCTTCGTGGCGGGCAACATCGAGTACTGGTACTGCACCGTCTGCGGCAAGTATTTCCGCGACGCGGCGGCCACAAAGGAGATCACCAAGGAGGCCACCGTGACCCATAAGGAGAGCGCTCCCATTCAGGGCAACAAGACGGTCGAAAGCTCCAAGACCGGCGATGCGGGCGTGATGCTGTACGCGGGCATGGCGGTGCTGAGCCTGACCGGCTGCGCATGGCTGCGCCGCAAGGAAAAGTAAATGTTCTCCATTCTCCTCGCAGATTTTAGGTAGGGAAAAGGACAGGCGCAAACGCGCCTGTCCTTTTCTCATGTCGGTTTTTACTTGTTCCGGCCTACCATACGGTCGGCCAGCTCCCACAGGAACATGTGATCCGACCAGTTGGCCACGGCGGCCTTGGCGCTCTCCGTGCAGCGCTCCACCTCTTTGGCGCAGCCGTCCAGCCCCAGCACGTCCACGAACGTGACCTTGCCCTCCTCCTTGTCGGAGCCGATAGGCTTGCCGAACACGGCGGCATCACCCACCACATCCAGCATGTCATCCCGGATCTGGAACGCCTTACCGATGCCGTCGGCGTAGGCCAGCGCCTGAGAGCGCATGCCCTGATTCATCTTGGCGGCCACGCAGCCCAGCTCCGCCGCGCCGGAGATCATCACGCCGGTTTTCAGGCGGTTCAGCTGGGTCAGGCCCTCGGCGGTGTCCACGTTATACACGGTGTCCAGCGCCTGACCGCCCACCATGCCGTCCGCGCCGCAGGCCCGGACCAGCACCCGCAGCGCCTCCAACCGCGTATCAGCCGACAGCATGGGTGCGTCCAGAATCAGGCGAAACGCCTCCGGCTGGAGGGCGTCGCCCGCCAGAATGGCCAGCGTCTCGCCGTAGGCCTTGTGGCAGGTAGGCTTGCCCCGGCGCAGGTCGTCGTCGTCCATGCAGGGCAGATCGTCGTGGATGAGGCTGTAATTATGCACCAGCTCCAGTGCGCAGCCGAAGGGCAGCGCCAGATGCCAGTCGATGCCGCCCAAACGGGCGAACTCCAGCGTCAGCACCGGGCGGATGCGCTTGCCGCCGCCCAGAATGGCGTAGCGCATGACCTCGTACAGCTTGCCATAGGCCACCTTTCCCGTGAACAGGCCGTCCAGATACTTTTCAATGGCCTGCTGATATTCCTTGTATCTCGCTTCGTAATCCATATTATTCCTCACTTAAAAAATCACTCTCGATGGGAGCGCCGTCGTGGCCCTTCATCAGCTTGACCACCTGCTGCTCCGCCTTGTCCAGCTCTGTGCGGCACTGGGCGATCAGCTTCGTGCCCTCCTCAAACAGCTTTAGGGAATCGCTCAGCTGGGCGTCGCCCTTTTCCAGCTTGCCCACGATCTCCTCCAGCCGCGCCATGTTTTCCTCAAACGTCTTTTTTGCCGCCATATGTCAGTCCTCCTTATGGTCAACGGTGCAGTCCAGCGCGCCCTGCCCCAGCTGCACATGTATCCTGTCGCCTTCCTTTACCTGCCGGCTTGTCCGCAGCACCGTGCCGTCCGCCGCCTGCGCCATGGCGTAGCCCCGGCCCAGCACCTTCAGCGGACTGAGAGCGTCCAGCGACGCCGCCAGCGCGGTGAACCGCTGCTGCCGTGCGCTCAGCTGCCGGTGGGCCGTCAGTCCCAGACGCTGCTGCACGCTGTCCAGCTGCATCCGCCGGTCATCGACAAACGCCATAGGATCGGTCAGCACCCGCTTGGCCGCCAGCGCTTTCAGCTGGGTATCCGCCTTCTCCAGCGTGTTCAGTGTTCCCTGTGCCATGGCACGGGACGCGCTGTCCAGCTGCTTCAGAAGCTCCGCCTGATCCGGCACGGCGATCTCCGCCGCGTTGGAGGGCGTGGATGCCCGGCGATCCGCCACAAAATCGGAGATGGTCACATCCGGCTCATGCCCCACGGCGGAGATCACCGGGATCTCCGATGCGTAGATGGCCCGCGCCACCCGCTCGTCGTTGAAGGCCCACAGATCCTCGATGGAGCCGCCGCCCCGGCCTACGATCAGCACATCCGCCAGCTGCCAGCGGTTGGCGTAGCGGATGGCACCCACGATCTCCGGCGGCGCCTCCACGCCCTGCACCCGCACCGGCAGCAGCAGCACCTTTGCGATGGGATAGCGCCGCCGCAAAATGCGGATCATGTCGTGTACCGCCGCGCCCGCCGACGAGGTGACGATGGCGATGCGCTGCGGGTACAGCGGCAGCGGCTTCTTGTGGGCGGGATCGAACAGCCCCTCCCGGTTCAGCTTGTCCTTCAGCTGCTCAAAGGCCACATACAGATCGCCGATGCCGTCCGCCGACAGAGACGTGCAGTACAGCTGATACGCGCCGTCACGGGGGTATACGCTGATGCGTCCCCCGGCGATGACCTGCATGCCGCTTTCCGGACGGAACCGCAGCTTTCCCGCGCTGCCCCGGAACATAACGCAGCGAATGGCGCTCTCGCCGTCCTTCAGAGTGAAATAGTGGTGCCCGGAGGGGTATATCTTATAGTTGGAAAGCTCGCCCCGGATCAGCAGGTCGCCCAACTGGGGCACGCCGTCGATGATGCTCTTGATGTACTGGTTGACCTCCGTCACGCTGAAAACATGTTGCTCCATGTTGCGCTCCTCTACTGAAAAAGGCAGGGCGTCCGCCCTGCCCTTTTGTGTTTACTCCTTGATCTCCTGCCGCAGGAAGCTGCCCAGAATACCGTTGACGAACTTGGCCGTCTCCGGCTCGTCGTACTTGCGGGTCAGCTCCACCGCCTCGTTGATGGCGACGCCGTGGGGGATATCCGGCATATACATGATCTCGTACATGGCCAGCCGCATGATGGCCGAGGCCACCAGCGAAATGCGGTCGAAGCGCCAGCCCTTGGCGTACTTCTCGATGTAGGTGTCCAACTCGGCGGCGTGCTCCGCCACGCCGGAGACCAGACGGCGGATGTAGGCCTCCTGCTTAGCATTGGGCCGCTGGGCGTACAGGTCACACTCCGGAGCCAGCTCGGCGAACTTCTCCACAGACAGGTAATGATCCAGAAATTCCCCGATGGGCAAGTCGGTAAAGCTCAGCTCAAACGCCAGATGCATGGCGATCTCACGGGCAGTATTGCGTGTCATACTCTTCTCTCTCTTTTTCGTCGGTTTAGTTGAAGCTGATGCCGCCTACATGGACGTTCACGGCGGATACGGGATAGCCGGTGGTGCTCTCCAGCGTCTGATAGACGGCGTTCTGGGCCTTCTTGGCCACCTCGCCGATGGTGCAGCCGTAGCGCACCGTGATGAACACGTTCACCATGATGGCGTCGCCGTCCATCTCCACGCGGATGCCCTTGGCGGTCATCTTCTTGCCGCCCATGAAGTCCGACACGTTGGCGCTCATCAATCCGGTGACATCCTCCACCTCCAGCACGGCGGCAGACGCGATGGACGCCACCACCTCCTCGGAGATCTGGATGGTACCCAGCTCCTCCTGATGGGTCATATACTCTTTATTTTCAGGCATAGCGATGTGTCTCCTTGCAATAAAACTCATTCGTAAAATTCAGTATACCATTTCCCGCCGGAAATTACAACAACAATTTGCAGCGGGAACGGTAAAAATGCATCGCAGAATTCGCCGCCCGAAGGCGGCGAACTTTTCTATCATGCCGTCTTCGGCGGCATACCTCAGCTTTTCACTCTTCACTTTTCTCTCTTCTCTGCACCCGCAGGGTGCTTCTCAGTCCGCCTCCATGATCTTGATCTGTCCGGCGGTGTACTGGGTCTCGTTGATGACGATGTCCTTGATCCGGGCCACGTCCGTGGTGTCAAGGCCATCCTCACCGGCGGCCACCACCACACTGCATGAATCCGAGCCCATGAACACCACGCAGTCGGCGTAGCCCTTGGCCGTCACCAAATTCTCGATCTGAGCCTCCGCCACGGTGTAGCCCGCCAGCACCTGCAGGGTCTGGCTGGCCTCGTTGCACACCTCTTCGGTGGCATTTTCGTCCAGCTCCGCCTCCTGCAGCATGCTGATGGCGCTGTCGCGGGCCTGCTTACGGCTGAGCCGCGCCGTGGCAAAGTAGTCATTTTCGCTGGCGGCCGTATCGCTGGCTACGGTGACGCCCTCGCCGTTTTCGTTGACCAGCGTGGCCTGCCCCAGAGTTTTCTCCGTGTCCGTCACATTCCCAGCATACCGCCAGTTCAGATAGACCGACGCTCCCACCAGCACCAGCACCGCCAGCACCACCGCCGGACGCTTCCAGTTCTTCTTCCATTGGATCTTCATGCTCTTGCCCTCCTGCTTTCCGCTATATTCTTATTTCCATTGCACCACCGTGATCTTGTCGCTGCCCAATCCTGTCAGCACTGACACCGCCTGAATGACCGCCAGATTCACGCTGCTGTCACCCGCGCCCTGACAAACCACCACCGCGCCCTGATAAACGGGGTAGGTCTGCTCTGTTACCACCACGTCCTCATAGCCGCTGCCCCGGTTCAGCGTCACCACGTCCCGGTCCTGACGGTTTTCCGTGTCCCGCAGGCTGGTGCTGCGGTTCTCTGCCAATTGCAGGGACGAGCCGCTTTTCAGCGTCAGCATCACCTGCACCTGCCCCACGCCCCGGATGCGGCCAAGAAGCTGCTCCAGCCGCTTCTCCGTCTCCGCAAGAGAATATGCCTCGGACACGTTCACCGGCTGGTCGGACACAGTCTGCTGCTCTCCCTTTCCGGAGGGCAGCAGCATCAGCACCACACCGGCCAGCACCACCAGCGCCACATATTTGTACTTTTTTACATAGGATATGAGCTTCTCCTTCGCCATATGCCTCACTCCGTTTCCTGCCAGTGCTGACAATCCTCACCGATACCCAGATCGGTCCCGATCACCTCCGCCAGCGCCGGGTTCCTTGGGATATCCAGCGTCACCTCCACCGGAAACGGCACGCCGTCCCGCTCCTGACAGACCACCTCCGGATGACAGGTCAGGCCCAGTGCCGCCGCTTTTTCTGAAATATATGCGGCGGTCTCCTGTTGTATGATGGCTGCCATCTCCTGCCGGTTGGCATCGGTGTATGCTTCCGTCTGCTGCTGGATGGCGCCCTCCCACGCCTCGTACTGCCAGCGGAGGCTGTCCATATCCAGCGTCAGCAGCGGGCGGAGCACCACCAGCAGCATCACAAGGCCGCCGGTGCATTTGGCGATGGTCATCAGGGCCCCCTTGGGGATCAGCGCGTAGAGGATGGACAGCACCATGGCCGCCGCCACGATGCCGAAGAGCCATGTCCGGAAAACACTCATGGGATCACCACCGATACAGAGGATGTAATAGAGATCAACAGCAGCAGGGCGCAGCTGCCCACCATGCCCAGCATCAGGCCGAAGGCGCTGCCCAGCGCGTCGATCAGCTCCACCAGCGTGCCGTTTCCGGCGGTGCCCGCCAGAAATGCCGTGATCTTATACAGCAGGTACTGCACCGCCAGCCGCAGGAAGGGCGTCAGACAGGTGGCCAGCACCGCCAGCATGCCGAAGATGCCGATGGAGTTTTTCAGAAGTCCCGCGCCGGACAGCACGCTGCCGCTGGCCTGAGAGATGATGCCGCCCACCACTGGCACCGCCGTGGAGATGACCGTGCGGGTCACCTGTAAGGTCAGCGCGTCGGCGGAGGTGGCCGCCGCGCCGGAGATGGTCAGATAGCCGGTAAACAGCACCAGCGCACCGGTCAGCGCCCATGTGACCACCTTCTTGATGCCGGAGGCGATGCGCTTGAGGGGGTTGCCCGGCAGCATGGCGTCGGCGGCGGACGCCGCCACATAGAAGTACACCAATGGCAGCAGCACACTGTGGATCAGCGTCATCAGGAGGTTGGCGAAGAACACCGTGGCCACCTGCCGCACGCCG
>USMI01000120.1 GCA_900555735.1 uncultured Eubacteriales bacterium | reverse complement strand
ATAGGCCTCGATCTCGGTCCGGCTGGTTTGCAGCAATGGCCGCACGATCCGGCCACGCACCGGCGGGATGCCGCCAAGGCCCTCCGGCCCGGTGCCCCGCAGCAGATTCAGCAGTACGGTCTCCGCCTGATCCTGCGCGTGGTGGGCGGTGGCGATCCGCTGCGCGCCGATGGCGTCCGCCGTGCGGAAGAGAAAGTCGTACCGCAGCCGCCGCCCTGTCTCCTCCACGCCCAGACCCCAGCGCTCCGCCATCTCATAGACGGGCGCGGCCTCGGTATAGAAGGGAACGTCCAGCGTCCGGCACAGCTCACGGACGAAATCCTCATCCCGCTGTGCCTCGGGCCGCATCTGGTGGTTCAGGTGCGCCGCCGCCACGGTGAAGCCGTGCTTCGGCGCGATAGATGCCAGATAATGCAGCAGGCACACGGAGTCCCGTCCGCCGGACACGGCGCACAGCAGCACGCCGCCCGCCGGCGGCAGCATGTGCCACCGTTCCATCCAGAGAAGCAGATCCATGTCTCACTCCTCGTTGTCACCGTAGCGGTTTTCCAGCGTGCCGAAGGCGGTATACTCCGGCATCCACCGCAGCTCCACCTTGCCGGTCTCGCCGTGGCGGTTCTTGGCCACGATGCACTCGGCGATGTTGCGCTTTTCCGTGTCCTCATTATAATAGTCGTCACGATACAAAAACATGACGATGTCGGCGTCCTGCTCGATGGCGCCGGATTCACGCAGGTCCGACAGCATGGGCCGCTTGTTGTCGCGCTTTTCGTTGGCGCGGCTCAGCTGGGAAAGGCACAGCACCGGAACTTGTAACTCCTTGGCCATGATCTTCAGCATACGGCTGATGTCGGACACCGCCTGCTGGCGGTTCTCGCCGGAATAGCCCTTGCCGCCGGCGCTGGTCATCAATTGCAGATAGTCGATGACCACCAGTCCCAGATTGTCCAGACGGCGGCACTTGGCGTTCATATCCGCCGCCGTCAGCAGGGGATTGTCGTCGATGCGGATATCCATGCGGCTGAGCTCGGAGGCCGCCTCGGCGATCCGCTGCCAGTCGCTCTCCCGCAGGTTGCCGGTGGTCAGGCGGGTGTTCTCCACCAGTCCCTCGGCGGCGATCAGGCGGGTCACCAGCTGCTCGCGGGACATTTCCAGCGAGAAGATGGCCACGGTCTTGCCGGAGGTCTTGGCCGCCGACAGCGCCACGTTCAGCGCCATACTGGTCTTGCCCATGCCGGGACGTGCCGCCAGCAGCAGAAGGTCGGATTTGTTCAGGCCGTTGATCTTGCTGTCCACGGCGGAAAGCCCGGTGGAGAGGCCCGGCAGATTGGACTCGCTGTTGGACAGCTCCTCCAGCCGGTTCATCACGTCCGACAGCACCTGACTGACGGGCACCATGCTCTGGGCGCTGCGGCCCCGGCGGATGGCGTACACCTTCTGCTCCGCCGATTCCAGCATGTCTCCGGCGGCAGCGCCGCCCTCCTGCACCATGGCGGTGATGTTGGCGGCGGCGGTGGCCACCTGCCGCATCAGCGCCTTGTCCCGCACGATCTTCACATATTCGTTGACGTTGGCGGCGGTAGGCGTGACCTCCATCAGCTGCATCAGATAGGGACGTGTGGCCTCGGTATACAGGCCGTTTTTCTCCATCTCGCTGGCGACGGTCAGGCCGTCCACCGGCTGGGAGTAGACGAACATGTGGGCGATGGTCTCGAAGATCTCCCGGTTCTGCCGCAGGTAGAAATCATCCGCCTGCAATTGATCCATCACGTCCTTGACGCACTCGCCGTCGATCAGCATGGAGCCCAGCACGGCCTGCTCCGCCTCGGCGGAATGGGGCATGCCCCGCATCAATAATTCGTCCATTGTTACACCTGCCTTTGAAAAACTGGCGCAAAATCTTCGATTTTGCTGCCAAAGGGGTTGCGGCCGCTGCGCAGTGGAGCGAAGCGGAACAAGTGCCCTTGGGGTACGCGCGTCCTTCGGACACACTGGCGGCCGAGAAGTATTTTTGCCACGCGCATGTCGCGGCAAAAATGATTTGATTTTTTCGCGGCGTCCGCGCCGCGAACTCTGCGAGGCCTTCCCTGCGGCGGGGTGTGGTCTCCCCGCCCTACGCATTTACTATCGGCTGCGCGGTGGGCTTACTTCTCTTCCACCACCAGCACATTCACGATGCCGCTGATCTCATAGCCCAGCTTGGCCTTTACCTGATAACTGCCGAAGGACTTGATGGGCTCGTCGATGACCAGCTTCTTGCTGTCCACGTCCATATCATACTGGGCCTTCAGGGCGTCGGCGATGGCGGCGCTGGTGACAGCGCCAAACAGCTTGCCCTCGTTGCCGCCCTTGGCGGCGATCTTCACCTGACAGCCCTGCAGCTTCTCGGCGATGGCCTCGGCAGCCGCCTTGGCCTCGGCGTCGGCCTTGGCCTTGGCCTTATCCCGCAGCTTCATGGTGTTCACCGCGTCGGCCGTGGCGGGAACCGCCACACCGCGGGGGATCAGGTAATTGCGGGCGTAGCCCTCGGCGGCCTCGATCATCTGGCCCTTCTTGCCCTTGCCGCGCACATCCTGCGTTAAAATCACTTTCATTGGTATATCCTCCTATGTCAGATTGGTTTGTTTGTTGTTGTGGAATGGGGATAGATGATTCGTAGGGGGCGGCCGCAAGGGTCGCCCCCTACGAAATCACGGATCGTCAATCCTCGAAATACTTATCAATGGCCGCCAGCAGCTTCTCCTTGGCCTCAGCCACGGTGATGCCCTTGGCCTGACCGCCCGCGGTGGTGGAGTTGCCGCCGCCGCCCAGCGCCTCAAGGATCACCTGTACGTTCACCTCGCCCAGCGAGCGGGCGGACATGTACACCCCGTCATCCTTGCGGTACATGACGAAGGAGGCCCGGATGCCCCGGATGGTCAGCAGCTCGTCGGCGGCCTTGGCAGCGGTGACCCGGTCATAGGCCTCATCCACCGCCACGATGGCAATATCGCCGTGGTAGATCTCCGCCTGCCGCATGATGGCGTAGCGGGTCACCATGGCGTCCAGATCGCTCTGGAACATCCGCTGCACATCCTGCGTGTCGGCGCCGCAGCGGCGCAGGTAGGCCGCCGCCTCGAAGGTGCGGCCGCCGGTGCGGTTGGTAAAGTTCTTGGTGTCCAGCACGATGCCTGCCAGCAGGGCCTCCGCCTCGCTTTTCAGGATGTCGGCCGGCTCGATCAGATACTGCATCAGCTCCGTGATCAGCTCGCTGGCGGAGCTGGCGTAGGGCTCGTGGTAGTTCAGGGTCATCTTGTCGATGTAGCTGCTGCCCCGGCGGTGATGGTCGATGACCGCCACGCGGGTGCAGCTCTCCAGCAGCGGCTCGGATTCCACGCTGTCGGGGCGGTTGGTGTCCACCACCACCAGCAGGGTATCCGGCTGGGCGTGGAGAAACGCCGCGTCGCCGTTGACGAACACGCCCGCGTACTCCGGTATCTGCTGCAAAGCCCGCAGCACGGGATGAGCGGCGTTGTTTTCGGTATCAATGACGATCTGGGCCTTTTTGCCCAGCTTGCGGCTGATGCAGCAGATGCCCGCCGCCGCGCCCAGAGAGTCCATGTCGGCGTACTTGTGGCCCATAACGTATACGTTGCGGGCGTCGTCGATCAGCTCCCGCAGGGCGTTGGCCATAACGCGGGATTTCACCTTTGTGCGCTTTTCGGTGGTCTTGGAGCGGCCGCCGTAGAACTCGAAGTTGTTGCGATCCTTCACCACCGCTTGGTCGCCGCCCCGGCTCAGCGCCATCTCCAGCGCCAGATCGGCGTTTTTGAACAGGCTTTCAAAGCTGTCGCCGTCCCGGCCCACGCCGATGGACAGCGTAGCGGTGACGCCGCCGCTCTCCACGGTGCGCACCGCGTCCAGCACGTCGAACTTCTTCTCGGCATAGGTGGTGAAGTCCTTTTCCTCCATCACGAACAGATACCGGTCGCGGTCATAGCCCAGCAGCAGCGCGCCGCTTCCGGCGCACCAGTCGTTGAGCTTGCCCTCGATATCCGCCAGCAGCGCCGAGCGCTTGCTCTCCGGACAGGCCTTCATCAGGTCCTCATAGTTGTCGATCATCAGAATGGCCACGGCGGGACGGGTCATGTCCAGCGTCTGGCGCATCTGCTCACTTTCGGTGATGTCCAGCCAGTAGGTGGTGGCCAGCATGCTGTGGTCGCCCTTCAGCTGGTCAGGGTGGCTCAGCGCACCGTATACCCGGTAGGTGCGGTGGTTCCACACCACGTACTCCGGCGCCTCCCGCTTGCCCTCCAGCATCCAGTGGCCGTCAAAGCCGGGGATCACGTCGTTCACCAGCGCCTCGAACATCTTCTCCTTCAGGTCGGTCAGCGCCAGAAACCGGTCGTTGCCCCACAGGACCTCGCCGGTGTTCAGGTCGAACACCAGCATGGGCAGCGGCGCGTACAGCATATTGCTGGAGCGTGCGGTATCGATACCGCCGCTGACCCGGTCCAGATACTGCCGCACGCTGTGCTGTGCCATCCGGTTGCGCCGGATCCCCACATAGATCACCAGCGTGGACACCAGCAACTCGACAACGGCCAGCAGCGGCGAGAAGGGGATGGCGGCGATCACAAAGGCGGCCAGACACAGGCCGTACAGCATGATATTGGTGCGGAAGCCGCGGATCAGCTTTTTACTCAAGGTGACACCTCATTTCAAAACGGGATTTCCGATGGGAATATCACTCCAATTTACAATCATTGCTTATTATATCATACCTTTTACCGTATCACAACAGCAAAAATGCGGATTTGCGGCCCGATTTCCGCCGGGGCGCGAAGCCTGACAAAACGCGGCGAAAAGTTGGGGGTATACAAACGGCAAAATGTATGCTATAATTTATACACTTCGTAGAATTTTCTGCGACTTTTTTGGTTGTTTCGCAAAGCGGATGCGGCTTTGCGGTGATATAAGGGCCGCCCGGACGCGGTCCCATATAGCACAATTCAACACACGGTCATCCGGGGCGAACGCTCCGATGCTCCTCCGGCGATGCAGGGCCGGTAGGACGTCGGGCCGCCTTTGTTTTGCTGCACATTTTTGCGGAAAGCGATGCTTTTCCGTGCGATTTTCCGTGCGCCCAGCCCCGGTAACGCCGTGTATCTATCCATTTTTCGATACAGTAAAGGAGTTATTATGGCTGAAAAATTGAAGATCATTCCCCTTGGCGGTCTTAACGAGATCGGCAAGAACATGACCGCCTATGAATACGGCGGCGAGATCATCGTGGTGGACTGCGGCATGGCGTTCCCCGGCGATGACATGTACGGCATCGACTGCGTGATCCCCGACGTGACCTATCTGGTGAAGAACCACAACCGCCTCCGCGGCCTGTTCATCACCCACGGGCATGAGGATCACATCGGCGCCATCCCCTATGTGCTCAAGCAGATCAACATGCCCATCTACTGCACCCGCCTGACGGCAGGGCTGATCAAATTGAAATTACAGGAGCACGGCCTGCTGCAATCCACCAAGCTCATCACGGTGGAGGCGGGTCAGACCATCCGGGCAGGCAAGTTCCAGGTGGAGTTCATCCATGTGAACCACTCCATCGCCGACTCGGTGGCCTTCGCCATCCATACCCGCATGGGCACGGTGGTGCATACCGGCGACTTCAAGATCGACTCCACGCCCATCGACGGCGAGGTCATCGATCTGGCCCGCTTCGGCCAGCTGGGCCGGGAAGGCGTGCTGGCGCTGCTGGCGGACTCCACCAACGTGGAGCGCCCCGGCTATACCATGAGCGAAAAGGCGGTGGGCAAGACCTTTGCCCGCCAGTTCAACGGCTGCGACAAGCGCATCATCGTCACCACCTTCGCCAGCAACGTCCACCGCATCCAGCAGGTGCTGGACGCTGCCGCCGCCTGCGGCCGCAAGGTGGCCGTCACCGGCCGCAGCATGGAGAATATCATGAAGGTCTCCACGGAGCTGGGCTATATGAAGGTGCCCAAGAACACCTTAATGGACATCCACAAGATCAAGGGCCTGCCCCTGAACCAGCAGGTCATCGTCACCACCGGCTCTCAGGGCGAGGAGATGAGCGCCCTGTACCGCATGGCCTTCTCCACCCACAAGCAGG
>USMI01000119.1 GCA_900555735.1 uncultured Eubacteriales bacterium | reverse complement strand
CCATAGGGCGGAATGGTCGTCAAATGCTCGCCGGACTTGCCTTTGCTCTGCCATGCGAAAGGCGCTCATACAGAGCGGTCAGGCCTTCTTCCTCTGCTTCCGTAGATAGCCCCTTGGCGTAGAACTGCAAAACATTATCACGGATCACGCTGCGAAGCTCATTGCTTAAACAGTCCTGCGGCTTCAAGCTCTGAAAGGTAAATCCCGTCATCTGAACTCACCGCCTTTCTCGGAAGAACTGCGGTAGGCGTTGACAATGCCGAGATACAGTTCCCAGCAAAGGGGCAAATCGCCGTCTGTAATGGAGCAAATCAAAATACCGCGCTGCTCCATACGCTGCACCTCCTGTTTCATCGTTGCGTTGTGAGGGATAGATACAGGAGGTGATCGACAGCCGACACAGAACCCAAGAAAACGACAAAAAGCGCCTGTCTGCAAAATGCAGACAGGCGCAGAAGAATTATAAAATCTATTTACATGTTTTCTGTGTTCATATTCATGCCCGGAATAGTCCGATGGAGGGGCTACACTTTTTTTAGCTGGTGCAGGTCATGGACGTTGCGAAAGAGCAAAAAGGACACGGCGATACCTCCTCGGACACCGCCGTAAAAACGCATCGGCAAGCTGGTAAATGTCCGAGGGGAAGGAGCAAATTACTCTTACACCGGCAATATCATTCAACTTTTCCTCGATATTGGTCAAATTAAGAGGGTAATTTTGACGCCGGAGCTTTTCAACGATGCTGTTCACGGACTTGATCCTTGTTTTTATTGTTTCAATCGGATTCCGGTCATATTGGAGTGACAGTTCCTCGTTCAGTACATTGAACTTTGTTGATACCTCCATCATGGCGCAGCGGTATACAGAGGACGAATGGGCCGATGTGATGGATCAGCTCAAGCGGCTGACGGAGGACAAGGTGAAGATGCTGCGGCCGCTCTTTGCGCTGGCAGAGCTGTGTTATATCGGCGGAGATGCCATCACGCTGCCCGGCACACTGCTCTGTCATGCCAGGATCGAGACGGATGCCGTTTTGGAGACCGGCGACGACGGATGGCTCCTGCGCCGCGGCTGAGATGCCGTCGGGCGGGCGAACGGCGTAAATTTGTGGGAGGATCGCTCTTGACAATCGCCTGTTCTTGCGTATAATAGTCAATATATATTATACGATATGCATTGTGCGATCTATTTCTGGTGAAAGGATGCAGACGATGGCTCCGAAGAATAAGTTCACAAAGAAAGAAATGGTAGAAGCGGCGCTGCGGGTCGTGCGGGCCAAGGGGCTCGACGGACTGACGGCAAAGACGATAGCGGATGAGCTGGGTACGTCTACGCAGCCGATCTTTACCGCCTTTGGCTCCATGGACGGCATCAAGCAGGAGGTCTATGCCGCCGCGATCAGCGTGTACGACCGCTATGCGGACGCAGGTTTGCAGGAGGAGATCCCCTTCCTCGGCGTGGGTAAGCAGTATGTCCGGTTCGCGCGGGAGGAGCCGGAGCTGTACCGGCTGCTGTTCCTGACACAGTCGCGGGAATACAGCGCCATGAAGTCGATGCAGCATTTGCAGACGCTTGTCCGCCCGACGCTGATGGCGATCTATCACATTACCGCCGGGGAAGCGGACGTGTATTTCCGCGACCTCTGGTTCGTGGTGCATAGCCTGTCTACGCTGATCGTGACCGGAGACTGCCCCTATTCCGATCAGGAGCTGGGCCAGATCCTGACCGGCATCAGCATCAGCATCTGCAAGGCCATCAAGGAGATCCCCGGCTTTGCCGCGGGCACCTTTGACCGCGACGCGGCGTTTCGCGCGCTGGTCGAAAAGTAAGCAGGGGTGATAGAAAATGGCCGAGAGTCTTACATCGAAGCTGGCGTGGCTCTGCTGTCCCAGATGCGGCGGGAAAACAAGAACGCAGATTCGGCCCCACACGGTGCTGGAGGATTTCCCACTGTTCTGCCCGAAGTGCAGGTATACCTGCGTGATCCGTTTTAAGGACGGAAAAACGGAGGAGATCAAAACGCCAGACGCTTAGACGCAGTGCGGAGGTTGGTGAAAAGCCGGGCTCGCTTTGCGTCTTTTTAATTGCGCACACAGAGTGACCATGATCGAGAGAGGTAGATCGGATATGGAAATCAAACGATTAGAGCGGGAAGCCTATGCAGGCAAAAGGTTTACCGCACGGTATCAGACAGGCGGGTATTACGATATTTCTCCGGCGGAAGAGGGCTTTCAGATCACCTATACGCCCTTTGAAACACCGGTGGAGCGGTCCTTTGACGATGTGTTCTTCGGCGAGTGGCTGGAGGAGCCGGTGGCCTTCGGCGCGTTTGAGGACGGGCGGCTGATCGGCTATGTGGAGGGCTCGCCGGAGATGTGGAATGGCCGCTTCCGGATCAGCAACATCTGTCTGTTTGACAGTGGCGAGCGCCGCCGCGGCGTCGGCACGATGCTGATGGCCGTCATACAGAAGGAGGCGGCAGCCTCCGGTGCACGGATGATCGTGCTGGAGACGCAGTCCTGCAATGAGGCCGCCATCGGGTTTTACCGGAAGAACGGCTTTGCCGTCATCGGCTTTGACCTGTATGCCTACTCCAACACCGCCCCGGAGCGGCATGAGGTCAGAGTGGAAATGGGAAAGAAATTGCAACAATCAGAACAGGAAGTGCGTATCTGATATGAAGGAACGGATCGTTGACGAGGAGATCAGGCTGATCCCCTACTACCGGAATGACGCGGTGTCTCTTCCGTGGTATCAGGATCCGGACGTTTGCAAGCAGGTGGATAACCGGGATGAGCCCTATGATCTGGCGCTGCTGCACAGCATGTATGACTATCTCAGCGCCAACGGCGAGTGCTACTATATCCAGTATAAGGGCGTGCTGGTGGGGGACGTATCCCTGCGCAATAGTGCCGAGGTGGCCATTGTCGTCTGCAAGGCGTATCAGAACCGGCATATCGGGCGGCGCTGTATTCTGGATATGCTGAAGCTGGCCGGAGAAAAGGGTATGGAGCGGGTGACGGCCAACATCTATTCCTTCAACCGGCAGAGCCGCCACATGTTCCTGTCCGTCGGCTTTGAGCAGACCGGCGAGGAGTGGTACGAGTACCGGCTGCTGTCCTGAATCAAGGAGGACTACTGTGAAAAAGCGTATTATGAAATGGCTTGGCATCACGCTGGGCATCGTGCTGGTGGCCGTCGCGGCCCTCTGGGCCATGTTCGGCACCTTCATCAGGGCCGCCAACAGCGTCAAAAAGCTGGAGGACGGCCTGTATACCATGGAGTTTACCGGCAACTACGGATTCGATAAGTTCCTTGCGCAGGGCGGCGCGGCCAGCGACGCGGAGGTGGAGAACTATCTGCTCTGGCTGCTGTCACACGGCTTCTACAAGAGCACAGTGCAGACGGACGGCTACGGCTGCTCCACCATCTGCACGCAGGATGCCGACGGCGCCTGTTACTTTGGCCGCAACTACGACTGGGCGGAATGTCAGGCCATGATCGTACATACCAGACCGGATGACGGCTATGAGTCCATCTCTACCTGCTGCCTTGATTTTCTGGGGTTTGCCGCGGACTATGCGCCGGATGGCTCCATGATGGAGCGGATGCAGAGCATCGCGGCCATCTATGTGCCGCTGGACGGGATGAATTCTCAGGGTCTTATGGTGGCCGACCTGACGGCGGGTGACGACGAGGAGACCCATCAGCGGACCGGCAAGACGAACCTGACCACCACCACGGCCATCCGCCTGCTGCTGGACAGGGCGGCCAATGTGGACGAGGCCATCGCGCTTTTACGGCAGTATGATATGAACTCCTCCATCGGCATCTCCCACCATCTATCCCTTGCGGACGCCAGCGGCAAAAGCGTGGTGGTGGAGTATGTCGGCGGTGAGATGCTGGTGACGGAGACAAAGGTGGTCACCAATCACTACCTTGCCGACTGTGAGAAGCAGGGCATGGGCTCGCAGCAGTCCCATCAGCGGTATGATACCCTTGCCGCCTATACCGGCCCTGCCGGCATGTCGGAGGTCCGCGGCCTGCTGGAGAGCGTGTCGCAGAAAAACTATCCCCTGACGGACGGCAGCTACGAAAAGACCATGTGGAGCATCGTCTACTGTCCGGAGGAGCATCGCGCGGACTTCTACTTCAGGGAGAATTACCAGCGCAGCTATGGCCTGCTTCTTTCGGAAGCGACACAGGAGAACGGCCAATGAAGCGGGGCGGCTTCAAGCCTGAACAGATCAAGATGCAAAGAAAGGAAGAGCTATGAAACAAACGACCTTTGAGATCGTCCGCGCACAGGCGCAGGACGCTGCCGAATTGCTGGACTATCTGAAAACCATCGGCGGGGAAACGGATAACCTCAGCTTCGGCCCGGAGGGCGTGCCGCTTGGCCTTGAGGAGGAACAGGCCTACCTCAGCATGCAGGCGCAGTCCCGCGACCATATGCAGCTGTTTGCCAAGGTGAACGGCGAGATCATCGGCACCGCCAGCCTGAACCGCAAGCCCAACCGCATGCACCATCGGGCGGAGTTCGGCATCAGCCTGAAAAAGACGTGGTGGGGCTGCGGCGCGGCATCCGCCCTGACGGAGCGCATCCTTGCTTTCGCAAGGGAGAGCGGCGTGGAGCAGGTCAATCTTGAGGTGCGCAGCGACAACAAACGGGCCATTGCGCTGTATGAAAAGTTCGGCTTTCGCAAGCTGTGTACGTTCCCCGGCTTTTTCAAGATCAAGGGCGAGCTGGTGGATTTTGATTTTATGAACCTCGACCTCTGTCCCGCCGCGCAAAGCGAGACCCGCTGAGGTTTGCGCATAAGGAGGAGACCATATGAACCAACTGACCGGCTGCTGCGGACTGGACTGCGAAGCATGCGACGCCCGGATCGCGACCATCACAAATGACGACGCCCTGCGGGAAAGGACCGCCGCTCTGTGGACACAGCTCAACGGGGTGACCATCACACCGGACATGATCCACTGTACCGGCTGCCGTGTGGCGGGTGCGAAAACACCCTTCTGCGATACGCTCTGCCCCGTCCACAACTGCGTCCGGGAGAAGGAGCTGGATACCTGCGGCGACTGTGAGCAAATGGACGGATGCCCGACGCTGGGGCGAATCGCCGCAGACACGCCGTCCGTTCTGGAGCGGCTGAAGCAGCTCCGCCAAGCGAAATAAAGCGAAAATGCCCCAAAAAGGAGACATCATGAAGCATATGAAAAAGATAACACTGACACTTCTGACCGCCATGGTGCTGGTGGCCGTTCTGATGACGGGCTGCACCAAGCTGACGGAGGTAAAGAACAACACGCCTTCGACCACGGATGCTCCGGCGGAGACCGGAGAATACGGCGTGTATATCAGACTGGCGCGTGATGACGTCAGCTCCGTCTACATCCACGGCGGCAGCATTTCGAAGGACTATGAAAACGCGGACGGCTCGGCGCTGAACGCGGGGGAATGGGTCTTTACGGGCGAGGAGATCGCGGAGCTTTCCAAGAAGGATAATTGTTCCGTCCTCTTTACCGTCGGCGCGGTGACGGCGGATGGTACGCTGCTGGGCGAGGGAACGTTCCTCTATGACGCGACGCAGAAAAAGCTGTATGTGACCGTCTCCGCCGACGGTGTGACCTGCGCCACCTCCGACGCGCCCGACGCTCCGGCCGATGTGCCGCCGGTGCTGACGCTGTCCATTCTGGACGAGATCGATGCAGATGTGACGGTGGACACCTCCGGCTCCTCGCTGACGGCCGTACAGGCGGCGGTCAAGCTGATCGAATGGGGTACGGGTACCGGTCTTGACGCGAATGAGATCAACGACGCGGCCACCACATGGCTGGCGGCGAAAAACGACGATCTGGCGGAGTTCCTGCAAAAGCTGGAGCTGGTGGATGACGCCTATCAGAAGCTGCTGACCGACGGTGCGCGGGAGCTGCTGGACAGCGCAGGCTGCGCAGACGCCCAGATCACATGGGGCAGCCAGCCAGTGGAGGCCGTGGAGGCCGTCATGCAGGCAGCCGGGCTCCGGTAAGGGAAAAGAGTGAGCCGCAGGCTCACTCTTTTTTTTCAGGGCGCTTTACCAGCAGCATGACGCCCGTTACCAGCAGATATACGCCGAAGGGCTTTCGCAGCAGTGCTGTGTCCACGGCGGCGGAGAGCCAC
>USMI01000118.1 GCA_900555735.1 uncultured Eubacteriales bacterium | reverse complement strand
TTTGACATGACGGTGTAGTTCCGCGTTTTCTCCACCCTGAATACAGCCATGGGCGCATCCTCCTCCCTTATTTATTTTTTATAGGAAAAGAGCCGGTTCACACCGGCTCTTTTTGCTTCCTGTTTTATAGTGCTTGTCCCCTATGCCAATAGGAGGTACGTCTGATACGCAATATCCAGATGCCGGTTATAGCCGTCTACTCTTAGGCTGCCGGAGAGCATCCGGCTCTCGATTTGCGGTGCAATTCTTACGGAAGATGTACACCCCAAATCCTCCGATTGGCATTTTGGACTGCATCTTCTTGATGATGTGCGCCACAAGGCGCAGGTTTCGCTCCACCAGTACGTTGCGGGCATCTAGATCGCCCTGTGTACACAGCTCCAGATAGTGCCGTTCCTCCTCGGCGGTCAATGGCTTGGGAAAGGAGCTGCCCTCTCCCGATAGATGCAGCTGTAAAAAAAGACTCTGGCAGACCAGCAGCAGCGCCGCGCTTAACATGGCAAACGCCTCCTCTCCCTGTCAGGCTATGCGCCGACGGGAAGTCCCTATGTGCCCAAAAGCCGCCGCTTTGCGTATCCACATAAAAATGCGCCGCAGTTTTCGTTCTGCGGCGCATTTTGAATACCCACCGTTAAAGGTGGTGAAACAAGTTTATTTTATCACAGCTTCTTTATGGATTCAATATTGTCTTAACAGAAAATTTACATGAACTTTTTGTAAAAATCTTGTTAATTTTGACCTCTTGAAATTTAAAAACAACAGGCGTATAGTATGGAACGTGAATTTTAAAGGCTCGGTAACGTTTTCGTTTCAGGAAAAATGCAACTTTTTTCCTGTGTAGTATTTCGCGCTTAAAATCACGAAAGCCGGAAAGAAACAACCAGCTTTCAAAAGGAAGAAGGGACGGTGGAACAGATGACGCGTGAAGATGCCGTTCAGCGTTTGTGTGAGATCTATCAGAATGATTTCGACGTGCGGCGCTGTGAGGAGCATGAACAGCCCTTGGCGGCACAAATGGATTTTTATGCGGAATCCTCCAAGTATGTGCTGTCCAAAAAGGCCAAGCTCTGGGAGGCCAACAGCTTTGAATACGTCTATCTGTTCAGCGTGCCCCATCTGACAAAGGAAATTTATGAGGCATGTGAAAAGAAGGCCTATGAGGAGGGCATGGCCCGCATCGATCCCGGCCCCAATCACATGTACACCTACATCACAGCCCTGTTCCTGTGCGACAGCTGCGACGAGGACGCCAAAAAGGCGCTGAAGCGCTGCAAGCTGTATAAGAGCTTCCGCATGTCCTATTGGGGCTGGATGGATTTTCATACCGCTGTGGCGGAGCTGCCGGAGGAAAAAGTCAGCAGCAACGCCAGCGGACACAGTGCAGCGCAGGTCTTTAAACAGGGCCTGTTTCATAAGCAAAAGAAAAACTTGTTCAGAAAGGAGAGAGCTTTATGAATGCTGCTTTGTTCCTTATCATCGGCTGCGCAGTTCTGGTCGTAGGCTATATTTTCTACGGCGGCTGGCTGGCCAAGAAGTGGGGCGTCGATAACTCCCGTCCTACTCCCGCTCATACCATGGAAGACGGCAAGGATTACTGTCCTGCCAAGGCTCCTGTGCTGATGGGCCATCACTTCTCCTCCATCGCTGGCGCCGGCCCCATCAACGGCCCCATTCAGGCGGCTGTGTTCGGCTGGGTCCCCGTGATGCTGTGGGTCCTGAT
This sequence comes from uncultured Eubacteriales bacterium, assembly GCA_900555735.1. Lineage (GTDB taxonomy): Bacteria > Bacillota > Clostridia > Oscillospirales > Oscillospiraceae > Vescimonas. Next base: position 4,582 of record USMI01000118.1, on the reverse strand, counting down.
CGGTGGTATCTTCTTCGGCGGCGTGCATGACTTCGGTGCTCTGTTCGCTTCCATCCGCCACAAGGGCGAGTCCATCGGTGAGGTCATCGGCGACGCCATCGGTGCCAAGGCCAAGAAGCTGTTCATCGTGTTCGCTTACCTGACCCTGATCCTTGTTGTGGCTGCCTTTGCTTCCATCGTGGCCAACACCTTCAAGGCTACCTACACCGCAGAGGGCGCGATCGACTATGCCGCTTCCGCGGCCAACGCCTCCACCGCCATCATCTCCATCATGTTCATCCTGATGGCCATTCTGTTCGGCTTCTTTGTCTATCGCCGCAACGCACCTTTGGGCGTGGCTACCGTCATCGGCGTCATCGGCATCGTGGTCTGCATGGTCATCGGTCTGAACTGGCACCCCATTTATCTGAGCTACACCGTGTGGATGATCATTGTCGGTCTGTACATCGGCATTGCTTCCGTCACTCCTGTGTGGATCCTGCTGCAGCCCCGTGACTACCTGAGCTCCTTCCTGCTGTACGGCATGATGATCCTTGCTGTCGTGGGTATCATCGGCTGCGCTCCCACTGTGGACATGCCCGCCTTCACCGGCTTCTATGATACCCTGGCTCCCAGCGGCACCTCTCTGGGCTACATGTTCCCCGCTCTGTTCGTGACCATCGCCTGCGGCGCTGTGTCCGGCTTCCACTCTCTGGTTGGCTCCGGCACCACCTCCAAGCAGCTGGATCAGGAGAAGGACGCCAAGCCCATCGCTTACGGCGGCATGCTGATCGAGTGCGCTCTGGCTCTGATCTCCGTCTGCGCTGTCGGTTACATTTGGGCGCAGTATGCTGACGGCACCACCACGACTCCTACCGTCGTGTTCGCCACCGGTCTGGCCTCCATGTTCTCCAAGGTGTTCGGCGATGGCTGCTACAACGCTGTGTACTCCATGCTGATCCTGGCTGTGTCCGCCTTCTGCCTGACCTCCGTGGATACCGCTACCCGTCTTGCTCGTTATATGTTCGCCGAGTTCTTCGTCGAGCCTGGCCAGACCCGCGAGGATCTGAAGGGCTGGAAGCGCGTTATCACCAATCCCTATGTTGCTACCGCTATCACCGTGGTGGCCGGCGTGGCTCTGGGCCTGACCGGTTATGCCAAGATCTGGGCTCTGTTCGGCGCTGCCAACCAGCTGCTGGCTGCTCTGGGTCTGCTGGCTGTGTGCTGCTGGCTGGGTAAGATCGGCCGCAACAACAAGATGTTCTACTTCCCCATGTTCTTCATGCTGGTTGTCACCCTGACCTCTCTGGTGTTCACCATCAAGGCTCAGGTCACCGGTATCATTGCCGGCGGCGAAGGCGTGGTGTGGTGCTACATCCGCGGCATCATCGGCGTGCTGCTGGTGATCCTTGCCATCGATCTGGTGGTTCAGGGCGTCAAGGCTCTGAACGCTCAGAAGAAGGCCGCTGCTGCCAAGTAACGCTTTCCATTGTGAGTTTTCTCACCCCTTATAAACAACAAAGAAGGGACTTCCGAAAGGAGGTCCCTTCTTTGTTGTCTGTTTACTTCGCAGAGAGCACCTGCTGTGCGGCTGCATCATAGCGAACGGTCACTGCGTGACCGGTGTTGTCGGTGCCGGTATAGGCGCATTTCACCTGCAGCGCCGTGCCGTCCCAGCAGTCGAAGGACACATCGAAGATGGGATAGCCGGAGGGCTGCGCCGTCGGCACGGCAGGGAAGGCGGCCTTCAGCACACTTCGTCGCCCTCATACCACAGGTGCGCCAGAATAAGTCTCATGCTGCCGTCTACCTGTCCGTACCAACGATCATCCGCACCTTGATAGAAATGCCAGACCTTGCAGTCAAGGCGGGCGGATCCGCCCTGAACGCTCTGGCTGATAGCCAGATAGGCGCTGTCCGGCGACCAGTACAGGCCGGTGATCTTCGTACCGGCGGTAAATATCTCGCCCATGCCGTCATGGGTGGAGCCGTCTCCCATGCAGCGCCTCCGCCAGCTCCCGCTGGGTCAGGTTCCGTTCCTTACGTCTCTGGGCGATAAATCTGCCCAACATTTCTCAATCCATGGGATCACCTCCGGTCTCATGGTAGCAAACAGGGCCGCTTTACGCAACCGACGGAGCGTTTAGCCGGGTGTTTTACGGCTAAGCGCCAGATGGATTTTTTTGATAACCTGAAAAGAGCGCTCCGTCGGCTGATGGAGCGCTCTTTTATGTTACTTGTGCAGCAGGGGACTGAGGGGCTTGTAGATCGCAAAGCACAGCGCCACATCCAGCATGCCCTTGCAGAAGGTGAAGGGCACATTGAACACCAGCAGGCAGTTGAAAAGGGCGTTCTGGGTGGGCATATGGGACACGCCGCCCAGAATCTCCTCGTACATGCCCACAATAGCCTCCAGCGGCAGCTTATACAGCACCACATAGGCGGGGTAGACGATGAAATAGTTGGCCACGATGCTGATGAGAGCCATGGCCACCGCCCCCACCAGCGAGCCGATCAGCGCGCTCTTGCGGCTCTTGCTGCGCTTGTAGATCATACCGGCGGCGAACACGAAAATCGCGCCCAGAATAAAGTTGGACAGCTCGCCCACACCGGCGCTGGAGCCGAAGGGAAGGTGCAGCAGGTTCTTCACCAGCTGAATGGCGACGCCGTATACGGGGCCCAGAGAGAAGGTACCCAGCAGGGCGGGCAGGTCGGAGATGTCCAGCTTGATAAAGGCCGGCATCAGCGGAATGGCGAATTCGATGAATTGCAGCACGGCGGCCACAGCCGTCAGCATGGCAGCCACGGCAAGGCGATGGGTTTTCTGTTTTTGTGTCATAAAAAAAGACTCCTTTTTGATGGTGTAACACCCTTGGAAGCGATTGTCTCCCAAGGTGCACGCATCAAAAAAGAGCATTACAATAATGCCGTACACGCCTTCTCTCATCCAGACTATACTGTCGGTACCGGAATCGCGCCGGTTCATGCTTACCCGCAGGCTCGCTCGCGGACTATACCGCCGGTGGGGAATTTCGCCCCGCCCCGAAGACAAGTGATCCAGTTGTGTTCGCGCTTATGATACAACAACCGACAGAAAAATGCAAGACTTTTTTCTCTCCGGCGAAGATAAAAGAGCCGACCGGTCTTTGACCGGTCAGCTCAGTCTGTTATTCGGCGGAGTCCTTTTCCCTGGCAATCTTTTTGAGCTCCTCTTCCTCCAGCACGCGGTAGGCCACCTTGCCCACCAGCGTCTTGGGTAGCTCATCACGGAACTCGATGTCATAAGGCATGGCGTACTTGGCCACATGCTTGCGGCAGTAGCCCAGCAGGGCGTCGCGGGTGCCCTCGTTGGCCTCCACGCCGGGCTTCAGCATGACGAAGGCCTTTACCTTCTGCATCTTATAGGCGTCGGGCACGCCGATGACGCAGCTCATCTGCACCATTTCGTTGGCGTCCAGAATGTTCTCGATCTGGCCGGGATACACGTTGTAGCCGGAGGAGATAATCATGCGCTTGGCGCGGCCCCGGAAGTAGATGAAGCCCTCATCGTCCATGACGCCCAGATCGCCGGTATAGACCCACGTCAGGCCGTCGTCGTGCTTGCGGAGGGTCTTGGCCGTCTCTTCGGGGTGGTTCATGTACTCCTTCATGACGGTGGGGCCTGCCAGCAGGATCTCACCCTCCTCACCGTAGGGCAGCTCCTCGTCGGTGCCGGGCTTGACGATCTTGATATAGGTGTCGGGGAAGGGCAGACCGATGGAGCCTTCCTTATAGATATGGGTAGGCGTCAGGCAGCAGGCGGTGACGGTCTCGGTGGTGCCGTAGCCCTCCCGCACCTGAATGACGGCGTGATGGTCGTACAGGAACTTGTCGAACTTCTTCTTCAGCTCAATGGACAGGCTGTCGCCGCCGGAGAACACGCCCTTCAGGCTGCTGAGGTCGGCGTTGTCCATGCTGGGCAGGCGCAGCAGCGCCTCATACAGGGTGGGCACGCCGGCGATGAAGTTGCACTTGTACTTGACGATCTGCTTGGCATAGCTCTTGGCGGTGAAGCGGGGGATCAGGATGCAGCGGCCGCCCTGAGAGAGCATGGAGTGGACGCACACGCCCAGACCGAAGCCGTGGAACAGGGGCATGGCGGCCAGCATCCGGTCACCGGGACGGAACATGGGGTTGGTGGCAATGATCTGCTGGCCCAAGGCGTTGAAGTTGCCGTTGGTCAGTACGATGCCCTTGGTGGTGCCGGTGGTGCCGCCGGAGTACAGGATGACGGCGGGATCGTTGTAGCCCCGCTCCACCCGGTAGTTCTTATAGAAGCAGAACCGGGACATGTCCATGAATTCCTTCCAGCGGATGACGGGAGCGTCGTCGGGGATCTTCTGGATCTTGCGGCCCTCGGTCAGCATATAGCCCGCCCGGATGGTGCGGCTCAGCGCGTCCTTTACCGAGGCGATGATGATGTTGATGATGCCGGTGTTCTGGCGGATATGCTCGAACTTGTCATAGAACTGATCCAACGTGATGGCGGTGGTGGACTGGGACTCGTTGAGATAGAACTCGATCTCCTTCTCCGCCGACAGGGGGTGGATCATGTTGGCGATGC
>USMI01000117.1 GCA_900555735.1 uncultured Eubacteriales bacterium | reverse complement strand
TCGGGGATCTGGGCCAGATCGTAGCCGGGATAGTCGTTGCCCTCGATGATGGCGGGGCCCTTCTCCGTCATGCAGATGTCCCAGCCCACATAGTGGAACTCCGGATACATCAGCGCCGCCTTCAGGGCCAGCGCCTTGACCTCCTCGTGCATGGGCATCTGATAGCCCTTCAGCTCAATGCCGGTGGTGGGATGGCGGTCGTACTTCTTCAGCTCCTCGTCGTGGCCCTGACCGGCGATCTTGCCGGTGTCCAGATCGAACCGCATGGTGATGCCGCCCCGTCCCATGTTGTCAAAGGCCATGCCGCCGGTGCCCGCCTTGCAGGCGGCGTAGATCACCAGTGGCTCGCCGTCCTTCACGAAGGTGGCCACGCGGATGCAGTTGATGGAATCGGGATGCAGTGCCGCCGCCTGGGGATGCTGGCGGATGACCTCCTCGCAGATGCCGAACCGCTTCTCCGGCTGCTTCATGTAGGCCCACATGGCCTCCAGATCGGCGAAATCCTTCTTGTACAGCTTCTCGATGCCGCTGCCGCAGTCGCCGTCGATGGGCTTGACGATCACGGCGTCCTTGTCCGCCATAAACGCCTTGAACTGCTCCAAATCCGCTTTGAACAGATTCAGCGCCTCACGGCCCATCAGGGGCCGGAACTTCTCAAAAAAAGCGTTCTTGTCGTTGAAAATGGCGGCGTCGGTGCGGTTGTTCACCCGCTTGACGAAGGCAGCGGAGCGCACTCGGGTCAGATAGGTGGCCCGCTCGGCATCGCTCAGGTCGTAAAACTCAAACATCATATAGTCCGTCGGGCCGGCACCGTAGCGCTTGGCGCACCGCAGCATGTCGGTGAACAGCGCTGCCGTGGGCTTGCCACAAATGGCGTGTGCCTTTTCGGCGGTCTGCCAGATACGGCGCAGCGGCACGCTCTTGGCCGCCTGACGAATGGAGCTCAGTTTCATAAAGGCAAAACATCCTTTCATAACAGGTGCTTATCATTATACCTGTTTCTTCAAAAAAGAAAAGCCCCCACAGGCAATTTTCTGCCTGCGACCCATGAAAAATACGAAAGGCAGCAATAACGCCAGAAGATTTTTCTAAAAAAATTGGATCATTTCTCTTGACAGGTGTATGACATCGTGGTATAAGTGTACTAGTACGTTTAATACACTACACTCAAAAGGAGTGACCAATATGATCCATCTGGACTATCGGGACAGCCGTCCCATCTACGAGCAGGTGAAGGACAGCCTGCGGCGTTTGATGGTCACGGACGTTCTTGCGCCGGGGGATAAGCTGCCGTCGGTGCGGTCCATGGCCTCGCAGCTATCCATCAACCCCAACACCATCCAACGTGCCTATGCCGAGCTGGAATCCGAGGGCTATGTGGTGTCCGTCACAGGTAAGGGCAGCTTTGTGGCGGAGGGAGACACCCAGAATACCGCCCGCAAGGCCGAGCTGACCGGCAAGCTGAAGCCCGTTTTGGAGGAGCTGCGGAACCTCGGCATGACCCGCGAGGAGCTTTTGCAGCTCTGGGAAGGAGAGAAGAAGTAATGTTAGAAGCAAAAAACGTCGTCAAGAGCTTTGACGGCTTCCGTGCGCTGGACGACGCCAGCCTGACCGTCCCCAAGGGCGCGGTGTACGGCCTTGTGGGCCCCAACGGCGCAGGCAAATCCACCATCATCCGCCATTTCACCGGCGTATACCGTCCCGACAGCGGCTCTCTGACGCTGGAGGGCCAGCCTATCTACGAAAACCCCGCCGTCAAGCGGCGGATCTGCGTGATCCCCGACGACTGGTTCTATTTCTCCCAGTGGTCCATCCGGGAGATGGCCCGGCTCTATAAGGGCATGTACCCCTCCTTCAGTCAGGAGCGCTACGACAAGATGCATGAGGTGTTCCCGCTGGACGACCGCCAGATGATCCGCCGAATGAGCAAGGGCATGCAGAAGCAGGCGGCCTTTTGGATCACCATGTGCTGCATGCCGGAGTACCTGATTCTGGACGAGCCGGTGGACGGCCTTGACCCGGTCATGCGCCGTCAGGTGTGGTCGCTGCTGCTTGGGGATGTGGCAGAGCGCGGCACCACCGTGCTGGTGTCCAGCCACAACCTCCGCGAGCTGGAGGACGTGTGCGACCATGTGGGCATCATGAACAAGGGCAAGGTGCTGCTGGAGCGCAGCCTCTCCGATTTGCAGGACAACACGGTGAAGCTGCAGGTGGCCTTCGGCGGCGATGACCCGGAAATGCCCGCCAACCTGAACATCCTGCATCACGAGAAGATCGGCCGTGTCCATACCTATATTGTCCGGGGCAATCAGAATGATATTCTGGCGCAGGTGGCGGCGCTTCAGCCGATTCTGCTGGAGGCCATCCCCCTGACGCTGGAGGAGATCTTTATTTACGAGCTGGGAGGTGTTGACTATGCGGTTCATGATATCGTCCTCTGATCGGGCGCTGGCCCGCGCCGACTTCCGCCGCTTCTGGCCGCTGCTGTTCGGCTATGCTGCCGTGTGGCTGTGCGCCCTGCCGCTGGCCCTGTGGAGCAACCGCAGATGGATCTATGATGCCACGGATCCGGCGGCGTCGCTGGCCAGCGTCAACAGACATCTGTTGCACTGCACCGCGGCGGCGCCCATTGTGTCCGCCTGCTTCGCCGTGCTGCTGGCCATGGCCTTGTACGCCTATCTGATGAACGGCCGCAGCGTGGGTCTGCTGCACGCCCTGCCCATCACCCGGGGCCGCCAGTTCGCCGTTCACTTCACCGTGGGTGTGCTGATGTTCACCGTGGTGCATCTGGCGGCGGCGCTGATTTCCCTGCCGGTGCAGGCCGGGTGCGGCGCCATCGACATGCGGGGCACGCTGGAGTGGTTTGCTGTGGCGGAGCTGACCGGTCTGTTCTACTTTGCGCTGGCTACGCTGTGCGCCATGATCACCGGCTGGCTGCTGGCCATCCCCGTCGTCTATGTCGGCGTCAACTTTGTGTTTGCCGCCTTCTACGCGCTGTTTGCTTTTCTGGCGCAGGCATTCCTCTGGGGTTATGAGAGCGTGGGTTGGCCCGCGTGGCTGGACTGGCTGACCCCAACGGTTCGCTTGTATCAGCAGACCACTACCGGCGAGAGCACGCCCATCCCGGGTACACAGTCCCTCTATTATGCCGAACACCTGTCCGCCTCCGGCTGGACAACGCTGCTGGTTTATACGGCAGTAGCCGCGGCGCTGATCGCCGCCGCCTATTTCTTCTACCGCGCCCGTCACAGCGAGACGGCCGGCGATGCCATCGTGTTCCGTTGGCTGCGGCCCGTGGTGCTGTATGTGATCTCGCTGGCCGGCGGCATGGGGCTGGGTATCCTGCTGTGGTACATGGTGTCCGGCGGCGGCAGCATGACGGTGCTGGTGCTGTGCCAGATCGTAACGGGTCTGATCGTCTACTTCGGCGTCCAGATGCTGCTGCACAAGTCCTTCCGCGTGTTCACCCGCCGCGGCTGGCTGGGCGGAGCGGTGCTGGCCGTGGTGCTGGCGGTCATTGCGCTGGTGATCCGCTTCGACGTGCTGGGCTTTGCCGGATACGTCCCCGACGCGGGCCGGATCGAGAGCGCCGATGTATCCGGCGGCTACAATATCCCATATGTGCGGGATATTTCCGACCCGGAGGGTCTGGAAAAGCTGACGGCGCTTCACCGTGCCGTTCTGGCCCAGGGTAAGCCGGACGACGCGGCGCTGTATCAGGCCGACGGCAGTACCTCTGCGGATGAGGGAATGCTGACCTTCTCGGTCAGCTACACCATGAAGGACGGCGGCATAGTCCGGCGCTATTATCACCAGATCGTTCGGCGCGGCACGCCGCTGTATCAGGCGTACAACGACTTCTATAATGACCCGGCGGTGCGTAAGGCCAGCAGTGACAGCCGCTTCTATCTGGAGGAGATCGACCCTGCTGCCATCATCGGCGGCTGGTTCAACAATTACCGGCAGGACACCGATTCCGTGGAGCTGACCGCCCCGCAGGCCCGGCAGCTGTATATGGCACTGGACCGCTATCTTGAGGCCCGGCGGGCAGAGCCTGTTGATGTGCTGGCCCCCGAGCGGAGCAGCGCCAACAGCGGGGAGTGCTATTTCTATCTGGAGTTTAACTATCAGGACAATACGAGCGTAAGTACGCAGGTGCCCGGCAGCACGGCTCCTACGGCTGCTAATGATGCTGATATAACGTCGTGGGGCATCGACATGCTGCCGGCCGACTGTACCGAGGTGCTGGACCTGCTGGTGTCCTTCGGTCTGGCCGAGACCACCGACGAGCTGCTGTACGACTAAGAACCTCATGCAGCGCCGACGAAAGGCCGCAAACCACAACCACATACACCTGATGGGGTGGGCGAAAAACCCACCCCGCCGCGAAGCGCACCCATTTTGCGGGTGACGGCACAAAGGAGGCCGTATCCATGTCTACTTTGCAAATCATCAATCTCGCCATTATGCTGGCGTTTTTCCTCTGCTATTCCTACCAGTTTTTCTATATCCCTGTGGCGTGGTGGAAGAAGGACGCGCCCCACCGCGAGCCGGTGATGCACCGCATCGCCGTTCTCATCGCCGCCCGCAACGAGCAGGCCGTTATCGGCAATCTCATCGACAGCATCCGGGCGCAGGACTATCCTGCCGACAGGGTGGATATCTTCGTGGTGGCCGACAACTGCACCGACCTGACCGGCACAGTGGCGGGCGCTCACGGCGCTACGGTCTATTTCCGCAATAATAAAACGCAGGTGGGCAAGGGCTATGCCCTGCAATACCTGCTGCACTGCCTTGAGGATGACTATGCCCCCTATGACGGCTATCTGGTGCTGGACGCCGATAACGTGTTGTCCCCCAACTACATCACCGAGATCAACAAGACCTTCTCCGACGGCTATGAGATCGTCACCAGCTACCGCAATTCCAAGAACTACGGCGATAACTGGATCAGCGCCGGTTACGCCCTGTGGTTCCTGCGGGAGAGCCGCTATCTCAATGGCGCCCGCTGCCGTCTGGGCAGCTCCTGTGCCGTCAGCGGCACGGGCTTTCTCTTCTCCCGCAAAATTCTGGAAAAGTGCGGCGGCTGGAACTTCTTCCTGCTGACGGAGGATATCCAGTTCACCATCGCCAACGTGATCCGGGGCGAAAAGGTGGGCTATTGCCCCACGGCCGTGCTCTATGATGAGCAGCCCACTACCTTCCGCCAGTCCTTCCGCCAGCGTCTCCGCTGGTCCCGGGGCTATTTGCAGGTGTTCGGCCGCTACGGCACGTCCCTGTTCCGGGGCATCTTCCGGGGCAGCTTCTCCTGCTTTGATATGACCATGAACATCATGCCCGCGGCGGTGCTGTCCGGCGCTTCCATCGCGGTGAATCTGGGCGCGGCGGTCTATAACTGCGTCAATGGCGGCGACTGGACGGTGCTGGCGGCCTGCCTGCTGCAAACGGCCCTGAGCCTGTATCTCACCGTATTCGTGCTGGGCGTCATCACCACCATCACCGAGTGGGACAATATCTATTGCTCCGCCACCAAGAAGGTCTGGTACACCATCACCTTCCCGGTGTTCATGTTCACCTATATCCCTATCGTCATTGTCTCTCTTTTCCACAACCCTGCGTGGCAGCCTATTCACCACAGCCGCAGCGTGGATCTCAAGCAGATCTGCGCCGGTAAGTAAGGGCGGCCAAAGGGGCGGCGGGTGTCACACTCGCCCGCCGTCCCACCTCAAAATTACGCCACTTCGGCAGTGGCTGCTTTTTTTGCGCTTTTATCGGAAAATCAACATCATTTTGGAGTGAATATCATGGAAATTTTGGAAGTCAACGACCTGAGAAAGGTCTATACCACCCGCTTCGGCGGCCAGTCCGTGGAGGCGCTGCGCAGCGTCACCTTTGCCGTGGAGCAGGGAGAATATGTGGCCGTCATGGGCGAATCCGGCTCCGGCAAGACCACGCTGCTGAACATTCTGGCGGCGCTGGATAAGCCCACCTCCGGTCGGGTGCTGCTGGAGGGCCGGGACATCGGCAAGGTGAAGGAGGCCGACATGGCCGCCTTCCGCCGGGATCATCTGGGCTTTGTGTTTCAGGATTTCAACCTGCTGGACACCTTCACGCTGGAGGACAACATCTATCTGCCGCTGGTGCTGGCTGGGAAGAAATATCCGGAGATGCACCGGACGCTGGTGCCGCTGGCCAGTGAGCTGGGCATCGAGAAGCTGCTGAAAAAGTACCCCTATGAGGTGTCCGGCGGCCAGAAGCAGCGTGCCGCCGTGGCCCGCGCCATGATCACCCGTCCCCGCATCCTGCTGGCCGACGAGCC
>USMI01000116.1 GCA_900555735.1 uncultured Eubacteriales bacterium | reverse complement strand
AGGCCCGCGATGCCGGCATCACCTGCCCCATCATGGCTGGCGACACCTGGGATGATATCTCCATCGCTCAGCGTACCGGCGACAAGGCCACCGACATCTACTTCTCCGCTTTCTTTGATGCGGCCGATGCCACCAACGAGGCCGGTAAGACCTTTGCTGAAGGCTTCACCAAGTGGGTTGCCGAGGATGCTACCCGCACTGAGAACAACGGCGGCGTGTCCGACGTGGTTTCCAGCGTGACTCCCTGCGGCTATGACGCTTACATGGCTGCTGTCGGCGCTATCGAGGCTGCCAACTCCACCGAGGGTCCCGCTATCCGCGACGCTCTGGCCGGTCTGGAGATCCCCAACCTGATCACCGGCGACCTGAAGTTCGATGAGAACGGCGACGCCATCAAGAACTATGCCGTTATCAAGACCATTCAGGATAGTCAGATCGTGTACTTCAGCACCTTCAACGGTCTGGAGTAAACGATTTTCCCGCGCGAACAACTCGTACTGTAACAGGTATTGTGAGGGGAGCATCGCTCCCCTCACAATACAACTTTCATTGACTCTTGCGTTTTTGGATGCCGGGGGCATCCCCCCTGCTTCCGAAAGCGCAAGATTCATATAAGGAGGAAGCTAACTTATGCATGACGCAGCGTATTATATCCAACTGCTGCTCTCCGGCGTCACGGTGGGCAGTCTGTATGCGCTGATCGCCATTGGTTACACCATGGTGTATGGCATACTGCGTCTTATCAACTTCGCTCACGGCGACATCTTCATGATGGCGGGCTTCTTTATGGTGTATATGTCCGCCTCCATGCCGCTGGCCGTTTCTATCCCGCTGGTGCTGATCCTGACAACGATCCTTGGCGTGGTCATTGAAAAGGCGGCTTACAGTCCCCTGCGTACCGCGCCCCGTATGTCGGTCATGATCTCCGCCATCGGCGTCAGCTATCTGCTGCAAAATCTGGCCACCTACATTACCGGCGGTATCGCCCGCGCCTATCCCGACATCCCCTTCCTGACGCAGGTCATGCAGATGGGCAGCCTGAGCGTCAAGCGCATCACCATCATCACCCCCATCCTGACTATCGTGCTGGTGGTCATTCTGGTGATCCTGATTCAGAAAACCAAGATCGGTATGGCCATGCGGGCCGTGTCCCGCGATTTCGAGACCTCGCAGCTGATGGGCATTAAGATCAACTCCGTCATCTCCATGACCTTCGCCATCGGCTCTTTTCTGGCCGGTGTGGCCTCCATCCTGTACTTCGCCAACTACGGTCAGGTCAGCCCCATGATCGGCGCTATGCCCGGCCTGAAGGCCTTCGTGGCGGCGGTGTTCGGCGGTATCGGTTCCATCCCCGGCGCGGTGATCGGTGCGTTTATCATCGGCATCTGCGAGTCCTTTATCAAGGCCAATGAAAACATTGCGGTGTTCAGCAACGCGTTCACCTTTGCGCTGCTGATCATCATTCTGCTGTGCAAGCCCAACGGCCTTTTCGGCGAAAAACTGACGGAGAAGGTGTGAGATATGAAGAACAATAAGAAAAGAAATCTGTTGCTGTCTTTGATCCTCGCCGCTGTCTGTCTGGTCTTTCTGCTGTATGTGGACAAATATCAGCACTATTCCATGCTGGCGTCCGTTTTGAAAAAGGGCGCGATCTATTCCCTTGTAGCCGTATCACTGAACCTGCTGAACGGCTTTACCGGCCTGTTCTCGCTGGGCCAGGCGGGCTTTATGATGATCGGCGCGTATACCTACGCCATCCTGACCATCCCCGTGGAGTCCCGCGCCTCTGTGTACCAGTACTTTGACGGCGGTATCGTCCAGTTCTGCCTGCCCATGGTAGTGGGTCTGATCTTGGCGGGCATTGTTCCCATGATCTTCGCGTGGCTGATCGGCCTGCCTGTTCTGAAGCTGAAGTCCGACTATCTGGCCATCGCTACGCTGGGCTTTGCTGAGATCATGCGCGCTATCATCCAGTGGAAGCAGGTGGGTCCCCTCACCAACGCCTCCAACCTGCTGCGGCAGTTTGCCAACTTCGACAGCGTGGTTTTCCCGTTTATCGTTTCCGGCATCTGCATCGGCATCATCGTGCTGATCATCAACTCCACCTATGGCCGCGCCTTCAAGGCCATCCGTGACGACGAGATCGCCGCCGAGGCTATGGGCATCAATCTGGCCAAGCATAAGATGCAGGCCTTCCTCATCAGCTCCTTCTTTGCCGGTGTGGGCGGCGCACTGCTGGCCATGTTCCAGTCCAGTATTCAGGCCAACACCTTTACCTCCACTATGACCTATGAGATCCTGCTGATCGTGGTCATCGGCGGTATCGGCTCCATCACCGGCTCCATTCTGGGCTCGTTCCTGTATATCGCCTGCTCCGAGTGGTGGCTGCGCTTCTTGGACGACCCCATGCCCTACATCGGCGTCAACATCCCCTTCATGCGGGGCGGCTTCCGTATGCTGGTGTTCTCCGTCATCATCATGATCGTGGTGCTGTTCTTCCGGAAGGGTATCATGGGCGACCGGGAGTTCTCGTGGGATGGGATCATCAACTTCTTCGGGAAGCTTTTCAAGAAAAAGGATAAGCCCGCAAAGGAGGTGGCGTCCAAATGAGTGAAGCGAAGAATGTACTGCATGTGGAAAACGCCACCATGCAGTTCGGCGGCGTGGTGGCCGTCGATAACCTGAATCTGGACGTCAACGAGGGCGAGATCGTGGCCCTGATCGGCCCCAACGGTGCCGGTAAGACCACCGCCTTCAACGTCATCACCGGTGTGTACGCGCCCACCAACGGCCGCGTGAGCTTCAACGGAGAGTGCATCGTCCGCAACCACCCCACCGGCAAGATGAAAAAGACCTATAAGGGCGAGTATCCCACCATGTACACCGCCCACTTCGCCCCGGAGGAGCCTCTGGAGGGCGATGCGCTGAAGGCATGGAAGCAGGCGCAGAAGGAGCGGGATGAATTCGCTTTCTCCGACCACATTCTGGCCCCTACGCCCGATAAGATCACGGTACGCGGCATGGCCCGTACCTTCCAGAACATCCGCCTGTGGAAGACCCAGACGGTGTTTGACAATGTGCTGATCGCCAAGCATATGCGCCGCACCAGCAACCTGTTTACCGCCGCCCTTCACCTGAACGGCAAGGAGGAGGCCAAGCAGCGCGCCGAGGTGCTGGAGCTGCTGAAGATCGTGGGGCTGGAGGACGTGAAGGACGAACTGGCCACCAGCCTGCCCTACGGCAAGCAGCGCCGTCTGGAGATCGCCCGCGCACTGGCCACCGAGCCGCAGCTGCTGCTGCTGGATGAGCCTGCCGCCGGTATGAACCCGCAGGAAACGCTGGAGCTGGCCCAGTTCATCCGCGAGATCCGCACCAACTTCCACAAGACGATCCTGCTGATCGAGCACCATATGGATCTGGTCATGGACATCGCCGACCGTATCTATGTGCTGGACTTCGGCCAGCTGATCGCGCAGGGTACGCCCGACGAGATCCAAAACAACGAGCGCGTTATCGACGCATACTTGGGGGTGGCAGACGATGCTGAAGATTGAGAACTTACATGTGTCCTACGGCGGCATCAAAGCCCTGCGGGGCATCAGCCTTGAGGTGCCGGATGGCAAGATCGTCACCCTGATCGGCGCAAACGGCGCAGGCAAGTCCACCACGCTGCGCACCATTTCCGGTCTTGTCAAGGCCGACAGCGGCTCCATCACCTATGACGGTCAGGAGCTGCTGGGCAAGCCCATCAACAAGGTGCTGGAGGCCGGTATCGCCCAGTCACCCGAAGGCCGCCGCGTGTTCCCCAACCTGACGGTGCTGGAAAACCTGAAGGTGGGCGCGTACCTGCGCAAGGACAAGGACGGCATCGAGAAGGACATCAAGTGGGTCTATGAGCTGTTCCCCCGTCTGGAGGAGCGCCATTGGCAGCTGGCAGGCACCCTGTCCGGCGGCGAGCAGCAGATGCTGGCCGTGGGCCGCGCCCTGATGAGCCGCCCCAAGCTGCTGATGCTGGATGAGCCGTCGCTGGGTCTGGCGCCGCTGGTGGTGCAGGGTATCTTCGATATCATCCGCACCGTCAACCAGCAGGGCGTTACCGTGCTGCTGATCGAGCAGAACGCCAACATGGCCCTGAAGATCGCCGACTACGCCTACGTTCTGGAGACCGGCAACATCACCAAGTCCGGCACCGGCGCGGAGCTGCTGGCCGACGAGTCCATCAAGGAAGCCTATCTGGGCAAGAAGAAAAACTGACGCATTACCGCAAGAAAGCCAGCCTTTCGGCTGGCTTTCTGTTTTTCTCTCTATGTAGTCCTACGCCGCTTCCAGCTGATGCTCCAGCTGGTACATGATGTAGCCGTGATGGTCTATCTGCGTATTTAAGGCCAACAGCTGCGGCGAGACGCCGCTTTCGCGCATCATTTTTCGTCCCTGCTGCCGGTAGTGCAGGACTCTGCTCCGGTGAAATTCCAGCCGCAGAAGGGACATTGTACGCACAAAACAGTTCATTTGCGACCTCCTTCTGCCGCCATAGGCGGCATGATAAATTATCGATGGTATCTATCCTCCGGTGATGTCGCCAATTCTATCACAGCGCCTGTGTCGAAATGCGTCTCTTTCTGCTAAATGGCATCAAAATTGTTCGTATTGTGCAAAATGTTGCGGTTTCTCCTTGCTAATACGCACAATATTGTGTTTTCCTGCCAAAGACGTGTTAAGAGCGGCGGAATTTTCTTTCCGCCGCATCTTCCTATTTGGCGAAAAATGTGGTAAGATAGCCGCAAATGCAAAAGGAGGGGTCTCGACATATGGTCTGGTTCGTAGTCGCAGCCGCCAGTCTGGTGGCCGGCATCATCCAAGCGGTGACCGGCTTCGGCTCGGTGGTCTTTCTCATGATGATCCTGCCCTTTTACTTCGATATGATCGATGCGCCGGCGCTGGCCATCGTCGTCAACCAGCTGTTCTGCATGGCGCTGTGCTGGAAGTACCGCAGGCACATCCAATGGCGCGTGGCGCTGCCGCCTACCATCGCGTTCGGCCTTGCCAACCTGCTTATCATGCCCTTCGTGAGCCGCCTTGACCTGCGGGTGCTGGTGCTGATATTCGCGGGGTTCCTGATGCTGCTGGCCCTCTATTTTCTGGTGGTGGCACGGCGGATACGCATTGCACCCAAGCCCGCTGTGGGCGTCGTCTGCGGCGCGCTGTGCGGCGTCAGCGCGGGGCTCTTCGCCATCGGCGGCCCGCCTATGGCGGTATACTTCGTAAGCGCCACGGAAGATCACCCCAGCTATCTGGGCTGCATGCAGTTCCTGTTCACCGTCACGGGCTTTACCGGCATTGTGGGCCGTCTCTGCAACGGCCTGCTGCGTCCGGTGATCCTGCCCTACGCGGCGGTCGGCGCGGTCTGTATCCTGCTGGGCGCTGTCGTCGGCGGCAAGATTGCCGGCAAGCTCAATGCTGACGTCATGCGGACGGTGGTCTATCTGTTTGTCGGCGTCTCCGGACTGATCCTGCTGCTCCAGCAGCTGTGATGAAGAAAGAACGAAGCACTCCCACCAAATCTGGGAGTGCTCCTTTTTATGTATTTTTCTTATACCATACCCCGCCACATGTGGTAATCGCATAGTAGAAATCTCGCACACGAATTGCCGTGCGGCGCATGCGGGCAAAGGGGAAGTCGGGTCTACGACTGGGACGGGTGAGAAAGATGTCCCTGTTGGGTGATGTCCTACCGGCCTCACGCTGCTCACTGACGGCTGGTGGTTTCTCCCTCGGCTCTATTCTCGCTAACGCAACGTGCCAGTGGCACGTTGCTCCCGGTCTCAACGCTTTTCATGCGTGTGAGACCGGAGCTCGTTTCGAGCCTTAACTGACACTGGTAAGAAAAATAACCACCCTATTGGGTGGTTATTTTTCTTGGCAGGGGCAGAAAGGCTCGAACTCTCGACACGCGGTTTTGGAGACCGCTGCTCTACCAACTGAGCTATACCCCTGTATGAAACAGCTTGCGCTGTGATTGTAAAATGGTGGGCCTTCGGGGACTCGAACCCGGGACCGGACGGTTATGAGCCGTCTGCTCTAACCAACTGAGCTAAAGGCCCAAGTCTGCGACGGTTACCTTATGTAAAAAGAAGAAGTGCCGCCACCGTTCGGATGGCGGCACTTCCCTTTTGTGGCTCCCCCTGTTGGGCTCGAACCAACAACCCTTCGGTTAACAGCCGAATGCTCTACCATTGAGCTAAGGAGGAGTGTTGGCGCTACCTATTTTCCCAGGCCGTCTCCAGCCAAGTATCGTGGGCAGAAGCGAGCTTAACTTCCGTGTTCGGGATGGGAACGGGTGGACCCTCG
>USMI01000115.1 GCA_900555735.1 uncultured Eubacteriales bacterium | reverse complement strand
AAGCGCTTTAGACCCTGCTCTTATGCGGGAATTAGTTTGTGAAATTTTAGTTTTCAACAGTAAAAAAGTTCAAATAAATTGGAAATTTCACGATTTCACAAATGGATTTGTCGAATAAAGTTCTTAAAAACTTATTTGTTGTCCCATATTGACATCAACCGTGAGCGGCAGTCCTATTCTGCAAAACGGCAAATTTGTGGGCGCTGTCACCCATGTCCTGATCGATGATCCGTCCCGGGGCTATGGTATTTTGATGGAAAACATGCTGAAAATGACAGGATGACAGGAGGAAAACAACATGCGGTCTTTGCTGATCCGCGATACCACCCGTGAGGAGCGGGAGGAGATCGTCCGCCGGGCGCTGAGCGCCTGCGGCGGCAGCTGTGACGGCTGTAATGGCTGCGGCAACTCCGGCGGCGGCCGGGTGGAAACCATCTACCAGCCGTATATCGACGGTGAGAAGGAGCTCTCCCAGATCAACGAGGAGTACGCCGCCAGCCGCGGACTGATCCGGTAAAGCGGAGGCAGAACAGGCGGGGTATCACAGCGCGGCAGGCGTTGTGATACCCTGCGGCTCACTTGACGTTTCAAAAAAAATCTCCTATAATGAAACAAAGCAACGTTTCATTATCTGGAGGGGATATCGTGCCGAAAAAGGACTTACTGGCCGCCATGCGGCTGGGCGAACCACTGACGCTGCGCCAGCAGATCATGCTGACGCTGCAATTGAGCATCCCGGCCATTCTGGCGCAGATCTCCTCCATCGTCATGCAGTACATCGACGCCGCCATGGTGGGCCATCTGGGCAAGGAGGCCTCCGCCTCCATCGGGCTGGTGGCCTCCAGCACATGGCTGATGGGCGGACTGTGCCGGGCGCTTTCCGTGGGCTTTTCCGTCATGGTGGCCCAGCGCATCGGCGCGGGAGATGAGAAGGATGCCCGCAATCTGGTGAAGCAGGGGCTTTGCTCCGGCGTGGCCTTCGGGGTACTGCTGGCCGTTATTGGCGCGGCCATCTCCGGCGGACTGCCCCACTGGCTTCGCGCCGATGCCGCCATCTGTCCCGACGCCTCGGCATATTTCCTGATCTTCGCCCTGTCCCTGCCCTTCGTGCAGCTGAACCGTCTGGCCGCCGGGCTTTTGCAGGCCGGCGGCAACATGCGCACGCCCAGCGTTCTGATGGCGCTGATGTGCGGGCTGGACGTGATCTTCAACGCCCTGCTGATCTTCCCCACACGGCGGATCGGCGCGTTCACCCTGCCCGGCGCCAACATGGGCGTGGCCGGTGCGGCGCTGGGTACGGCACTGGCCGAAGCCACCATCGCCATCATCATGTGCGTGATCCTGCTGCGCTCGCCGGTGCTGGGCCTGCGGCGTGACGAAAGGCTGCGCTTCATCCCCGCACAGCTGCGCCGCGCCCTTACCCTCAGCGTCCCCGTGGCCATCGAGCAGGCGGTCATGACCAGCGCCCAGGTGATCACCACCGGCATCATCGCGCCGCTGGGTACGGTGGCCATTGCCGCCAACTCCTTTGCCGTCACGGCAGAGGCCCTGTGCTACATGCCCGGTTATGGCGTAGAAAGCGCCGCCGTGACGCTGATCGGCCAGAGCGTGGGCGCCAAGCGGAAGGACCTTGTGACGCGGCTGGGCTGGGTAACGGTGCTGCTGGGCATGAGCATCATGCTGGCGGCGGCCGCTGTCATGTACATACTGGCTCCGTGGATCATCGGCCTTCTGAGTCCCGATGAGCAGGTGGTGGCGCTGGGCACGCAGGTGCTGCGGATCGTGGTGTTTGCCGAGCCGCTGTTCGGTGCGTCCATTGTGGCCGCCGGCGTTTTTCAGGGCGCAGGCAACTCCCTGCTGAGCTCCGTGCTGAACTTCACCAGCATGTGGGGCGTGCGCATCACGCTGACGCTGGCCATGGTGCCCCACTGGGGCCTGCGTGGCGCGTGGATCGCTATGTGCATCGAGCTGTGCTTCCGGGGCGCGCTGTTTTTGTTCTTCCTGTGGCGGAAAAAATGGCTGCCGAAGGAAATGCGGGACGCCGTGTAGAAAAAAGGAAGAGTTTCGCGCTTCCGAGCGCGACCTCCTTTTGCCAATAGCGGCAAAAGGAGGCAAAAGCGCCAGAAGGAACCTCCGGTTCCTTCATTTCCGGGCGCGCTATGCGTGGTGCAAAAATGACGGATTTCACCTCACGATCACACAGAATTTTCTTTTCCGATCCGTTAATTTGATTGTTTCAGTACCAGCGCCGCTGCCGCTGAATACTACGTCGAACAGCGCTGTCGGTTCTACCGTTGATACCATCAGCGGCAGCGGCGCAGGACAAAAATCAATACGTCATAAAAACGATACCATCCATTTTCTGCGACCGCGTGGTACAGGGTCACAAAATTACAACGCAAAGCAGCGTGCAGGAAGTTTTGAAACCTGCGGTTTCAAACAGCGTTTTTGGTTACTTTTGCCGCTGCGGGCAAAAGTAACTCGCCCCGGAGGGCGAAGCTCTCCTCTCGCACGCGCCAGTGTAAAATGTTCCCGCGTGCTGAAGGCCGCGCCCCTATCCCGCAAAATCCTTTACTTGACATTCACCCCGTTTTTCGGAATAATAAGAGGGAAAAATAACCCAAAGGAACGACAACTATGGACGAACGCAAGGCCACCATCGCCAGCAACCTGAT
Organism: uncultured Eubacteriales bacterium; assembly: GCA_900555735.1. Classification (GTDB taxonomy): domain Bacteria; phylum Bacillota; class Clostridia; order Oscillospirales; family Oscillospiraceae; genus Vescimonas. The sequence continues at coordinate 3,696 of USMI01000115.1, read as the reverse complement.
CCGGCTGCGGCTGGCCGCCGGTATGACACAGGCGGAGCTGGGCGAAAAACTGAATTATTCCGACAAATCCATCTCCAAATGGGAGCGGGGCGACGTGACCACCGATGTGTTCGTGCTGATGCAGATCGCCGACATCTTTGGCGTAGATGTGGACTACCTCCTCAAGCCCCACAATGAGATCGAACCCGCCATCTACAACAAGCCCGCCGCTCAGGCCACCTACACCACCAACATGATCACGCTGGTGACGCTGCTGGGCATCTGGACGGTGGCGCTGTTCGTGTTCGTGATATTGTGGATCTGCGGCATGGTGGTCTGGCTGGTATTCGTGTACGCCGTACCGGTATCACTGGTGACGCTGCTGGTGCTGAACTCCGTGTGGAACGGTGGACGGAAGAACCGCTTTATCATCGCCGCGCTGGTGCTCAGCATCATCGGCACGGTATATCTGACCTTCCTCAGCCGCAATCTGTGGCAGCTGTGGCTTCTGGCTATCCCGTCGCTGCTGCTGGTCTCTCTGGGCGCCCGCATCTACCGAAGCGCCCAAAAGCATTGAAAATACAGCACTCTACTGGGAGTAGAATCGCTCTATCAAGGGCGATCCTGCTCCTGTTTTTTTGTAGAGTGCTCTCTCCTCAGCCGTAGGTTGGCTTTTTTCACACACTGTCGTATACTGTGCATAGTCTCTGAGGAGACCGCATTCCAAATCACAATGGAGGAACTCTCATGGCATCTTACGCACTGACCTGCTGCTCCACAGCCGATCTGACCCACGAGCATTTCGCGGCCCGTGATATTCAATACACCTGCTTCCATTTCACCCTCAACGGTGAAACATACCCCGACGATCTGGGCCAGTCCATGCCCTTCCCCATCTTCTATCAAGCCATGGCCAACGGCGCCGAGACCAGCACCTCTCAGGTGAACATCTCCCAGTATCTGGATCTGTTCACCCCCATTCTGGAAAGCGGCAGGGACATCCTGCATGTCTGTCTGTCCTCCGGCCTGTCCGGCACCTATAACTCCGCCACCAGCGCCGCCCTTATCGCACGGGAACAGTTCCCCGACCGGAAGATCTACATTGTGGACTCTCTGGGCGCTTCCTCCGGCTACGGCCTTATCATGGAGACGCTGGCCGACCTGCGGGACGAGGGTATGGACATCGACACCCTGCACCAGTGGATCGAGGAGAACAAGCTGCGGATGAACCACTGGTTCTTCTCCACCGACCTGAGCTTCTATGTCAAGGGCGGCCGCATTTCTAAGACCGCCGGCTTCATCGGCGGCGTGCTGGGCATCTGCCCGCTGCTGAACATGGACGAGCAGGGCCACCTGATCCCCCGCGCCAAGATCCGCTCCAAGAAAAAGGTCATTCAGGAGATGCTGCTGCGCATGGAGCAGTACGCCGACAACGGTCTGGATTACGACGGCAAATGCTTTATCTCCCAGTCCGAGTGCTATGACGACGCCCGCGCTCTGGCCGATCTCATCGAGGCCAGATTCCCCAAGCTGAACGGCAAGGTGGAGATCAACTATGTGGGCACCACCATCGGCAGCCATACCGGCCCCGGCACCGTGGCTCTGTTCTTCTGGGGCCGCGACCGCAAGCTTCCTCTGCTTTAATCTGCTATCATCCTTCTCTGCTCTGATCCCCTTTCCTGCGAAGAAAGACCGCCCAAGCCGGGCGGTCTTTCTTCGTTGTGGTGTGTTTCGCGCGGCGGCGCAAGAGTGGCCTTCGGCGACCCACTTTTCCCAGCAGCTGGAAAAGTGGGCAAAAGAGCCGGAAGAAACCGATGGTTTCTTCACTTCCTTGCGCGCTATACGTCGTGCGAAGTCGTAACTACATACCACACGTTTACTGGGGACTTTCTTTTTCGTATTTTCATCGAATCGTCTCTGCAACAGCGCCGCTGCCGCTCATCGTTGCAACGGTAGACACTAAAGCGTTGTTCGGCGTAATCATTAGCAGCAGTGATGCAAGAAGCCTCGCAGAGTTCGCGTCCGCAGACGCGAAATAGTCAAATTATTTTTCTGACGACATGTGCGTCAGAAAAATTCTTCTCGGCCGCCAGTGCGTCCAAAGGACGCGCGCAGCGGCCGCATCCTTTTGGCAGCAAAATCGTAAGATTTTGCGCCAGTTTCTTCACGTATTATCCTTATCAATCGGCCTTCTTCTCAGTATTCGCATCAGGCGCTTGCCGTTGAAGGGGATCAGGGGGTAGAGATACCCCTTGCCCACCACCGGCTTTGTGGAGACGATCAGCAGTACCGTACCCACTACACCGGCGGCGAAGCCCCACCAGTCCCAGAAGAAGATCAGAAGCAGCAGCGCCATCCGCACCAGCTTGCAGGCGTAACCCATCTCATAGCTGTGCTGGGCATAGCCCGCCACCGCCACAAAGGCCATATACACCAGCACCTCCGGCACCAGCCACCGGGCCTGCACGGCGAAATCGCCCAAGATCAGTGCGCCCAACATACTGAAGGAGTTGCTGAGGGCATCCGGTGTATTCAGCGACGCCAGCTTCAGAATGTCCACAATGAACTCCACCAGCAGCAGCTGCACGATCAGCGGCACGAAGTACTCATCCTCGATCAGCAGGAACTCCAGCTTACCCGGCAGCACGTCGCCGTTTTTCACCAGCAGATACCACAGCGGCGTGATGAACACCGTCAGGAACAGCACCACCAGCCGCACGATCCGCAGGTACGTGCCGATGAGTGGCGGGAAGTAATAGTCGTTGATCTCCTCGGCAAAGCTGAACAGGGTGGTGGGAAGCAGCATCACCGAGGGCGTGTTGTCGATCATCAGCAGGATGCTGCCCTCCATGACGCTGGCGGTGGCCACATCCGGCCGCTCCGTATATCGAATTTTCGGAAACGGGTTCCACCACTGTGGAGGAACGATAGATTCCGCAATGGATTCCTGACTCATGGAAATGGAGCGCACGTCGATGCTGTCCAGCTTCTGCCGCAGCTGGCGGAGGTGCTGCTCGTTGGCCTCGCCCTTCATATAGACCAGAGCCACGTCGGTCTGGGACCGCCCGCCCACCTGATGGCGCTCCAGTGTCAGGGCCGGGTCACGGATACGGCGGCGCAGCAGGGCGGCGTTGGCCATGATGCTCTCCACAAAGCCGTCGTGGCTGCCCCGCAGCACCTTGCTGGTGTCCGGCTCCTCTACGCCGCGGGTGGGGTACTCCTTGGCGTCCATCAGCACGCCACCGTCGTAGCCGTCGATCACCAGCAGGGTCTTTCCCGCAAATACTCCCACCACCATGCTGTGTACATACGTCTCCGCCGCCGCATCCGGCACGGTGACATATGCCGTCAGAAACGCTTCCAGATCCGGCACCTTTTTCAAATCGCTAATGGCCATCAGCCGCCCGATCATCCGCTCAATGAGCATATCCTCGGCATAGCCGTTTACCACCCACAGCCGGGCCTGCCGTCCACCTATCTGCAGGCTGCGGCCCACCATATCAAAATTCCGTCCCACGCCCAGCAGGTCGTCCAGCTGAGCCGTCCGGGTCTTAAAATCCACCATAGGCATCCTCCTCCGTTTTCCGTGTAGTATGGGTGGAAAATGGGAGGATTATGCAAAAGGCGTGGCCCGCAGGGCCACGCCAAATAAAAAAGAAAAGTGATGCTGGATGGAGTTCGACGGGTCATCCTTGCCGCCTTTTTCTTTGGTGTCCT
>USMI01000114.1 GCA_900555735.1 uncultured Eubacteriales bacterium | reverse complement strand
TGACGTCGGTGCGTTAAGAAAATATGCCGGTGGCATATTTTTAGCATCCGATCTCAGCGGCTATGCCGCTGAGACAGCCCTCTCGTTTCAACCGCACCATCAACGGGCGCGCGTACCCCAAGGGCACTTGTTCCGCTTCGCTCCACTGCGCAGTCGGTCGTGAACCCCACGCATGAAAACCTGTTTTCATGCGCTTCACAAAAATGCTTGCATTTTTGTGAATTTTAGATGATGTGCTTGGCCGCCAGAATGCCGGCCAGCTTGTCGGTGGTCTCCTTGCCGGAGCCTTCCAGCATCATGCCGGCGCCCTTCTGGGGAGGCGTAAAGGAGGTGAGAATGTTGGTGGGGGAACCGGCCAGACCGATGGTAGTCTTGTCGATCAGGGGGTGATCCTTCAACGTCTCATAGGTCATGGTGACCAGAGGCTTGGCGAAGCACTCCTCGATGCCGGAAACGGTCATATAGCGGGGCTCGTTCAGCTCCTTGATGCAGGTAATCATGCAGGGGGTCTTGACCTTGACGGTCATGTAGCCGTCCTCCAGCATGCGCTTGACGGTGACGGTATTGCCCTCCAGCTTGATATCACCGGCGTAGGAAATCTGGGGCAGATGCAGCTTCTCGGCGATCTGGGGGCCTACCTGAGCGGTATCGCCGTCGATGGCCTGACGGCCAGCCAGGATGATATCGTCAGCCTCGACGCCGTAGGTGTCGATGGCGGCGGCGATGATCTGGGAGGTGGCGTAGGTGTCGGAGCCGCCGAACTCGCGGGCGGTGATGAGAACGCCCTCGTCCACGCCCATGGCCATCAGCTCACGCAGCATACCCTCGGCAGGGGGAGGGCCCATGGTGAAGGCGATGACCTTGCAGCCCAGCTCGTCTTTCAGAGCCAGAGCGGCCTCAACGGCGTTCAGGTCGTCGGGGTTGATGATGGTCTGCATGGAAGCGCGGTCCAGCGTACCATCGGGATTCACGGCCACCTTACCGGAGGTATCGGGGACCTGCTTGACAGTGACAAAAATCTTCATATTTCTCGTACCTCCTTGCTTACTTCAGCAGATTGCCGGCAATGACCATCTGCTGCACCTGAGAGGTGCCCTCGTAGATGGTGGTGATGCGGGCGTCGCGGTAGATGCGCTCCACCTTGTACTCGCGGATATAGCCGTAACCACCGTGGATCTGCACGGCCTTGTAGGCGCAGCGGTTGGCGGCCTCGGCGGCGAAGTACTTGGCGATGGAGCAGGCGGAGCTGGCCTCGGGGCTGTTGGCGTCCTTGAGAACGGCAGCGTGATACACCAGCTGACGGGCGGCTTCCACGTCGGCGGCCATGTCAGCCAGCATGAAGCTGATGCCTTGGAAGTCGGCGATGCGGCGGCCGAACTGCTTACGCTCCTTGGCGTACTTGACGGCCTCGTCCAGCGCGGACTGGGCAATGCCCACGGACTGGGCGGCGATGCCCAGACGGCCGCCGTCCAGCGTCTTCATGGCGATTTGGAAGCCCTTGTGCAGGGGCCCCACCAGACAATCCTTGGACACACGGACATCCTCCAGCACCAGATCGCAGGTGGGATAGCCGTTGATACCCATTTTCTTCTCGTGAGCGCCCAGAGACACGCCGGGGAGCTTCATATCCACCACGAACATGGAGATGCCCTTGCTGCCCTTGGCGGTCAGGTCGGTCTTGGCGAAGACCACGGCCCAGTCGGCCATGGGAGCGCCGGAGATGAAGCACTTGCGGCCGTTGATGATGAAGTCGTCACCGTCGGCAATAGCGGTAGTGGTGGTGCCGCCGGCATCGGAGCCCGCGCCGGGCTCGGTCAGGCCGAACACCATGATCTTCTCGCCGCTGGCCACGGCGGGCAGGTACTTCTGCTTCTGGGCCTCGCTGCCGCCCAGCAGCAGCGGGCCGCCGCCCAGAGAGTTGGAGGTATTGGCGTAGATGGACAGCACCGCGTCCACGCGGGCCAGCTCCTCTACCATCAGGGCGTAGGTCAGGCTGTCGGCACCGGCGCCGCCGTACTCCTTGGGGATCTTGACGCCCATGAAGCCGTAGCGGGCCATCTTCTTGTGCATATCCCAGTTAAATTCACCGGTCTCATCCAGTTCGTCCTGAATCTCCTTGGTGAATTCCGTCTCCGCGAACTGGCGGAACAGCTTGCGCTGCATCTCGTGCTTCTTGTCGAGAATCATTCGTTTTCCTCCTATTGTTACTTTACTAATTGATTCAGCAGGGGATCTCGTGGCTAGACTTACCGGTGGTCAGGATCTCGTGGATGCTGTCGATGCCGCAGCGGGCCATGGACTCGGCGGCTTCCTCGGTAAAGAACGCCATGTGGGGCGTGTGATACACGTTCACGAAGGAACGCAGGTACTTCAGCTTGAAGTAGGGCATGCCGGGGGTCTTGATGATATCGTCGTTGTGGGGAACGTGGATGATGCCGGTCTCGCCGGGGAAGGCGTCCATGAACAGCGCACCGATCTTCTCGGTCTCCACGCCCTCGATGATGGCGTCGATGTCCACCAGCTCGCCGCGGGCGTTGTCAATCAGCACCACGCCGTCCTTCATCTTGGACAGAGCGTCACGGTTGATCATGCCGGTGGTCTCGGGCAGCAGCGGGGTATGGATGGTGATGATGTCGGACTCGCGGTACAGGGTATCCAGATCCACATACTCGGCGTACTGACGGACGGCGTCGTTCTGGTACACATCGTTGGCGAGGATGCGGCAGCCGAAGCCGCTGAGGCACTTGATAACGGTGTAGCCGATCTTGCCGGTGCCCATGACGCCCACGGTCATGGTGCGCAGCTCGCGGCCCATCTTGCCCTTCAGGGTGAAGTCGTTATCGTTGGTGTTATACAGGGCCTTCTTGAACTTACGGATGCACATGAGAATGGCCATGACGGTGTACTCCGCCACGCCGTTGGGCGCGTAAGCGCCGTTGCACAGGCGGAAGCCCAGAGAGCGGGCGTAGTCGCAGTTCATGTGGTTATAGCCCACGCAGCGGCTGGCCAGCACTTTGACGCCGTAGCCGCGCAGCTCATCCAGCACCTCGTTGCAGTAGTCGGACTGGCCCAGCGTGGTGACACCGTCGCAGCCGACGGCCATGTTGGCGGTGGTGGGATCCAGATTGGCGGGGGTGGACACCAGCTCGATGCCGTATTCCTTGCACAGAGACTCGATAACGGGCTTTTCGTCGGGACGCACTTCGTAAGCAGCGATCTTCATATTATTTTCTCCTTATTCCGGCATGGCCGTCCGCCGCTCCTCAACAGCGGACGGCCTGCGTTTCATTTCCTACTTTTCCGTTTTGATGGGGGTATCGCTCAGTCCTTCAGGGCGGGGTCCATGGCGGCGGCGTCGCCGGCGGCGATCATGGCGGCCACCTGCTCGTCGGTATAGCCCAGCTTCTTCAGGATCTCCTCGGTCTGCTCGCCCAGATACGGGCCACGGTTATAGGGGGGCAGGGGGGTTTCCTCGAACATGACGGGAGGACGCACCATGGTGCGCTTGGCACCGTTGGGATATTCCATCTCATAGAAGCAGTCGGAGGCCCATGCCTGCTTATCCACCAGCAGCTGATCCCAAGTCTGGGCGATGGCGTAGGGCAGGTCGTTGGCGTCCATCAGGGCGCACCACTCGTCCAGAGTACGGGTGGCCATCTCGGCCACAAGGAAGTCATAGAACTCCTCGATATTGGCCTGCAGGTTGGTCTGGGGATAGTAGCGGGGATCCTCGGCCATTTCGGGGTGGCCGATGGCGCGCATGAAGATGGGATAGTGGCGGTTGTACTGGGGCATGGCGATCTGGAGCCACTTGTTGTCCTTGGTCTTGTGGGCCACCACCAGCGGGTTGGGCAGGGTGCGGCGGGACAGGGGGAACTGGGTGGCGGGGTCGCCGTACTGGTTGGACTGGAGCATCAGGGACACGTCCCAGATGGCGCTGTGGAACAGGGAGACCACCACGCGGTCGCCCTGACCGGTCTGCTTGGCGCGGTACAGGGCCGCCAGCACGCCGGAGGCCAGATACAGGCCCACCTGATGGTCGCCGAAGCCGGCGATGGTCAGCATGGGCAGGGAGTCCTTGTCAAACAGGGTGCCCAGCACACCGCCGCGGGCAAAGAAGGCGGTGAAGTCGAAACCGGGGAGATCCTTGTCGGGGCCCTTCTCGCCGTAGCCGGAGACGAAGCCGTACACCAGGGCGGGGTACTTGGCGTGGAGGGTGTCGTAGTCCAGACCCGCCTTCTTCAGGGGGTTCTGACGCCAGTTGGTGATGAAGATGTCCGCCTCGGCGATCAGCTTCTCCAACGCCTCGCGGCCGGCGGGAGACTTGGTGTTCAGGGCGATGCAGGTCTTGTTGGCGTTCTCCAGATCGTAGGTGGTGTTCTCCTTCTGATCCTGAGGACGGCCCTCGTTGACGGCGGTGTAGCGCAGGGGGTCGCCTGCGGGAGCCTCGATCTTGATGACCTCGGCGCCCAGATCGGCCAGAAAGCGCGCGCAGCAGGGCGCGGCGATGAAGGTGGCCAGCTCGACGACCTTGATGCCCTCCAGCGGGCGTTTGATCTCACTCATGGGTTTGGTTCCTCCTATATTGTTTCTTTACCATCGATTGACAAGGGCAGACACGGTTTTGACGGGCAGAAATGCGCCCATACTGCGTCAAGCCCCTTGACAATACGGCAAGTATTCTCTGCGGGCCTTTTCTTGTCTGGACACATTTCTGCGCCGACAAAACTGCTTGCACCTGCCAGCGATGGATTTTCGAGAGATTTTTGGTTTTTGAGATGCAGGCTTGCTGGCGCAAGCCAAGGCGAAAAGGGCAAAAAGCGCCGGAAAGACACGCTGTCAGGCGTGTTTGCCCTTGTTAATCGATGGTATTTTGCGTAATTACATGGTCAGCATGTCGCGGAAGGTCTCGATATTGGTGCGGGCCTGCTCGAACTGCACCATCTGGCGGTCGATCTCCACCACGGTGACAGGGATACCGGCGGCCTCGCAGGCCTTCTTTATCATGACGTAGTCGAATTCCTCGGGGTCGCAGAACTTGGTCATGGCCACCAGCACGCCCTTGGCATTGCGGGCCTTGGCGGTGTCCACGATCCACTGGACGCGGGGCTTGGCGGCGTTATACAGCACAGAGCAGTTGTCCATGTCGGCGAACTTCCGGGCCAGCGCGGTCAGGGCGTCGTCACCGGCGGGCACGTCGGTGCGGTACTGGCGGGACTGGGCGGCCACATCGTCAGCCACGATGTGCAGGCCCAGATCGTCCAGAATGGCGTTGAAGCCGGGCGCGTCGGTAAGGATGCCGGACAGCAGGATGGGAGTCTTTTCCGCGGCGGGGGTCTGGGCCTCCAGCGCGGCGATCAGCTCCTCGATGAGGGCGGTGTGCTCCTCCTTGGTCATGAAGAAGGCAGACTTGAAGGCGTCGCTGCGCTGGGCGGCGGTGACCTCGGGATGCTTGGAGAGCACCTCGTCCAGCTTCCGCATGGCGGCGTTGTGGCGGTTATAGACGGCGTTGGACGCGGCCAGCCTGACGTTGTCGAAGGTACCGCCCAGCTTCTCCAGATCGCGGATCACGCGCTCGTAGCCGGCCTTGGTGAAGGCCACGCCGTAAGCGGGCTTGCGGTTCTGGGGATAGGTCATGGGGATGAAGGGGATGGAGGGCACGGCGTACTTCCAGTTCTCGCCCATGGTTTTCAGGGTGTCGCACAGGGAGGGGATCACGATGGCGGAAGCGCCGTCGTACATGCCGTTGATGCCCAGCTCCAGAATGGACTGAACGATGGAGCACAGGAAGGCGGGACAGTATTCCTTGGCCCGGCGCAGCTCGGTATCCGCGCCCCAAGCGCCCATGGGAACGAAGCCCATGGAATGGATGATCTCCTCAGGGGTGTAGACAGGAGCGCACAGCACGATCTTCTTACCCTCGGCCAGATATTTGTCCATCCGGGCCTTGGGGTTCACGGCGACCTCATGCAGCTTGGCAAACAGTTCGTTGGTGGTCATGTTCAGTTGGCTCCTTTCTGCTCTTTGTTGGCTTCCATGATCTCCATGAGGCCCTGCACGCGGGTGTCATACTGGGCTTCGGAGAAGTTGCGGGGATCGGCCTGATCGCCGTCGAAGCTGGCCACGGGGATATCGCAGGCCTTGCCCACCTGACGGCCCATCTCATACATGAAGCCGCTCCACAGCTTGCAGGAACGGTTGGTATGGATCAGCATGCCCTCCACATGGTTGTCCTTGCACAGCTTGATGCGCTTGTCGCGGGACTTTTCCAGATTGATGGCGTTGGGCACGGAGCAGTAGGCCTTAATCATGCCCTCGAAGGAGTCGTAATCATAGCCGAAGGCGTCGGCGTAGATGGTGGTGACCATGTTGATGCCCCGGGACTTCAG
>USMI01000113.1 GCA_900555735.1 uncultured Eubacteriales bacterium | reverse complement strand
TATGATCATACATAAGAGGTGAAGAAAGAATGGAAAAAAAGAAGAAGGTCAGGTTCCTCGTGGTATGGCTATTGATCACCGCGGTGTTCTTGGCCGGATCCCTGCTGGTTCCGGGACATGGAAAGTCGGAATCCGTGCAGGCGGCCATGCGCGACGCGGTGCTTCACGGAACGAACCGTATCAGCCTGTTCGGGCTGAAGGACGTAAATCCGGCATACATCTCCTCGTTGGTGGTGGTAGGCGCACTGCTTCTGGCGGCGCTGCTGCTGCGCGTCTTTGTGATCCCACGATTTAAGATGGTGCCGGGGAAGCTTCAGATGGCTATTGAGACGGTGGTGAGTATGTTTGACGGCATGGCCCGCGGCAATAGTCCTCACCGGTACAAGTTCCTGGGGGCGTATGCCTTTGGAGCGGGCGTGTATATCTTTGTGGGCACGCTGTTTGAGCTGTTCGGCTTTCAGGCCGTCACCACCAACGGACACACCATCGCCTTACCGGCGCCGCTGTCGGATGTGAACGCAGCCATTTCACTGGGCTGCCTGTCCTATCTGGTCATCATGGGCGGCGGCATCCTCAATAATGGCGTCAAAGGCTTGGGCAAAACGCTGAAGGATTTTTCCCTGCCGATCTCCATGAGCTTCCGTATGTTCGGCGCACTGCTCAGCGGACTGCTGGTGACGGAGCTGGTGTACTACTATGTGACGCTAAGCTATGTGATCCCTGTGATCGTGGCGGTGCTGTTTACGCTGCTGCACGCGCTGATCCAGGCCTATGTGCTGACTATGCTGACCACGCTGTTCTACGGTGAGGTATCTGAGAAGCAGGAGCGCAAGCCCCAAAAGGGCAAAAAGGAAAAGACCATCGAAACTGCAAATATTTGACGGAGGAAAACGAAATCATGAAAAAGCTGCTGAATAAAAGAGTGTTCGCCTTAGTGCTGTGTCTGGTGCTGGCGTTGACCGCCATGCTGACCGTGACTGCGTTTGCTGATACTGAGCCGGCAGACAGTGCCGCCGCAGCACAGGAAGAAGAGACTTCCACTGACAGTGCCACCAATGGCAAGGCCATCGCATCCGGTATCGCCATCGGTATTGCTGCTGCCGGCGGCGCTATCGGCATGGGTATGGCCGTCGGCAAGTCCGCCGAAGGCATTGCCCGTCAGCCGGAGGCCGAGGGTAAGATCCGTACCACCATGATGCTGGGTCTGGTGTTTTTGGAAACCGCCATCATCTACGCCCTGCTGGTGGTTATCCTGATCATCTTCGTGCTGTAAGAAATGGGGCGTAGCGTATGAGTAACATCCCTCTGAATATTGATTGGCAGCAGATATTGCTGCATTTCTTCAACTTCTCCATTCTGGTGGGCGGCTTGTATCTGCTGCTGTTCAAACCGGTGAAGAATTTTATGGATAAGCGTGAAAAGCACTATGCCGACATGGAATCTGCCGCCGTGGATCGCGAGAAAGATACCGAGGCATTAAAGGCGGCCATGGCACAGCGTGAGGCTGCGCTGGACGCTGAACTGGAGGAAAAGCGTGCCGCTGCTGCTCAGGAGGCTGAGAATTACATGCAGCAGCAGCGTGACGCAGCCAAGGCGCAGGCGGACAAGATCCTGTCCGACGCCCGTACCGCCGCCGAGAGCGAGCGCGTGAAAATCGTGGCGGAGGCCAACCGCGAGGCAGTGGCCATTGCCGAGGATGCCATGGAGAAACTTCTGGCGGCACAAACAGATCAAGCCTATGATGCCTTTGTGAATGCTGCGGAGGAGGAAGAGCATGAACATTGATGCACGCCTGATGGCGAAACTGTTCAGCGCCTGCCCGCCTGACGGCTCGCAGAAAGCGAAGCTGGAGGATGTGCTGTCGAAGAGGTACGGCAAAGCTGTTGAGCTGGTGTGGCAGGAGGATCGCTCCGTGGCGGGAGGCTTTCGCATCGAACTGGGCACAGAGATCATCGACTGGACGGCGGAAGGCCGGTTGAGTCAGTTAAAGGAGAAGCTGACCGGCATCAAGAGCGCCGACGGTTCAGTGATCCCTCTGATCCGAGATGCGGTAAAGAACTGGGTGCCGGAGGTGTGCGCCCGCGAGGTGGGCAGCGTGCTGACCGTGGCAGACGGCATCGCCTATGTGGACGGTTTGGCGGGAGCCACCTACGGCGAGATACTGCTGTTTGAAGGCGGCATCCGGGGCATGGTGCAGGAGCTGCGGGAGGACCGCATCGGCTGCATCCTGTTCGGCCATGTAGATGAGGTCAGCGAGGGCACGGCGGTATACCGTACCGGAAAGACCGCCGGTATCGGTGTGTCAGACGGTATGGTTGGCCGCGTAGTGGATGCACTGGGCGCACCCATCGACAACGGCGGAGACATCGCCGTAGACGAGTACCGCAAGATTGAGAGCCCGGCTCCCGGCATTATGGATCGCCAGCCGGTGAATACCCCCATGGAGACGGGTATTTTGTCCATCGACTCCATGTTTCCCATTGGCCGCGGCCAGCGTGAGCTGATCATCGGCGATCGACAGACCGGCAAGACGTCCATCGCCATTGACACCATCCTGAACCAGAAGGACAAGAACATGATTTGCATTTATGTGGCCATCGGCCAAAAGGCCAGCTCCGTAGCGCAGATCGCGGAAATGCTGCGCAAGCGCGGCGCCATGGAGTATTCTATTATTGTCTGTGCCAGCGCGGGCGAATCCGCGTCCATGCAGTATATCGCCCCCTATGCCGGGGCGGCCATCGGCGAGTACTTTATGAACAGGGGAAAGGATGTGCTAATCGTATACGACGATCTTTCCAAGCATGCCATCGCTTATCGCGCCCTGAGCCTGCTGCTGGGACGTTCCCCCGGACGCGAGGCTTATCCCGGCGATGTATTCTATCTGCATTCACGTCTGCTGGAGCGGGCGGCACGGCTCAGCGATGCGCGTGGCGGCGGCAGCATGACGGCCCTGCCCATCGTAGAGACGCAGGCGGGCGACGTATCCGCTTATATTCCCACCAACATCATTTCCATTACCGACGGCCAGATCTTTCTGGAGAGCAGTCTGTTTTTCTCCGGACACCGTCCGGCGGTGAACGTGGGGCTGTCCGTGTCCCGTGTGGGCGGCGCGGCGCAGACCAAGGCCATGAAAAAGGCGGTCGGCACACTGCGTCTCGAACTGGCGCAGTACCGTGAGATGGAAGTGTTTACCCAGTTCTCCAGCGATCTGGATGAAGAGACCAAGAGCCAGCTGGCCTACGGCCAGAGCCTGATGTACATTTTGCGGCAGGGGCGCAGTGTCCCGCTGAGTCAGGCACAGCAGATCGTCACGCTGGTGAGCGCCATGGCACACATTTATCAGCAGGTGCCTGTGGCGCAGGTCTGTGCCCTGCGGGACGATATCCTGAAGGAGTTTGCCGCCAACCGCCAGAGCCTGATGCTGGAGCTGGAGCAGGGAACGGTTCTGACAGACGATTTGCGTGGGCAGATCATCGAATTTGCGAAGACCGCACTGGAGAAATTCCAGCGCACAGGCGGGCGGTGAGAACATGGCAAGCACCAGTGAGATCCGCCGGCGCATCGGAAGCGTCCGGCAGACCCAGAAGATCACCCACGCCATGTACCTGATCTCGCAGGCCAAGCTGCGCAAGGCCAAGCAGGAGCTGACCAATACCCGCCCCTATTTTCAGGCACTGCAGACCGAAGTAGGACGCGTATTCAACGCGGACAGCACCATTGAGAGCCGTTATCTGCTGCCGGTGGACGGTAATGCCAGGCCATTGCCCGGCGTGACGGCCTGCCTGCTGATCACGGCGGACAAGGGGCTGGCCGGGGCCTACAACCAGAATGCCATCCGGCAGGCTCAGCAGCTGCTGGCCGACCACAAGGATACAGCGCTGTATGTGGTGGGGGAATATGGCCGCCGCTGGTTCACGCAGCGGAATATTCCTATTGAAAAAAGCTTTCAGTATACAGCGCAGGATCCCACTTTGGGCAGGGCGCGGCATATCGCCGAGCTGCTGCTGGAACGGTTCGATGCCGGAGAGATCAATGCCGTGTGGGTCATTTATACCGATATGAAGAACGGGCTGGAGGCCGTGGTGCGGCAAGCTCAGCTTCTGCCGCTGCACCGCGACCACTTCGCCGCTGCCGCCGCCGAGACTGCCGGGGATAAGGTGTATGAGTTTGTGCCGTCTCCCGGCGCGGTGCTGGACAACGCCGTGCGAAGCTGCCTGACCGGTTATATTTACAGTGCGCTGGTGGACAGCTTCTGCAGTGAACAGAGCGCTCGCATGACCGCCATGAACGCGGCGGATCAGAACGCGGAGGAGCTGCTGAAGGATCTGTCCGTACAGTTCAACCGTGCACGTCAGGCGGCCATCACACAGGAGATCACCGAAGTCTCCGCCGGTGAGCGTGCACAGCGCAGTAAGAAAGAAAGAGAGGGCTGACCGCAATGAAACAAGGTATTATCACGGGCATTTCCGGCCCTGTGATCGATGTCCGCTTCCCAGAGGGGAAGCTGCCTGCCATCAACGAGGCGCTGACCGTGGAGGCCAACGGACATTGCTACACCATGGAAGTGGAGCAGCATCTGGAAAATAAGACTGTTCGCTGCGTGGTAATGGCAGACAGCGATGGACTGGGCCGCGGACTGTCCGTCATCGCCACCGGTCACGGCATCGCGGTGCCGGTGGGTGAAAAAACGCTGGGGCGTATGTTCAATGTGCTGGGCGAACCCATTGACGGCGAGCAGCCGGTGGACGATAGCGTCCCTCGCTGGGAGATCCATCGGCCTGCCCCCACCTTTGCCGAGCAGATGCCTACGGCGGACATTCTGGAGACCGGCATCAAGGTCATCGATCTGCTGGAGCCATACCCCAAGGGTGGTAAGATCGGCCTGTTCGGCGGCGCCGGTGTGGGTAAGACCGTCCTCATTCAGGAGCTGATCCACAATGTCGCCATGGAACACGGCGGCTATTCCATTTTTACCGGCGTAGGCGAGCGCAGCCGCGAGGGCAACGATCTGTGGGGCGAAATGCAGGAAAGCGGCGTATCCGACAAGACAGCGCTGGTATTCGGGCAGATGAACGAGTCTCCCGGTGTTCGTATGCGTGTGGCATTGCCTGGCCTGACCATGGCAGAGTACTTCCGCGACGAGGAGCACAAGGATGTGCTGCTGTTTATCGACAACATTTTCCGTTTCGTGCAGGCGGGCAGCGAGGTATCTACCTTGTTGGGGCGCATGCCCTCCGCCGTGGGCTATCAGCCTACGCTGGCTGGAGAGATGGGTGCGCTGCAAGAGCGCATCACCTCCACGAAGAATGGTTCTGTCACCTCTGTGCAGGCGGTGTATGTTCCCGCTGACGACCTGACCGACCCCGCCCCTGCTACCACGTTTTCCCATCTGGACGCCACTACGGTGCTGAGTCGTAAGATTGCCGAGCAGGGTATTTACCCCGCCGTGGATCCGCTGGAGTCTACCTCCCGCATCCTTGAGCCGGATATCGTGGGCGAGGAGCATTACAATATCGCCCGCGCGGTGCAATCCACGCTGCAAAAGTACCGGGAGCTTCAGGATATCATTGCCATTCTGGGCATGGAAGAACTCAGTGATGAGGATAAGAAGACCGTAGCACGCGCCCGCCGCATCCAGCGCTTTTTGTCCCAGCCCTTCTACGTGGCAGAGAAGTTCAGCGGTGCGCCCGGCGTGTTCGTGCCTTTGCGCGAGACCCTGCGCGGCTTCAAGGAGATCCTGTCCGGCACTATGGACGACTATCCTGAAGCAGCATTCTTCAATGCGGGTACCATCGACGATGTAAAGCGCAAGGCCGAAGGACTGCAGAAAGGCGGCATGTGATGGCGGCGGTATTTCAGCTGGACGTGCTGGCAGCCTGCGTGCCTTTCTTCCAAGGCAGGTGCGTGTCAGTGATTATCCCTACTGTCGATGGTGAGTACGGCGTTTTGGCAGGGCACAGTAATACCGTCGGCGCTGTGTGCGACGGTGAGCTGCGGTTCGAGACCGAGGATGGGTTGACCCACCGTGCCGCTGTGGCACAAGGTGTATTCAAAATTGACGGGGAGCGGATGTTGCTACTGCTGGACGCGGCGGAACGACCTGAGGACATTGATATAAACCGTGCCCTTCGCGCCCGTCAGGAGGCAGAGGAGCAGTTGCGCCAGAAGCACAGTATGGCGGAGTATCAAATTGCTCAGGGTAATCTGTCACGCGCACTGAACCGCCTGCGTGTCAGTGGTAAGATGTGAGAAAAGGCGACAAGTGAAAAGACGGAATAAAGAAGCCCCGCATGATGCGGCGGTGACTTAGGAAAACATTGAAGCAAGGAACGGTATAGCTTAACGGCTATGCCGTTCTTTGCTCTTTTTTACTTGTGTTACGGGCATTTTCGCTT
>USMI01000112.1 GCA_900555735.1 uncultured Eubacteriales bacterium | reverse complement strand
GTGACACTGCGGGTATGAACCGCATGCTCTAGCCAACTGAGCTACGCCGCCATGTGCTCGACAGGCACGAATTACTATAGCATATGCTGCCGGGCTTTGTCAATACTTTTTTGAAAAAAATTGGGAGCGCGGCATTTGCCGCGCTCCCAAAAGCCTTTGCGGCGAGTTATCAATACATGCCGCCCATGTCGCCCATGCCGGGAGCGGCAGCGGGTGCGGGAGGCTCGGGTTTGTCGGCCACCAGAGACTCGGTGGTCAGTACCATTCCGGACACGCTGGCGGCGTTCTCCAGCGCGCTGCGGGTCACCTTGGCGGGATCCACGATGCCGTTGGCGATCATGTCGCAGTACACTTCCTTATAGGCGTCGAAGCCGTAGCCGTTCTGGCCGGAGGTACGGACCTTCTCCAGAACCACGGAGCCGTCGATACCGGCGTTGGCCGCGATCTGACGGATGGGCTCCTCCAGAGCCTTGGCCACCATCTGCACGCCCACCTTCTCGTCGCCCTCGGTGCTCTTCAGCAGCTCGGTGACGGCAGGGATCACGTTGACGAAGATGGTGCCGCCGCCAGCCACGATGCCTTCCTCAACGGCGGCCTTGGTGGCGTTCAGGGCATCCTCGATGCGCAGCTTCTTTTCCTTCATCTCGGTCTCGGTGGCAGCACCGACCTTGATGACAGCTACGCCGCCGGCCAGCTTGGCCAGACGCTCCTGCAGCTTCTCCTTGTCGTACTCGCTGGAGGTGACGCCGATCTGGGCACGGATCTGGGACACACGGTCCTTGATGGCCTGCTGGTCGCCCATGCCGTCCACGATGATGGTGTTCTCCTTGGTGACCTTGATCTGACGGGCACGGCCCAGCATATCAATGGTGGCATCCTTCAGGGTCAGGCCCAGTTCCTCGCTGATGACCTGGCCGCCGGTCAGGATGGCGATATCCTGCAGCATCTCCTTACGGCGATCACCGAAACCGGGTGCCTTGACGCACACCACGTTCAGCACGCCCTTCAGGCGGTTCACCAGCAGGGTGGACAGGGCCTCGCCCTCCACGTCCTCGGCGATGATGAACAGCTTCTTGCCGCTTTGCAGCATCTGCTCCAGCAGGGGCAGGATGTCGGAGATGACAGAGATCTTCTTATCGGTAATCAGGATATAGGGATCGTCCACAATGGCTTCCATCTTCTCGGTATCGGTGACCATATAGGGGGTGATGTAGCCGCGGTCGAACATCATGCCCTCGACGACCTCGCTGTAGGTCTCTGCGGTCTTGGATTCCTCAATGGTGATGACGCCGTCGGCGGAGACCTTCTCCATGGCCTCGGCGATCAGCTTGCCGATGTTCTCGTCACCGGAGGAGACAGCGCCCACGCGGGCGATATCGTCGGTACCGTTGACCTTCTGGCTCTGGGCCTTGATGGCGGCCACAGCGGCGTCCACGGCCTTGGCCATGCCCTTCTTCATAACGACGGGGTTGGCACCGGCGGCCAGATTCTTCAGGCCCTCGCGGATCATGGCCTGTGCCAGCAGGGTAGCGGTGGTAGTGCCGTCACCGGCCACATCGTTGGTCTTGGTGGACACCTCGCGCACCAGCTGCGCGCCCATGTTCTCAAACGGATCGTCCAGCTGGATCTCCTTGGCGATGGTGACGCCGTCGTTGGTAATCAGGGGCGTGCCGAACTTCTTATCCAGCACCACGTTGCGGCCTTTGGGGCCGAGGGTGACCTTTACGGTATCGGCCAGCTGATTGACGCCGGCTTCCAGTGCCTTGCGGGCTTCGTCGCCGCGCTTAATGATCTTAGACATATAACTTGCCTCCAATTTGTGAGATAGTATCGGGCCAAATTCCAATCATTTTTGTGACGACATGCGCGTCACAAAAATACTTTGACCCAGCCGCCCTGGGCGGCGTCACCAGTCCGCAGACTGGTGGTGGGGGTTCTAAAGGGGGAAGCCTGCTCCCCCTTTAATTGTTACTCCACGATGGCCAGAATGTCGCCCTGCTTGACGATGATGTACTCCACATCATCCAGCGTCACCTTGGTACCGGCGTACTTGTCGGTAATGACCTTGTCACCGGCCTTCACGGACATGGTAACGGTCTTGCCGTCCACAGTACCGCCGGGGCCCACGGCGATCACCTCTGCCACAGAGGGCTTCTCCTTGGCGCTTCCGGTCAGGATAATGCCGCCCTTGGTGGTCTCCTCGGCCTCAGTCATCTTCAGCACCACACGATCAGCAAGCGGTGTCAGCTTCATAGTTGGTTGCCTCCTTATATTTTTTATTCATTACGAAAACAAGTTCAGCGTTAGCACTCGAACTCTCTGAGTGCTAACGCTGATTATCATACCACACTTTTCCTGAATTTCAAGGGGAAAATGAAAAAATCACAAAAAATTCACAAACGAGGGATAAATGCCTCGCAGAGTTCGCGGCGCGGACGCCGCGAAAAAATCGAATCATTTTTCTGACGACATGTGCGTCAGAAAAATTCTTCTCGGCCGCTAGTGTGTCCGAAGGACGCGCGCAGTCGGCCGCAACCCCTTTGGCAGCAAAATCGAAGATTTTGCGCCAGTCACTTTGCCGTGGCGTTGCAGGAGCAGCCCTCCGGGCCGAAGAAGTTCAGCTTCCTGTCACTCATGCGGATGGTCACGTCGCTGTTGGTCATGCACTCGCCATCCAGACAGGTGACGATATCCGGCTTTGCCGAATGGATATGAACAACCTGAGGCGTGGAACAGCGGGCATACTCCGGGAACTTGCTGTATTCGCCCTTGGAATACGGCCCCACAAATCTGGCAAAGGTCACGCGGCTGACCTTCTTCACCACCAAAGTGTTCAGCACGCCGTCGTCCATCCGGGCCTCGGCCACCGGCATGAAGCCGCCGCCGTAATACCGGCCGTTGCACACCGACACCAGAGAGAAATCGTCCTCGATCACCTCGTCATCCAGCGTCACCGTCCAGTGGGAGGCGATGCCCTTGAAGAGGAAGTTCACCGCCAGCGAGGCGATATAGCTGGTCTTGCCGTCCAGCAGCGGGCTTTCGCTGTATTTATGTACGTCGGCGGCCACGCGGGCATCGATACCGGAGCAGGCGATGGTCAGGGCGATACGTCCGTTGACATCGATGGCGTCCATGGGGAACTGCGGGCCGTCCCACAGGTTCTCGGCGTCCTCAAACAGGGCTGCCGCGCCGCCGAAGTTCTTCAGGAAGTCGTTGCCGGTGCCCACGGGGATCACGGTCATGGCGGCGTTGTCATAGCCGATGACGCCGTTGGCCACCTCGTTGACGGTGCCGTCGCCGCCGCAGGCATAGAACCGCAGCTCCTCGCCGCTGTCGCACAGCCTGCGGGCCAGCTCGGTGGCGTGGCCCTGCTTCTTGGTGAGGATACACTGCACATCCAGCCCGTGCTTCTCCCGCAGAGCGTCCGCCATATCGTAGATGCGCTGCCGGCTGTCGTACTTACCGGCGTTGGGATTGATGATAAAAATATGCTTCACAGTAATATCCCCTCCGAAGAGTAATTTCTTTCTATTGTATCAGCGCTGCGGGAAATAGGATGAACAAACCTTTAATTTTGCTGCGGCAATCATAGAGCAGGAACGGACAATTTTGTCCCCCAACTTCCGCTAAAACGTCCGTAGGGGGCGGCGTCCCCGACGCCCCGCCGTTTATTCGGAATGCGATCGTATACCGCACGGGCCGTCGAGGACGCCGGCCCCTACAAAATACGAAATCGTCAGATTTCATGCCAGCCAGTCACACCTTATTCCCGTACATAAACACATCACACTTTATCATGCCGTTGTAGAGCTTCCTCTTCTTGGCGGCCTGCTGGCCGAAGGTGCGCTCGAACTCCGTGTGACTGCTGAGCACCAGCGCGCGCCAGCCCTCGGGGAGTTTCCGCCATACCTTGCCGAACTCCCGGTACAGCTCCTCCGCCTCCTGCCTCTCCATCAGCCGCTGGCCGTAGGGCGGGTTGGTGACCAGTTGGCCATAGGGGCTGTCCCGATGGAACATGCGCATGTCGGCCACCTCGAAGCGGATATCCTCCGCCACGCCGGCCTTGTGGGCGTTGGAGCGGGCGATGGCCACCGCCTGAGGGTCTACGTCGCCGCCCCAGATGTCGTAGCTGCCGTGGAACTCCTTGTCCCGGGCCTCGTCCCTGGCCTGCTGCCAGCTATCGCTGGGCACGAAGCCCCACTGCTCCGCGTCAAAGGCCCGGTTCAGGCCCGGCGCCCGGTTGCGGGCGATCAGCGCCGCCTCGATGGGGATGGTGCCGCTGCCGCAGAAGGGATCGCAGAAGGGGTCGCGGCCACGGTAGCGGGACAGCTGCACCAGCGCCGCCGCCAGCGTCTCACGCAAAGGCGCTTCCACGCCCACGGCGCGGTAGCCCCGCTTGAACAGGCCCTCGCCGCTGGTGTCCAGCGTCAGCAGCACCTGATCCTTGAAGATGGCGAACCGCACCTGATACTTGGCGCCGGTCTCCGGAAACTGCTCCAGATGATAGGCGGACTTCATCCGCTCCACCATGGCCTTTTTGATGATGCTCTGGCAAGCGGGAACGGCGTGGAGCTGGGAGGAGATGGAGTACCCCTTCACCGGGAAGGCCGCGTCACGGGGCAGATAGTCCTCCCACGCCACAGCGCGGGTGCCCTGAAACAGCTCCTCGAAGCTGCGGGCCGGGAAGTCCGCCAGCACCAGCATCACCCGCGCGCCGCAGCGCAGGTTGATGTTCAGCCTTGCGCAGTCCTCCAGCGTGCCCCGGCACAGAACGCGGCCGTTCTCCGCCTTCACGTCCTGCAGGCCCAGACGCTTGCACTCATCGCTTACCAGTTTTTCCAGCCCCAGCAGACAGGGGATCACATATGTATACATCGCGCTACCTCGAAAAATGTCAGTTATAAATATACAGTATACCGAAATCTTTCCCAAAGCGCAAGGCAAACGGCAAAAAAATAACAGTGGAAGAATCCCGGTCTATCGTGTATAATAGAAAGTACCCGGAAATCGGGGCCTTACAGGCCATGTAAACTTCAGGTTGCGCGAAAAGATCCGGCAAAAATGCAAACGCAACCTGAAGTTGATAGACAATTTCATGTAATGTGGTACCATATCCCCAGAAAGAAACGGAGGAGGGAGACAATGTCCTTTGGTGATCGGCTGCAGGAGGTGCGGCGGAATAACGGACTGACCCAGGAGCAATTCGCCGAGGCGCTGCAGGTGTCCCGCCAGGCGGTCAGCCGGTGGGAATCCGGCCGCAGCTACCCGGAGGTGGATAAGATCCTCTATATCTGCAACCGCTACGGCGTGTCTATCGGCGACATGTTCGCCGAAGAGAATCCCGTTCCGGAAAGCGGCCGGCCCCAACCGTCCCGGGAGACGCCCCAGCCGCCGAAGGACAGTCTGCTCACCTCACTGGATTCTTTCGTTACCAACCTGTCCCCCAAAAGTAAATGGATCGGCATGGGTATCCTGTTCGGCGTAGCGCTGCTGGCGCTGC
The DNA here is from genome assembly GCA_900555735.1 of uncultured Eubacteriales bacterium. Lineage (GTDB taxonomy): Bacteria > Bacillota > Clostridia > Oscillospirales > Oscillospiraceae > Vescimonas. The sequence goes on along the minus strand of USMI01000112.1, from coordinate 982 downwards.
TGATCGGCGCGTGCCTGAAAGGAGGAAGCGGAGATATGTCAACGATCATCTGGATCGCCGCCATCGTCATCTTCGGCGTGGCGGAGGCGGCCACGGTGGGCCTGGTGTCCATCTGGTTCGTCATCGGCAGCGCGGCGGGCCTCATCGCCGCAGTGCTGGGCGCCGCCATCTGGCTGCAGGTGGTGCTGTTCTTCATCGTGTCCATCGCGGCGCTCATCGCCACACGGCCCCTGGTGAAGAAGCTCAGCAAAAAGGGCGAGGTGGCCACCAACGCCGACCGTGTCCTGGGCGGCACGGCCCGCGTCACCGAGACCATCGACAACACCATCCCCTCCGGCGAGGTGTATATCGACGGCAAGACCTGGACGGCCCGCAGCCAGTCCGGCGCGGTCATCGCCCCGGAGACGCTGGTGACGGTCATCCGTCTCGAGGGCGTCAAGCTCTATGTGGACGTCCCGCATAACGTGTAAGCAACCGGAAAACTGTACATTATTTTAAGAAAAACAAGGAGGAAAAGAAAATGGGAGGCTATATTGCGATCGGCGTACTGGTGGTCCTGATCCTGATCCTTGTGGTCAGCAGCATCCATGTGGTACAGCAGTCCAAGGCATTTGTGGTGGAGCGTCTGGGCTCCTTCAGCGCGGTGTGGGGCAACGGCCTCCACTGGAAGTGGCCCTTTATCGAGCGTGTGGTGAAGAAGATCAGCCTGAAGGAGCAGGTGGCGGACTTCGATCCCCAGCCTGTCATCACCAAGGATAACGTTACCATGCAGATCGACACCGTGATCTACTTCCAGATCACCGACCCCAAGCTGTATACCTACGGCGTGGAGTACCCCATGAGCGCCATCGAGAACCTGACCGCCACTACCCTGCGTAACATCATCGGCGAGATGGAGCTGGATCAGTCCCTGACCAGCCGCGATGTCATCAACGCCAAGATGCGCTCCATTCTGGACGAGGCCACCGACCCCTGGGGCATC
>USMI01000111.1 GCA_900555735.1 uncultured Eubacteriales bacterium | reverse complement strand
ACGTTGCCGTTGGTGATGAAGCACTTGGAGCCGTTCAGGATGTAGTTCTCGCCGGACTCGTCCAGCACAGCGGTGGTCTGCTGGCCCTGAGCATCGGTACCAGCGCCGGGCTCGGTCAGGCCGAAGGCGCCGATCTTGCGGCCGGAGCACAGGTCGGGCAGATACTTCATCTTCTGCTCCTCGGTACCGTTCTCGAAGATGGGAGCGGCGCACAGGGAGGTGTGAGCGGACACGATAACTGCGGTGGTGCCGCAGACCTTGGCCAGCTCCTCAACGCACATAGCGTAGCTGAGAACGTCGGCGCCAGCGCCGCCGTACTCCTTGGGGAAGTAAATGCCCATCATGCCCAGCTTTGCCATCTTCTCGACGGTTTCCATGGGGAAACGCTCTTCCTCGTCGATTTCGGTGGCCAGGGGCTTGACCTCGTTCTCCGCGAACTCGCGGTACATCTTCTGAACGAGCAGCTGTTCCTTAGTCAGATGGAAATCCATACTATTTTCTCCTTTTCCAGAAATTTACTTGTTGTAGTTGAAGAAGCCCTCGCCGGACTTGATGCCCAGCTTGCCGGCGCGCACCATCTTGCGGATCAGCACGTTGGCACGGTACTTGCTGTCGTGAGTCTCGTTATACAGCACGTCCATGATGTTCAGCACCACGTCCCAGCCGATCAGATCGCCCAGATGCAGGGGGCCCATGGGGTGGTTGCAGCCCAGCTGCATAGCGATGTCGATGTCCTCGGCAGAGGCGACGCCCTCCTGCAGGACGCAGACGCCCTCGTTGCAGTAGGGGATCAGGATCTTGTTGACCACGAAGCCGGGAGCCTCGTTGACGACCACGGGGGTCTTGCCGATCTCGACGGACAGATTCTTGATGTAGTCCACCAGCTCAGCGGGGGTATTGCCGCCGGCGATGACCTCGACCAGCTTCATAGCGGGCACGGGGTTAAAGAAGTGCATACCGATCAGGTGATGCTTCAGACCCTGGGCCATCTCGGTGATGGACAGAGAAGAAGTGTTGGAAGCGAAGATGGCATCTTCCTTGCAGATGGCATCCAGACGGCCCAGCAGTTCCTTCTTGGTGGCCATGTTCTCGGCGACGCACTCGATGACCAGATCGGCATCGGCGGCAGCCTCGAACTCCTCGACCAGGACGCGGCTCATCAGATCATCAGCGGCTTCCTGAGTCATCTTGCCCTTGGCGACCTTCTTGTTCAGAGAGGCAGCCAGCTTGTCCTTATGACGCTGGGCGCTTGCCACGCTGGAAGCATACATCAGAGCGGTGTGGCCCTTCGCTGCAAAAACCTGGGCAATGCCGCTGCCCATAGTACCGGCACCAAATACTGCGACTTTCATGTGTTTTCCTCCTAATAATATATTGTTTAATCATCAGGCGAACCTGTTAATTAACGGTGTGAGTTACTTGTTCTGATAAGGCTCGTGCTTGCGCTTTTCAAGGAACGCAGTCATGCCCTCGATCTGGTCGGCGGTCTTGAAGCAGCTGCCGAACAGCTTCTCTTCAATGACGATGGCGTCGTCCATCTCGGCCTCCAGACCGTCGTTGATGGCCTTCTTGCAGGCGCGGACGGCGATGGGCGCGTTCTTGGCGATGGTCTCGGCCAGCTTCTCAGCGGCGGCCATCAGCTCATCCAGCGGATAAACGGCGTTCACCAGACCGATGCGCAGGGCTTCGTCCGCCTTGATGTTCTTGGCGGTGTAGATCAGCTGCTTGGCCATGCCGGGACCCACCAGACGTGCCAGACGCTGGGTGCCGCCGAAGCCGGGGGTGATGCCCAGACCTGTCTCGGGCTGGCCGAATACGGCGGTATCCGCGCAGATGCGGATGTCGCAGCTCATGCTCAGCTCGCAGCCGCCGCCCAGCGCAAAGCCGTTGATGGCGGCGATGGTGGGGATAGGCAGGGTCTCGATGCGGCGGAACACGTCGTTGCCGTGCTTGCCGAAGGCCTCGCCCTCTTCGGGGGTCAGGGTGCTCATCTCGCCGATATCAGCGCCGGCCACGAAGGCCTTTTCACCGCTGCCGGTCAGCACCAGCGCACGGATCTCGCTGTCAGCATTGACGATATCCACCAGCTCGCCCAGATCGGTGAGCACGTCGCTGTTCAGGGCGTTCAGCGCCTTGGGACGGTTGATGGTGGCGATTGCGATGTGTCCCTTTTTCTCTAACAGAACATTCGTCATGTTAACTCCTCCTTACTTCCTTTTCGGACAGTGTTTCCTTACCACTTTAACGGAATGAAAACAATGCTCCTCATACAGCCTATATTATAGTACTTCGTCTAAAAATTATCAACCCCCATCGACGCCGCTTTTCGCTTTTTTAGCACATTCCACAAAAGTCAACGAGAGAATTTGCACATTTTGAAGGTGGGGTTTTCAGGCTTTGCCGGCAGGGCGTTTTCCTGTTTGCAACGGGGCGGTTTTTGTGGTATGATAGGCAGGCTGATTATGCTTATCATTGGAGGAAATTTCCATGCGAATGAGGAAAAAGAAGAATCTGGTGCCCCGGATGGAGGCCTGCGGCGCGTGGCTGATACGGGACCCCTTTGCCCAGAGGGGACACTGGCGGGAGCTGATGCCGGAGGCGCGGGAGATCCGGCTGGAGCTGGGCTGCGGTAAGGGGCGCTTTACCGTGGGGACGGCGGCGGCCGAGCCGGATGTGCTGCTGATCGCCGTGGAGAAGGTACCGGACGCCATGGTGGTGGCCATGGAACGGGCCAGAGACGCAGGCCTGAAGAACGTTTATTTCGTGGATGTGGATGCGGCATTGCTGCCGGATATGTTCGAGCCGGGTGAGATCGACCGCATTTACATCAACTTCTGCGACCCGTGGCCCAAGAGCAATCAGTCCAAGCGGCGGCTGACCCACCACAACTTCCTGAACCTGTACCGGAAGGTGCTGAAGGACGGCGGCGAGATCCACTTCAAGACCGACAACGACAAGCTGTTTGAGTGGTCGGTGGAGGAGATCCCCCAGTACGGCTGGTCGCTGCGGGAGGTGACCCGCGATCTGCATGCGGACGGCCCCGTGGGGGTCATGACCGACTACGAGAAGAAGTTCTTCGAGCTGGGAAAGAACATCAACCGGTGCGTGGCGGTGGAAATACCGTGGGAACCGGCGGAGGAAGAATAAAAAGATTTCAATCATGCCGCTTCGCGGCATACCGCAGCTCTTCGCTTTTCTCTCTTATCTCTTCACCCATAAAAAAATCACCTGCCGCGCGGCAGGTGATTTTTTTATGTTCAGTTACGCCAGCTTGGCCTTGGCCATGTCGCACAGGGCGGTGAACGCCACGGCGTCGTTAATGGCCATCTCGGACAGCATCTTGCGGTTGATCTCCACACCGGCCAGCTTCAGACCGTGCATGAAGGTGGAATAGTTCATGCCGTTCAGCTTGCAGGCAGCGGAGATACGGGTGATCCACAGCTGACGGAAGTCCCGCTTCTTCAGGCGGCGGCCTACGTAAGCGTAGGTCAGGGACTTCATGACCTGCTCGTTGGCCATCTTGAAGTGCTTGGACTTGGCGCCCCAGTAGCCCTTGGCCAGCTTCAGCATCTTATTTCTTCTCTTGCGCGTCATCATTGCGCCTTTAACACGTGCCATATCTAATTAGCCTCCTATTTCTAACGATTCCGTCTCTTATTTGTAAGGGATCATCTTACGGATGGTCGCCTCGTTGGTGCAGTCGGCGTAAGTGCCGGTGCGCAGGCGACGGCCGCGCTTGGTGTCCTTCTTGGTCAGGATGTGGCTCTTGAAAGCGTGAGCTCTCTTGACCTTGCCGGATTTCGTCAGATTGAAGCGCTTCTTTGCGCCGCTATGGGTCTTCAGTTTAGGCATAGTTGTTTCTCCTTCCTACTATTGCGTGGTCACAAAAGAATACAAATTTATTTACCGGCCTTGGGAGCCAGAAAAATGGACATGTTGCGGCCTTCCATCTTGGCGGACTTCTCCATGGTGGACACCTCGCCGCACTGCTCGGCAAACTTGGTCAGCAGGTCGCGGCCGATCTCGGTGTGGGCCATCTCGCGGCCGCGGAACCGGACGGATACCTTGACGCGGTTGCCGTCGGCAAGGAACTTCTGGGCATTCTTCAGCTTGGTGTTGAAATCGCCCACGTCGATGCCGGGGGACATGCGAATCTCCTTGATCTCCACCACATGCTGGTTTTTACGGGCCTCTTTTTCGCGTTTGCTCTGCTCAAAGCGATACTTGCCATAGTTCATGAGTTTGCATACGGGGGGGACAGCCTGCGGAGAGATCTTGACCAGATCAAGACCACGCTCCTCTGCGATATGCAGCGCCTCGGCCGATGACACGATACCCATCTGCTCGCCGTTTTCGCCGATGAGCCGGATCTCGCGATCGTTGATGTCCTCGTTCAGTTGATGCACTACCTTGCTAATACTACAAGCACCTCCAATCAAAAATAAAACGCGAATGCGATCATACATCCGCGCAACACCAGAAAGCCGCTTTTACGGGCTTTTGGAAAACTTCGCTGTTGACCTCTTTGCCTGCGGCGGGAGGTGAGGCGGATGCACCGACCTTCTTTGTTTTGCAGAAATATTATACCTGTTCCCTTTTGGTTTGTCAACACAAATTTGCCTGATATTTTTATTTTTTCCATGCATAGGCGGCGTTTTCGCGGGAAATGCTAGGCTTGCACAAATAAAGGAGGTGCAAATTCATGGAAAACAAGAATTGCAAGAACACCAAGGATAACCAGAACAACACCCAGAACACCCAGAACACCCAGAATACCAAAAATACCAAGAACGCCAAGGACAACAAGGACTGCCGCTGAAGCGAAACACAATAACGGTATCGCGGAGAAGGCCGGGGAGCAAATGTTCCCCGGCCTTCTCTTTCGTTCTCCGGACCGGGCATAAAAAATTTTTTCATTCTCTGGAACCTTTCCGCGTTTCGCTGCGTCTAATCAGGCGGCAACCAGACAGAAAGGATGGTCATGAACCATGAAAATGATGAAAAAAGCAACTGCTCTGCTGCTGGCACTGATGATGGTGCTGTCTCTCGCCGCCTGCGGCAATTCCAACGACAACGGAAACAAGGACAGCGGAAACACGACCGTTGACAAGACCGCGCAGGAGGTGCTGGACGCACTGAAGGAAAAGCTGGGCGACAGCTACGGCTGCGACTTGGCGGAGGACGAGGATCGTATGACCAACTACTACGGTCTGGACATGAGCAAGATTGACAGCTGGGCCGCCGAGAGCAGCGAGAACAGCGCCCTTGACCCCAGCACCGCCGTGGTGCTGAAGGTGAAGGACGGCTACGCCGAAGATGCCGCCGCGCTGCTGCAGGAGCGCTACGATCAGGTGCTGGACTACGTCCGTATGTATAGCATGAATGTGGCGCAGGTTGAGCAGGCCCGCCTGTTCGTCAACGGCAACTATGTGGCGCTGCTGATCCTTGGTCAGACGCCGGATGAAAACACCGCCGACGAGGCAAAGCTGGCACAGGACGAGGCCGCCAAGGTGGATGCCGCATGGCAGGACATTTTCGGCAGCGCCAGCAACCAGCTCGTGGTGAAGTAAGCAAAAAAAGAGGACGCGCAAGCGCCCTCTTTTTTTAGCAACTTATTCTTCCGGAATGTAACGGATGATATCCTCTACGTCACATTGCAGGATGCGGCACAGGTCGTTCAGCGTGTTCAGGGTAATGCTGCGATTCTTCCGCAGAGCATCCAGTGTTCCCGTGCTGACGCCATGCTCCTTTATCAGCGCATACTGGCTGATCCCACGGCGCTTCATTGTTTCCCACAACGGGTCAAACACGATCACTTCCTGTCACCTCCCTGCTGCTGTTAAGCATACAGGGAATAGTTTCTCTTGAATATTGCCGAATATTAGGCTATATTAAAAACAAGGGGTGACGACATGAAAAAGTGGTGGAAAAAGCTGGAACAGCTGCCCCGCCGAAAGCGTGATATCATCGGCATCAGTACAGCATTTGGTGTGGAGCTGGGCCTGATACTGCTGGGGTTTGAGGAAACCACTGTACTGGTATTGAGCTTTCCGGCGTTCGCGTTCTTCATATGGCTGTGCCCGGAGCTGTGGAGCGGGAAATAAAGAAAGAGGACGCGCAAGCGCCCTCTTTCTTTATGTTTTTTCGTCTTGGCGGGTCAATTACATGGCCTTGATGATGTCCACGATCTCCGCGCCGATGCGCTTCTGCGCTTCGACGGTGGCGGCGCCGATGTGAGGCGTGCAGGAAACCATGGGATGGCTGTACAGCGCCTTGTTGGTGGCGGGTTCGTCGGCGTACACGTCCAGACCGGCAGCACGCACCTTGCCGGACTCCAGAGCGGCCAGCAGAGCGGCCTCGTCCACGTTGGTGCCGCGGGAGGTATTGATGACCACCACGCCGTCCTTCATCTTGGCGATGTTCTCAGCGGAGATCAGCGCGCCGCCGTCCACAGCGGGAGCATGGACGGACACGAAGTCGGACTTGGCCAGCAGCTCGTCCATCTCCACATAGGGGATGCCCAGCTGCTCCTCGATGCC
>USMI01000110.1 GCA_900555735.1 uncultured Eubacteriales bacterium | reverse complement strand
CTGTTCCATAGACTTCCTCCGCAGCCGGCCGGCCATTGTACTCAGCAAAGCGATTCCCGCTTGGCAATCAAATCCTTGTTAATCGATGGTAATATCAACACCTAATATAATATAAATTCATCAACAAATCTATCGTATATATTGTATCGCAGCATAGCGGTGTTTGCAATAAAAAAGCGAAAAAAGCCGCCGCACAGCGGCGGCGGAAAAAACAGGCCCGCCGCCGGAGAGCGGTGGGCCGTATGTGTCAGTCGTCCAGATTGTTCAGCTTGGAGCAACGTTCGTATTCCACCTGCATGACGGAGGCCACAGTGTGGCGGCCGTAGTCGTCCAGCTTGGCGTACTGGGTCAGCAGCTGCTCGGTATCATCGGTCAGATAGAAGGCGGCATCATCGGCCATCGCCTTGATGCCCAGCGTCTTGCAGATCTGCATGACGGTATCGAACGAAGAACCGCCGACACCGTTGTGGAGGGCGCTGTTGATGGTGGACAGGGGCACGCCCACCGCAAAGGCAAACTGCCGCACGCTCCGGTACTGCCGCGAGATCTCGTCACGAACGATGGTAGTCAGATTATCCATAATACGTCCTCCACTCATGTATAATAATGATAAAGTGATTTCCTATTATTTCCAGTTACGCTTATAGTATTATAGCATGCTTTTCACGTTTCGACAACCTGAAATACTTTTTTTAATAAAAAATTTATTTTTTCGGTTTTTTGTAAAAAATTGAGCCCGCCGGGAGAGAATAGCCGCGCCGATAAATTATGCTTTGATTTTACCAACAATCATGGTATACTAAACATCCGAGGTATGTTGATATGAGTGGTAACAAAAAATTCCCCCGCACCCACACCGGTCGGCTGGCCGCCGACATGGTGCTGCGGTACTATACCCACGACGTAGCCCGGGACAGCGCGGCGCTGACGTATTATCTGCTGTTCGCCATCTTCCCCCTGCTGATCTTCATCAGCACCCTGCTGGGTCTGCTGGAACTGGACGTGGCGTATATCACCTCCGTACTGGAGCCGCTGCTGCCGGCAGATGTGGTGGATGTGGTGCGCTCATATCTGGAGTACGTCTCCGCCAACCAGAGCCGTCAGCTGCTGTGGTTCAGTCTCATCTTCTCCATCTGGTTCCCCATGCGGGCCTCCGGGTGCCTGATGCACTCGCTCCGCAAGGCCTTTGGCCGCAGCGCGCCGGAGAGCTTGTGGCGCAGCCAGCTGCGGATCCTGCTGTTCACTGTATGGCTGATCGTCGTTATCGCCGTGACGCTGGTGCTGGTGGTGGTGGGACGGTCCGTGCTGGAGTTTGTCGGACGGTTCATCACCATCACCGACTCGTTCATCACCGCGTGGAGTTCCCTGCGCTTCGTGCTGCTGGCGGTGGTCATGGCTATCACGCTGGTGATCCTGTATATGCTCTCCCAGGGCCAGCGCCGGCCGCTGCGGGAGGTGCTGCCCGGCGTGGGCGGTTCACTGGCGGCGTGGATGGTGCTGAGCATGGCGTTTTCGTACTACGTAGAGCACCTGGGACGCTACTCGGTGCTGTACGGCTCCATTGCCACGGTGATCGTGGTGCTGCTGTGGCTGTATATGTCGGGACAGATACTGATACTGGGCGCGGAGTTTTCCGCCGCCCTGCTGGAAAAGAGGCAGACCGCCGCCCCCTCGGGCGGAGAGGAGGACGCATGAAGATCATCATCGTAGGCTGCGGCAAGGTGGGCTATGCCATCGCCCAGCAGCTGACCCAGGAAAAGCACGACATCACGGTGGTGGACGATGAGGCCGCCCACCTGAACCGTGCGGACAGCACACTGGACGTGCTGTGCATCCACGGCAACGGCGCCTCCATCAGCGTTCTGATGGAGGCCGGGGCGCGGGACGCCGACCTGGTCATCGCCGTCACCGGCGTGGACGAGACGAACCTGGTGTGCGCGCTGATCGCCAAAAGCGTGGGCGCGCAGCACACCATTGCCCGGGTGCGGAACCCGGAATACCGCCGGGACGCGGATATGCTCAAGCGGGAGATCGGCCTGGATATGGTCATCAATCCCGACCTGGCCGCGGCGCAGGAGATCGCACGGATCCTCAGCTTCCCGGCAGCCATCTCCGTGGAGCCCTTTGCCGGCGGGCGCATCGACATGATCGGCTTTCAGCTGCACCCGGAGGATACCATCCTCGGCCGCAGCCTCAGCGACTTTCACCGGGAGCGCGTGGCAGAGGTACTGATCTGCGCCGCCCAGCGGGGCGATGAGTTCATCATCCCCAACGGTGCCTTCGTGCCCCAGCTGGAGGACCGGCTGTACATGGTGGGCAGCAAGGCCGAGCTGCACAAAATGCTCAAGAGCATGGGCCGCAGCCTCCAGCGGGTAAAGGATGTATCTATCCTGGGTGGCAGCCGAATCAGTATGTACCTGAGCTGGGAGCTGGCACGGGCCGGCACGCGGGTCCATGTGGTGGAGCAGGACCATGATAAGTGCCTGCGGCTGTCTCAGGACCTGCCGGGCGCCATGATCATCGAGGGCGACGGCACGGACATCGACCTCATCAAATCGGAAAACCTGTTCGGTGCGGACGGCTTCGTGGCACTGACGGGCCGTGACGAGGAAAATCTGCTGATGGCCCTGGCCGCCCGCCGTGCCGGTGTACGGAAGGTGCTGGCGAAAATGACCCGTCCCAACTACATGGAGCTGGTACAGGAGACGGGACTGGGCAGCATCATCAGTCCCAAGGATATCATCGCCAACCAGATCACCCGCTACGTCCGCGCACTGGCCAACTCGCAAGGCATGGCGGTGGAGTCACTGTACAAGCTGCTGGGCGGCAAGGTGGAGGCTCTGGAATTCACTGCCAGCAACGACGGCAACGGCATACTGCACACGCCGCTGATGAAGCTGCCCCTGCGCCACGGCGTCCTGCTGGCCGCCATCGTGCGGGAGGGCCGGACCATCATTCCCGGCGGCATGACCACCATTGAGCCGGGAGATCATGTGCTGGTGGTGACCAATGTACCCGGTCTGACGGACCTGAAGAACATTCTGGCATAATGAAAGCCCCCATGCGTCCGCATGGGGGCTTTCGGATACAAGAGAAGAGGGCGGCCGACGCCGCCCTCTTTCCGCACGCTATTTTTTCTACGCACCCAGCAGCTTGTGCCAGGTATCACGGCCCACCAAGCCGTCAGCGGCAATGCCCCGGGATGCCTGGAAACGCTTGACCGCCGCGGCGGTGTTGGTCCCATAGATACCGTCCGCCCCGCCGGCATCATAGCCCAATCCGGTCAGCGCTGCCTGTACACAGCGCACGGTATCGCCGCGGCTGGCGGTGGTCAGCAATGGCAGCGTCAGCGTCGTGCCGGAGACCACCGGCGCCGGCACCGCAGGCTTTGCAGCCTGCGCGCCCGCCAGGGCATCAAAGGGGAAATTGTCCCCGGGACAGCCGGTGGCGTTCACATCGCTGTGGCGCTGGACGGTGGAAATGCCGTACTTCTGCTTCAGGTATGCCACCAGCTCCTGCCCAGCGCGCAGCTGGGCGTCAGGCATGGTCTCGCGGTCAAAGCTGCCCTCGAAGCAGACGCCCAGGCTGTCGTAGTTATTGTTCCCGGCGTGGGCGCCCACGGTGTCCTCCGGACGGCCGCGGTAGACCGTGCCGTCCTTGCGGACGAAAAAGTGATAACCGATCCCCGTCCACCCGTTGGCCAGGTGCCACTGGTGGACCTGCTGCGGCGTACACGTTACCGCCGCGGCGTGGTGCAGGATAATGCGGCGGGTGGCCGTCCGACGGGTCAACTGGCCCGCCCACTTATAGGCAACTTCATTGATCTGCATTTTTGTCCCCCTCCCCTGCTTTTGTTTCTACGGCGACTTTCAGTCGCGTCAACAGTTTGCGTAAAAAGCCCGGCACCGGGCCGCCCAGCGCTGCCACGTTTTCCAGGATGGAGATCAATTCGTTGATGATGAGCCAGACGATGACCATCGCCGCCATCAGGAACTGAAAGCTGACCTCCACCCCCACCTGGGTCAGGCCGTAACGCACCAGCCAGTCCACCACACCGGCTACACCCACCAGCACCAGATAGCCCAACTTTTTCAGGATACCGCGCAGGCCGGTTTTGGAGCAGAGCTTACCCGCGCTCCATGCCTTTGCCATACCGCTGGCATAGTCCGCCAGCATTACGGCGATCAGCACCGCCAGCGGCACCACCAGCGCCGAAGCGTAGCTGCACAGCGCACCCAGCGCCGCCGCCAGAATGGCCATAACAGAAGTTTCGTTTTTCATCCTTTGTGTCCTCCCCACACGTTATTCAGCGGCACCGTTACAGTGTATGCCGCCCTATTATGCGGGGTGTTTTTCTCCGGTGTTGCACGGAAACAGGCAACAGAAAGGCAGGCATCTTACGATGCCTGCCTTTTGTCCGTGCGTCCCCGGGGTGTGGGCCGCGCGGCCCGGTATCCATTCAAGATATGGCTCAATAGCTGCCCAGGTCGGCGCTGGCGTCGCCCTCGACGCTCTTGCCGAACTCGTAGTCGTTGCCGGGCAGGACGGCGTTCAGGATCACGCCCGCCAGGGCGGCGATGGCCAGGCCGGTCAGTGTGATGTCGGCGCTGCCCACGGTGAAGGTGATGCCGCCGGTGGAGGCGAAGCCCAGACCGCAGACGAAGATGACGGCGGCGATGATCAGGTTGCGGGACTTGGTCAGATCAACGCGGTTCTCCACCACGTTGCGAACGCCGACGGCGGAGATCATACCGTAGAGGACGAAGCTGACACCGCCCACGATGGCAGTGGGGATGGAGTTCACCAGTGCGTCGAACTTGGGGGAGAAGCTCAGGATGATGGCGTACAGGGCGGCCAGACGGATGACCCGGGGGTCGTAGACGCGGCTCAGGGCCAGAACACCGGTGTTCTCGCCGTAGGTGGTATTAGCGGGGCCGCCGAACATACCGGCGAAGGCGGTGGCCAGACCGTCGCCCAGCAGGGTGCGGTGCAGACCGGGATCCTCGATGAAGTTCTTGCCGGTGGTGGAGGAGATGGCGGAGATGTCGCCGATGTGTTCCATCATGGCAGCGATGGCGATGGGGGCCATGACGAGGATGGAGGTGATGTCAAACTTGGCGATGACGAACTTCTGCAGGCCCACAAAGTCGGCCTGACCAACCTCGGTGAAGTCCACCTGACCGAAGATCAGCGCAACCACATAGCTGACCACCACACCCAGCAGGATAGGGATGATCTTGACCATGCCCTTGCCCCAGATGTTGGCCACGATGATGACCACGATGGCCACCAGTGCCAGCCACCAGTTCGTAGAGGCACTGGCGATGGCGGTGCCGGACAGGTTCAGGCCGATCAGGATGATGATAGGGCCGGTGACGATGGGCGGGAAGAAGCGCATGACCTTCTTGGCGCCCACCAGCTTGAACAGCAACGCCAGCACCAGATACAGCAGACCTGCCACCACGATGCCGCCCAGCGCGTAGGGCAGCTTTTCCTCGCCGGTCATATTGGCGAACTTGCCTACATTCAGATTGGCGACCGCCTCGAAGCCACCCAGAAAGGCGAAGGAGGAGCCGAGGAAGGCGGGGATCTTCAGCTTGGTGCACAGGTGGAACAGCAGCGTGCCGAGGCCGGCAAACAGCAGCGTGGTCTGGATGGACAGGGGCAGGCCGTACTTGCTGACCAGAATGGGTACCAGCACGGTGGCGCCGAACATGGCAAACAGGTGCTGCAGACCCAACAGCAGCATACGGGGGACGCCCAACTCTCTCGCGTCGTAGATGGCCACATGGCCCAGTTCTTTCTTCATGGCGTGATTCCTCTCTTTCATGTGTCTTGTATGTGAAGTTACTTACCAAACAATGTCGCGGCTGCAGGCCGAAAAAAAAGACCGATGAAAAACATCGGTCAAACAACAATATCAATAATAGAAACAAAAACAGTGGGAACTGCTTTGCACTTGGTCTTGCATACGGTCGTCATGGCGCGTTCCCCCTCTCAAAATTTTCTTGATTATTATATCGGCACCCGCGGCAAAATGCAAGCTCTTTCTTCTCCAATCTCACTCGAATTTTTGCAGCCATCTTCGTGGACATTGCACAAATCCATTTCGGCGGCTAATTGCTCCCATCAGGCAGCCGCATATCATGCATCGCACACATATAATGAGATAGGCAGGTCCCCCACAAACGACCTGCCGGAGAGGAGGAAACTCCATGAATCTCGGAATCGCAGGCGTCGCGGCTATTACGATCATCGCCTATGTCATGGGGCTTCTGGTAAAGGCATCTCCGCTCAGCAACAAATGGATCCCCGTGATCTGTGCCGCCTTTGGCGGCGTGCTGGGAATTGTCGGACTGCATGTCATGCCGGATTTTCCCGCCAACGATGTGATCTCTGCAGCAGCAGTCGGTATTGTAAGCGGACTTGCCGCTACCGGTCTCGACCAGACAGTAAAGCAGGTCTGCACGAATGGTACTTGTCATGAATAGAATGATGCGAACGGTGCGCATTTGAGAGCATAAAAAGGACACCATCCGAATGGATGGTGTCCTTTTTTATGTTGGCGCTACCTATC
>USMI01000109.1 GCA_900555735.1 uncultured Eubacteriales bacterium | reverse complement strand
AGATAGAACTCGATCTCCTTCTCCGCCGACAGGGGGTGGATCATGTTGGCGATGCCGCCCACCAGATTCACGGCATAGAACATATAGATGGCCTGGGGGCAGTTGGGCATGGCGATGGTGACCTTGTCGCCGGGCCGCACGCCCAGCGTTTTCAGGCTCTTGGCGCACTTTTCAATCTCCTGCACCATCTTGCGGTAGGTGGTGGACTTGCCCATGAAATCGAAGGCGATGTTATTGGGATACTGCTCGGCGATCTTCTCTACCGCGTCGAACATGCTGCCCTGAAAATACTCCAGGTGCATGGGCACGTCGCCCAGATAGTCCTTCCACGGGGTCTTGACTTCACTCATATTGTACTTCCTCCTTCAAAGGCTTCTCCAGTTCTTCGGGGTGCTCCAGCAGGTATTTCAGCAGCCGCACCGACTTGGAATAGTAATAGCCGTCGGCCAGCCGCTCGTCGATGGTCAGGCCCAGATCCAGCGTCTCGTGCATGGTCACGTTGCCCTGCGCGTCGTAGATGGGGGACAGCTTTTTCTCGCCGATGATGCAGAACAGGGAGCAGGTGCCCCAGTTGGTCAGGTGGTGATAGCCGCACTTGAGCTTGATAGAACCCAGATTGGACAGGGTAACGGAGCTGTAATAGGGGTCGGTAGCCACCATGTCCTTGGGTACCCAGCCGTGCTTATCCAGCCACATGATGAACTTGACGGCGGTCTTGCCCAGCCACCGGGGCAGCTTGTTGAGGATATCCATGTTCTCGGTGGAGGAATCCGCCTTCTCGCCCCGGCAGGACTGTACCTGTGAGCGGATATACTCGTGCACGTCCTCCACGGTGAAGTCCTCCTTGCTGTGGAGGAAGGCCAGCGCCTCGGCGCCCTTGTCGGAGAACTGCTTCTTCACCACGAAGGCGGCGGACACCTCGTTGCGCTGATAGAAGTTGCTGTTGACGATGAAACGGTTCAGCTTGGGCCGCAGGGTGATGGTTTTCAGCAGGGCCGTCACGATCAGGTGGAACATAGTATAGGGAAAGTCCGTTTTCATCTCGTTCTTCTTGGCGAGGTATGCGTTGATGGCCGTCAGGTCGATGCGCTGGGAGATATAGGCCTCGTTATCGCAGCGGTTGGGGTAGATGATGCCGGTGATGAAGTGCAGAGAGTCCAGCTCCCGCAGCAGCCGGCCATCCCGCCGGTCGCCCGGCCGGCGTTTGTATTGCTCCATATGTGTATGTAACTCCTTTTTAAATGGAATCTTTTTTGCAAGAGAACATAAAACCAATATAGCATTATAGACAAAACTTCCCGGTTTGTCAAATTTGCGAAAAAACGTCTGTAATGGCTTGCATTTGCCAGCGGCGTATGCTACTATAAATACAGAAAACTCAATAATGTATACGTCCCACGCACAATTGTGAAGGAGGAACTGCTATGCTGACTATGGCTATGCTGCACGACGCCCAGCGCGTACTGTCCGGCGTTATCAACAAGACCCCTGTGATCCCCAGCACCGGTATCACCAATGAGTGCCGCCTGTTCCTGAAAGCCGACTGCCTGCAAAAGACCGGCGCGTTCAAGCTGCGTGGCGCGTATTATAAGATCGCCACGCTGTCTGACGAGGAAAAGACGAGGGGCGTTATTGCCTGCTCCGCCGGAAACCATGCGCAGGGCGTGGCGTTTGCCGCCCGCGACATGGGCATCCACGCGGTGATCTGTATTCCGCAGGGTGCGCCCCTGTCCAAGATCGAGGCCACCCGCAGCTATGGCGCGGAGGTGGTGCTGGTCCCCGGTGTGTATGACGACGCCTATGCCGAGGCCATCCGCCTGCGGGACGAGAAGGGCTATACCTTCATCCATCCCTTTGACGATTACAGCATCATGGCCGGTCAGGGCACCATCGGTCTGGAGATCCTGCAGCAGCTGCCGGATGTGGACATGATCGTCACCGCCATCGGCGGCGGCGGACTGGTCTCCGGCGTGGCCAAGGCCGTCAAGGAGCTGAAGCCCTCCTGTCAGGTCATCGGCGTGCAGGCCGAGGGCGCGGCCAGCATGTACGAGGCGCTGCGTCAGGATAAGATCATCACCCTGCCGCAGGTGGGCACCATGGCCGACGGTATTCAGGTCAAGACCGCGGGAACGCTGACCTTCGACATGTGCCGCCAGTATGTGGACAAGGTAGTCACCGTCAGCGAGAGCGAGATCGCCGCCGCTATCCTGACCATTCTGGAAAAGCAGAAGCTCATTACCGAGGGCGCCGGCGCCGTCAGCGTGGCGGCCGTCATGTCCGGAAAGCTGGATGTGAAGGGCAAGACCGTGTGCGCCCTGCTGTCCGGCGGCAACGTGGACGTGACCATGCTGGAGCGTATCATCAAGCACGGCCTGACGGCGGAGGGGCGTATCGCCAGCTTCTCCACCGTGCTGCCTGACCAGCCCAACGCGCTGGCCACCTATCTGGCGGCGCTGTCCCATGAGGGCGTCAACGTGCTGGAGGTGTACCACGAGCGCAGCAGCATGAAGGTGGGCGTGGGCTCCTGCCGTGTCCGCATGGTGGTGGAGACCCGCAACCACGAGCATATCCACCAGCTGTATCAGTATCTGGCCGAACAGGGCTACACCATCAAGGAGTGATATCATGAAGCTTGCCAACGCACTGGCCCAACGGGCCGACCTCCAGCGCCGCATGGCCCAGCTGGGCTCCCGGCTGATGAACAACGCCAAGGTGCAGGAGGGCGAGCAGCCCGCCGAGGAGCCCAAGGAGCTGCTTGCCGAGCTGGAGCGCCTCAGCGCCGAATTGGAGGAGCTGATCTGCCGCATCAACCTGACCAACACCGCTGCACGCAGCGAAACAGGCGAGAGCCTGACGGCCCTGCTGGCCCGGCGGGACTGCCTGAAAATGAAGCTGGGCCTCTACCGGGAGTTTCTGCAGAACGCCAGCGACGTGGTGCCCCGGGGCCTGCGTACCGAGATCAGGATCGTCAGCACCGTGAAGGTGTCCCAGATGCAGAAGCAGGTGGACGATATGTCCCGCGACCTGCGGCTGCTGGAGGAGACCATCCAGTCCCTGAACTGGACAACAGAGCTGCAATAAGTATATCAAGGAGCCGGGAAAAGGCGGGCGCTATCTCTGAGGCTGAGAATGAGTCCTCGCAGTATGGATGGAGCGGGCGCAGCTCCGGGGTTCGATCCCCCACTGTATGATGCACGCGCCGCATACCGCACACGCGCATCAGAACAATGCATCGTTACTACCGCGGCGTCGATTTCCCCGGCAGGGTGGGACAGGGGACAAATAGCTATACTATACATAAAAACAGCCCGTGGAGCAGCGCTCCACGGGCTGTTTTTATGCGTTTTCCTGCCGCAGGGTCTCCCGTACCCGCATGAGGGCCTTGCCCAGAATGCTCTCGCCCTGCCACTGGGCGGGATTCTGATGGCGGGGATCGTCCAGCGGGATGCCGATGCCCCAGATGCGGTCGTTGGGGGAGCATTCGGCAATGAGGGCGTCTCCGGTAGACAGCAGCTGGTGCTTCAGGCCGTTGTTCTGGCCGAACTTGGCCAGCAGTCCCCGGTAGATGACCTCCTGCCGTACCGCCACCCATTTGGCGTCGTCATAGGGGGTGATGGCCCGGCCCAGCAGCTTTACCGTCTTGGGATCAGGGTTTTCCATCACTCTGGCGGCGGTGGCGGTATCGCCGCAGCACAGGGCCTTCTGATGCATCAGATACTGCTCCGCGTTAAGGTACGTCACGCCGTCCACGGTGAACACCGCCGGATACCAGTTGCTGAACCAGCCGTTGGGGCCGTATTCGTGGAAAAAGCCCACCACATTTCCGGGAATGGGCGCGTCCTTCTCCGTGACGGCGAACTCCTCATACAGCGCATAGGTGCGCTGATCCGGCGCGCACAGCGTTACCGCCAGCTGGGCGACCGGATGGGCCTTGTTCCAGTTCTCCACCGCCACCAGCGCTGCCGGAACGGCGAACTGGGGCGGCCAGCCGCCCTCCGCGCCCAGCGTGGGGATGGCTACGCTGCCATAGCCGCCGGAGAGGGCTGCGTCCAGCACCTGATGGTAGCATGCGGTCAGCACTGCCGTCTCGTGGGGATGGCCGTCATATACCGGCGGCGTTACCGGAATACCGCCGCGCCGCGCGGTGTCCGCGTAGCAGGCGCAGCCCGCCTGCGGGGCGCTGCCCAAGAAGAAGGAAAGCTTCATGTTCAGACCTCCTGTGTTTTTGCTCATTCTATCATATTGCCGGGGAAATCGCAACGCCGCGCCTTGCCCTTTTCACGGAAAGATGGTATGATACAGAAAAACGCAAGGAGGCGTCGCCATGGACATTCCCGCCCGCTGCCGTGACGAGGACGGCTATCTGATCAGCCAGAGCCTGATGACCGATATCCCCTACGGCTGCCGCACGGTGGCAAAGCAGGGCTGCGGCTTTATGGCGGTGTATAACGCCGCCCGTTACTTCGCCCAGCCGGTCACGGAGACGGAGGTCTGGCAGTTTTTCCATGAGCGGGTGTTCCTGCGGGGCGTGATGGGCACCACCATCGGCCATGTCTGCCGTGGCGTGTACCGCTTCGGCATGAAGATCACCGGTCTGCGCTATCGGGATCTGAAGAACGCCAAGGCCGGTATCCTGTGGTATCACACGGGCCGCTCCCGTCACTATGTGCTGGTGCGCCGGTGCGGGGACGGACGCTATGCCTTTCCCAACTCCTCCGCGCCGGAGCCTATGAGCTTTCCGGATTTTTACAATCAATATGTCAAGCATCTGCGCCTGCCGCCGCTGCATATCGACCTGCCCATTATGTTCACCGTAACGGTGGACAAGCGGGATAAGCGCGGGCGGCACGGCAGAAAATAGGAAAAACAACAGGAGGTACGATCATGTATAAGAATATTGCCAAGAAGGAAAAGCTGCTGCTGAAGGACCTGGTGGCCTATCAGGAGGGGCAGGTAGTCAGCAAGACGCTGGTGCAGAACGAGTTGATGAGCGTTACCGTGTTTTCCTTTGAGCGGGACGAGGAGATCTCCACCCACGCCAGCGGCGGTGACGCCATGGTGACGGTGCTGGAGGGCGTGGGACGCTTTACCGTGGGCGGCGACGTATTCGTGCTGACCGAGGGCGAGACGCTGGTGATGCCCAAGGATGTGCCTCATGCCGTCTATGGACAGGAGCGCTTCAAGATGCTGCTGACGGTGTCGTTCTGAATAAAAATAACGGGCCGAAAACGGCCCGTTATTTTTTGCGAAAAGTCCTCTTGACAAATGTCTGAAATCGGACTATACTGCGAAAGTCCGATTTCAGACAAACGGAGGAGACACAAATGGAGCAGCGCGGCGCGTTGGCGGCATATAACGAGCTTTATAAGGAGCAGGACGACCTGTACCGGGCAGCGGCCCGCGGCTTCGGACTGTCGGACTGCGCCTTCTGGGTGCTGTACGCCCTGCGGGAGGCGGAGCGTCCCATGACCCAGAGCGGCGTGTGCGCCGCCGTATATCAGCCCAAGCAGACGGTGCATTCCGCTCTGAAAAAGCTGATCGGGGAGGGCTTCCTCCGGCTGACGGAGGGGCGCGACCGCCGCAGCAAGTATCTGGTGCTGACGGAGCGGGGCGAGGCGCTGGTCCGCCGCACCGTGGACCCGGTGATGGCGGCGGAGACGGCGGCTATGAACACCATGACGGAAGCGGAGCAGGCGCAGTTCCTGTCCCTGTGCCGCCGCTATAACACGGCCCTGCGGCAATATCTGCCCCGCGCTGTGGAACAGAGCAAGGAGTAAGACCATGAAAATTCAGTTATCCGATCACTTTACCTATAAAATGCTGCTGCGGTTCGTGCTGCCGTCCATCATCATGATGGTGTTCACCTCCATCTATGGCGTGGTGGACGGCCTGTTCGTGTCCAACTTTGTGGGCAAGACACCCTTTGCGGCGGTGAATCTGGTGATGCCCTTCATCATGATCTTCGGCGGCATCGGCTTCATGTTCGGCACCGGCGGCAGCGCTCTGGTGGCCAAGACCATGGGCGAGGGCGACAAGCACCGGGCCAACCAGTACTTTACCATGATGATCGTGGTGACCCTCATCTGCGGCGTCATTATCTCCACCGTGGGCGTCATCTACATGGAGCCCATCTCCATTTTCCTGGGCGCGGATGAGGAGATGCTGGCGGACTGCGTGCTGTACGGCCGCATCGTGCTGGCCTTCAACACCGCCTTTATGCTGCAGAACGTGTTCCAGAGCTTCCTGATCGCGGCGGAAAAGCCCAAGCTGGGTCTGTGGATCACGGTGGCGGCAGGCGTTACCAATATGGCGCTGGACGCGCTGTTCATGGCGGTGTTCCGCTGGGGCGTGGCCGGCGCGGCGATTGCCACCGGCATCAGTCAGGTGGTGGGCGGCGTGCTGCCGCTGGTGTATTTCCTGCGGCCCAATTCCAGCCTGCTGCGGATGACCAGAACAAAGCTGGAGCTGCGTCCCATCCTGCAGGCCAGCGGCAACGGCGCGTCGGAGCTGGTCAGCAACGTGACGGCTTCGGTGGTGGGCATGCTGTACAACTTCCAGCTGCTGCGGCTGGCGGGCCAGAACGGCGTGGCGGCCTACGGCGTGCTGATGTATGTGGAGTTCATCTT
>USMI01000108.1 GCA_900555735.1 uncultured Eubacteriales bacterium | reverse complement strand
TATTTCCTGTACTTCCGCTTCTCCCACTGGCAGGACGGCTTCGACGCCAAGGTGAAAAAGGCATAAAAAGAGACCGGTCGGTTGACCGGTCTTTTTTTTGCTTACATACCGCTGTACATCTGTAAAACCAACCAGCTGAAGCTATCATTCACAATGGCGGAGCGATCTTCGACCTCCACCGTCATGCCGGGCCACAGCTCCAGCTGCTGGGCGCCGCCGTGGGAATAGTAAACGAAATCTCCATGCTCCACACCGTCGGTATCCCGGAAGGTCGGCGCCTCCAGCACTGTCAGCACCGCGCCGGGATAGACCACGAAAACGTCGTTTTCAAAGACCTGAGACTCATCCTCCCGCACGGTGCCCTTTTTGGTCAGGCACACATTGCTCACCTCCACCTTCAGCCCCTGAATGGAAAACGTTTCGGTGGTCAGCGTGGGGGCGGAGGCGGCCTGCTCCATGGCGGCCAGCATACCGTTGGCCCAGTCCCAGTCCTCGTCAAAGGGCGGCACATAGCTGTTGTCATTTCCCATGAATACCAGCCCCAGCAGGGTATCGCCCCGGTACCGGGCCACCACATTGCCGCAGTCGGAAAAGCCCTGCATCCGCATCTGACTGTCCAGATACGCACCGCCCGCCCAACCGATCTCCAACGGCTTTTCGGGCATAAGAGCGTAGTCGAACCGGTACACATCCGCCCGGTTGCCGTCTCCGGTGGCATACTGCCACACCTTGGTAAAGCGGGTCAGCTGATAGGCGGTAAATTTGCCGGGATTGGTGGCGTAATTATCCAGCGTCTGCTGCATCACCGCATCGATCTGGGGCTTGAACTCCTCATAGGATGCCTGATCGATGAACTCGTCATAGTCCCGGCTGTGGCGCACAAGGTCATAGAGGGTCTTATCCCGGAAATACCCCTTGTCATCCCCGTCGAACTCCACACAGACGATGTTCTCCTGCAAATTGCACCCCATCTTAAGCGCGCCGAGGTAGGTCTCCAGCCGCCACAGGGCCAAGTCGCCCACAGGATATCCGGCAGCTGCGGCCTCTCCCTCCGTGATCTGCTTGGCGGCCGCGCCGTGCAGCGCGTCGATCACCTGCTGCGCCGTCACCAGCGGGTATGTGTACGGGCTGATCTCTTCCAGATCCTCCGGCTGGATTGATTCCATCCGCCCCTTAGTCGTAACGTAGCTCTTCTGGCTTTTTCTCACCAGCTCATAAAGTGTATGATCCCGGAAATAAGCGGTACGCTGCGCTTCCGGATCATAAGCCGACGACAGAGCTGCTGACATATCTGTCACATGCACGATATCCGCCGTATCTCCGCAGGACAGTAACAGGTCATGGCCTTTTTCCACGTTGACAAGCATCAGATAGCGCGTTTCCGCGGAGCTGTCCCGCTCCGCCTTCTGCGCTTCTTCCGCCGTGATCTCATGGGCGGCGGCACCGTTCATGGCCGTCACCAGCCGCCCCAGCGTAATATCGAGATACTCCGTCACATCCCAGTCGGCGACATCATCCACCGTCAGCTCCGCCATCATCGTGGCAATGGAGCCCATATCGCCCGCCGCTCCGTCCTTCTTCGCTCCCGTGAAGGTGCAGGCGATGCACAGCGCCGCGGCCAGCACCACCACAATGGCGGCGGCCACCGCCGTGCGGGGCTTCTTCGCCAGCAGGACGATCCGCTCATGAAGGCTGGTCTTGCCGCCGTCCATGGTGGTGGCCGTCAGCAGCACATAGGCGCCGGGGCCGCAGGCCATACGGATCAGCGTGCGGCCATAGGCGGCCCGCTCGCTCTCACCCAATGCGCGGATGGTGGCCTCGTCACAGGCCAGCTCCCCATCCTGACGGGACAGCTTCGCCGCCCACCACACCAGCGGGTTCCACCAGTGCAGCGCCAGACACACCGTCCGCAGCAGGGCCCACACATGGTCGCCCTGCCGGAAATGGGTGGTCTCGTGGGCCACCGTGTGTCGCAGCAGCTCCGGATCGTCCGCCGCGGCCTGCGTCACATAGATGGCGGGCCGGAACAGGCCGAACAGGCATGGCACCGCCCGCTCCTCCGCCACATAGACGGCCAGCGCCGCGCCCTCCACCGCCAAGGGGCGGCGGCTCTTCCGTAGCCTTCCGGCAAAGCGGAGATTGGCGCTCAGGAACACCAGCAGCGTCACCGCCGCGCCGCACCACCATATGGGCAGCAGGAGCTTGCGCAGGGTCAGGGCGCTCTCCATACGGCTGAACTGGTCGTTTGTGACGCTGGGCGCCACCGTTACCGGCGTGTCCGGCATCAGCGGCCCGGCGGGATAGCCCTCCACCGAACCGTCATGCGCCTGCCAGATGGTATCCACCTCCCGGACGCTTTCCACCGCCTGTACCGCTGGGGCCTTTTCCACCACCGACATGACGCTGATGTCCGTACTGCCGAAGCTGACGGGGATCAGCAGCCGCGCCAGCACCAGCAGCCACAGGGCGTATTGCAGCCGCAGGCTGATCCTGCCCCGCAGCAGATACCGCAGGGCGATCACCGCAAGGATGAGGATACATGAGGATACTACCCATTCAATCATGATTTTCCTCCACTTCCCGCAAAATGGCGTACAGCTTGTCGATCTCCTCCTGAGACAGCGTCTGCTTCTTCACCAGGGAGCTGACCATCATGCTGACGCTGCCCTGATACACCCGCTCCAGCAGATGCTCCGTCTCCTGCACCGCCGCATCCTCACGGGCCACCTGCGGCCGGTAGTGCTTCACGCCGCCCTCGCTCTCCGCGCTGACGGCGCCCTTGTCCTCCAGCCGCCGCAGCAGCGTCAGCGTGGTGCTGCGGCTCCAGCCGGTGGTCTTGTGCAAAGCGTCGATGATGGCCCGCCCCGTCCGGGGCGCGGCGGCCCACAGGCACTCCATCACCTGCCACTCCGCCTCAGTCAATCCCATATGCGCCATTGTCTCCACCTCCCGTTATCTACATCTGTAATCACAATGTAGCATATCAGTCTACGTTTGTCAACAGGCAATTGCAAAAAGAACCCCGGTTCACATGAACCGGAGTTCTTTTGTAATTACAAATCCACAATGACCGCTTCATGTCCCGTGGCGGGCAGGAACTTCTCCAGCACGTCGCGGGTCTTCAGCCGCAGGGAGGATGTATTCTTGCAGGGATGGCAGCCGAACCACTCATCCTCGGCCACAGCGCGGTCGATGGCCAGCGTGACCCGGTGCTCCGTGTCGTTCATCAGGCCCAGAACAGACGCGGAACCGGCGTGACAGCCCAGCAGCGCCACCAGATCCTCCTCTGTGGCGAAGCTCAGGCGGGAGGAGCCGATCAGCTTGGAGAAATCCTTTGTGGAAAAGGGCTTCTCCGCCGGAAGGCACAGCAGATAGAAGGCGCTGCGGTTCCGGGGCGTCAGCAGCAGGTTCTTGCAGATGTGAACCTCCAGCGCAGCACTGATGGCGGCGCAGTCCTCCATGGTGAAGGCCGCCTCATGATCCACGCGGGTAAAGGGGATCTCCAGCCGGGCAAGGCTCTCATATACCCGGTTTTCCACATCGCTGCGGCTTTCCGCCGGAGCGCCGTTGTATACCTCCATGGCTTACTCCTTCCCTACCAGCATGTCGCCCACGCGGTAGATGTCGCCCGCGCCTACGGTCAGGATCATGTCGCCGGGTTGGGCCAGCTTGCGCAGCGTCTCCGCCGTCTCCTTCAGGGTAGCGCAGTAGACGCTGCCGGGGATCTGAGCGCACAGGTCGCGGGAGGACACCCCCACGTCGTTGGTCTCGCGGGCAGCGTAAATTTCCGCCAGCACCGCCACATCCACGGTGCGCAGTTCCCGAACGAAATCGTCGAACAGCGCCTTGGTGCGGGTGTAGGTATGGGGCTGGAAGGCGCAGATCAGCCGCTTGTGGGGCAAACTGCGGGCCATGTCCAGCAGGGCGTGCAGCTCGTCGGGATGGTGGGCGTAATCGTCGTACACTCTGGCCCCGTTGAATGCGCCCTTGTACTGGAAGCGCCGCTCGGCCCCGCCGAAGGAGGCCAGTCCCTCCTCCACCGCCCTGCCGTCGATGCCCAGCACATAGGCGGCGGCAGCCGCGGCCAATGCGTTGGAGATGTTGTGCTTGCCGGGAACATGCAGTTCCACATGGGCATAGGGCTTGCCGTCGGCCACCACGTCGAAGCAGGGGAAGCCGTCGAAGAACGCCACGTTATCGGCGTATACACTGGCGCTGTGATCCTTCACGCTGAACCACCGCACCGGACGGTCAACACCCGCCAGCGCCGCCCTCGCACCCCCGTCGTCGCCGTTGGCGATGATGAAGCCGGTCTCCGGCGTCAGGCAGGCGAACTGCCGGAAGGAATGCTCGATATCGTTCAGATCCTTGAAAAAGTCCAGATGATCCGCCGCCACGTTCAAAATCACCGCCACGGTGGGGAAGAAATTCAGGAAGGAGTTGCAGTATTCGCAGCTCTCCAGAATGATGGTGTCGCCCTTGCCCACCCGGTAGCCCTTGCCCAGCAGGGGCAGGGTACCGCCGATCATGACGGTGGGATCCTTCCGGGCCGCCATGAAGATATGGGTAGCCATGGAGGTGGTGGTGGTCTTGCCGTGGGTGCCGGAGATGCACAGGGCGTTGCGGTACGCCTGCATGATGGCGCCCCAGCCCTGCGCCCGCTCGTAGACGGGGATGCCCCGGGCGACGGCCCCGGCGATCTCGGGATTGCTGTCGTGGATGGCGGCGGTGCGGATCACCAGATTGCAGTTTTGCAGATTCTCGGCGCTGTGGCCGATGGCAACGGGGATGCCCACGCTGCGCAGGTGCTTCACCGTGTCGCTGTCGGTCATGTCGGAGCCCTGTACGCTCAGGCCCATGCCCTTAAGCACCTCGGCCAGCGCGCACATGGACACGCCGCCGATGCCCGCCATATGGACGCGGACGCCGCTGTGCAGGAAATGCCGGATATCCTCAGTGGGATGCATCATATCGATTCCTCCAAAAGGGCGGTTTCGCAGCCGCCGCTTGTATTTTTCTTAAAGAAATATTATAATACACCCGTAAGCAAAGTGCAACCGTCATTGTTGCTCAAATTCGGCGGAAAACAGACGAAAAGGGGTGGAAACCATGATCCCACGGGAGGTTTGCGCGGTGCTGCAAACATTGGAGCGGGCCGGACACGAGGCGTATGCCGTGGGCGGCTGCGTCCGGGACATCCTCATGGGCAAAGCGCCCCACGACTGGGACGTGACCACCTCGGCGCTGCCGCAGGAGACCATGGCCCTTTTCGACCATTTCGCCATTCCCACCGGCCTGCAGCACGGCACCGTGACCGTCCGCAGCGGAGGACTGTCCTGCGAGGTCACCACCTTCCGCACCGAAGGGGACTATCCCGACCACCGGCATCCTGCCGCCGTCACCTTTACCCGCAGCCTGCGGGAGGATCTTCAGCGCCGCGACCTGACGGTGAACGCCATGGCCATGGACGTGCGGGGCACGCTCCACGATCCCTTCGGCGGTCAGGCGGACATCCGCCGCCGTATCCTGCGGTGCGTGGGTGAGCCGGAGCGCCGCTTTCAGGAGGACGCTCTGCGCATCCTGCGGACGCTGCGGTTCTCCGCCACACTGGGCTTTGTCATTGAGGAGGACACCCATCGAGCTCTACGGGCGCAATGCGGCGACCTGCGGTATGTGGCGGCGGAGCGTGTGCGGGAGGAGCTGACGAAGCTGCTGTGCGGCACGGACGTGCTGCGCGTCCTGCTGGATGACCCACAGGTGCTGGGCGTAGTGCTGCCGGAAATATTGCCCTGCGTGGGGTTTGACCAGCACAACCGTCATCACTGCTACGACGTGTGGGGCCACACGGCCCACGCGGTGGCCGCCGCGCCGCCCGATTCGGTGCTGCGGTGGGCCATGCTGCTGCACGATCTGGGCAAGCCCCGGTGCTTCACGATGGACGAACAAGGGGTGGGCCACTTCCACGGCCACCACCGCCCCGGCGCAGAGATGGCGGAGACCGTCTGCCGTCGTCTGCGGTTCGACAAGGCCACCGCCCGGCAGATCTGCATGCTGGTGCGGTATCATGACCGGCCCATCCCCCTGACGGGGAAGGCCATCCGCCGGGCCATGAACCAGCTGGGCGTGGAGGGCCTGCGGCAGCTGTGCGCCGTGAAGCGGGCGGACAATCTGGCCCAGCATCCGGACTACCGCAGCCGCCAGCGGGAGATCGACGAGGGCGAGGCCATCATGGACGCCCTGCTGGAGAAGGACGCCTGCTTCAGTCTGAAGCAGTTGGCGGTCAACGGCCGGGACATGACGGCGCTTGGGCTGGAGGGTCCGGCCATCGGTCAGGCGCTGCAAACGTTGCTGGAGGCCGTCATGGACGGCGAGACGGATAATGACCGCGCCGCCCTGCTGGCGCTGGTAAAGGAGAAATACAGCCGATAGCATGAAAATGAGCGTACTGCCGAAGCAGTACGCTCATATTTTTTGCGTTTTCTGTTTATAGTATATCCGACGGAGTCTCAGCCCGCCATGATCTCAAACCGCAGCACGCCCTCCGCCGCGGCCAGATGGGAGAACATCTCGTCCATGGTCTCTGTCATGTCGCTGGTCTCGGCGCTGACGGTGACGCCGGCGCAGCCGTTGGTGGG
>USMI01000107.1 GCA_900555735.1 uncultured Eubacteriales bacterium | reverse complement strand
TTAGGTTCTCGTGTTGAGAGACGTTGGGGTTCGAGTCCCCATACCCGCACCAAATGTCCGCCGTAATTTTGATAGGATTGCGGTGGACTTTTTATATTGAACGCGACAAAGTGAAATTTGTGGAGGTAAGGATGTTAGATAGTAAAGGATTTGATTTGTGGGCGAATGGATATGATAAGTCTGTTGGATTATCAGACGAAGAAAATACTTATCCGTTCGCAGGGTACAAAAGGATTCTTGGAATTATTTATAAAACGATAATTGAAAAGCAAAATCCAATCGTACTTGACATAGGTTTCGGTACTGGCACGCTGACTAGAAAATTATATGAAAATGGATGCATCGTTTATGGACAAGATTTTTCGTCCAAAATGATTGAACTGGCTTTAGAAAAGATGCCTGATGCGCATCTTTATAAAGGTGATTTTACACTAGGATTAGTTGAACCACTAAGGCAAAAGAGATATGATTTCATTGTTGCGACGTACTCCATTCACCACCT
Organism: uncultured Eubacteriales bacterium; assembly: GCA_900555735.1. Taxonomy (GTDB): domain Bacteria; phylum Bacillota; class Clostridia; order Oscillospirales; family Oscillospiraceae; genus Vescimonas. The sequence goes on along the minus strand of USMI01000107.1, from coordinate 6,136 downwards.
AACGGATATCCAAAAGGTTCATTTCTTGAAAGAGCTGCTGAATTACCTGAAAGATGGAGGTAAGATCCTTATCGGAGACATAGCCTTTGAGACTCGTGATGAATGGTATAAATGCAAAGAAAAAAGCAGCGCTGAATGGGATAGTACCGAGATATATTGCATTGCAGAGGAATTAAGAACGGAGTTTCCCAATTTGTGTTTTGAAAAAATCACATTTTGCTCTGGCGTTCTGATAATATCCAGATAAATTCCGGATTTTCACAATGTTTCGGCCGGAAAACACCGCGTCGAAAATGGATGATTTTCCAGTGAACAAGTATCAATCTAAAATGTGGTTCTTTGTCAAAAAGAGGGAGCACTCCTGTTGGAGTGCTCCTTTTTCGGTAATGGCGGCATGTCCGGTATTTTCCGCAAAATGTTCCGGGAATCCCCCAAACCGACTGAAAAGGTGGCTGGACAAGCCGCCCTGTGAACTGGTATACTATAATTATAATAGAAAGGAGAGGTGCTCTATGGGACTGTATGACGCTGTTGAACGGAACGACGCAGGCGGTAAAAAGGAAAAGACGCTGCATAAGCCGCTGCTGATCGTGCTGGCCATTTTTGTCGTGGTCATTGGACTGGCCGTCTGGGCCTGCCGCTATCAGATCCAGTACCGGGCCTATGTTTCCGCCCTTGCCGACGCGACCGCTGACGCCCGCAGCTCCGGTGCTTTCGCAGTTACGGTGGACAGCGCTGCCGCAGCTGCCGATGCGGACGATCTGGGTCAGCTGCTGGGGCTTATCCGCATGGCCGGACCGGGCCGTCTGGGCGACGCGCCTGACGGTGCGCCCATCATCACCATCGACTACGGCGACGGCACGACGATGGAGATCTGGGAGAAAACGCTGGAGAATCCCGCCAACGACTGGACAGAGGGGCCGTTCTTCCGCTTTACGTTTGCCAATGGCAGGACCTACGGCTACGACACCGACCAGATCCCCATGTATAAGCTTCGGCAGCTGTTTTCCTGACATTACGGAGAGAGGAGCATTATCATGAAAGACCACATCCTGACGCTGGCGCGGAAGCACGCGCCCTGTTACCTCTATGAATACGACGTCATGCGGCGGCAGGTGGAGACGCTGCGCCAGACCTTCCCCCGCTATGACCTGCTGTACTCCATCAAGGCCAATCCCTTCCCGCCGGTGGTGCGGGCGCTGGCGGGCCTTGGGCTGGGTGCGGATGCCGCTTCCGCGCCGGAGGTGCTGCTGAGCCGGAGGGGCGGCATGGCGAGAGAGGATATCTTTTTCTCCGCCGCCGGAAAGTCCGACGCGGCGCTGGAAGCGGCGTGGGACGAGGGCGAGATCATTGCCGACTCTCTGGGCGAGGTGGCCCGCATCGGCGCACTGTGCGAAAAAAAAGGCCAGCACCGGGCCATCGGCGTGCGGATGAACCCAAGCTTCGGCATGGGCGGCGCTGCGGGCGGCCCCAGCAAGTTCGGCATCAACGAGGAGGATCTGCCCCGGCTGAAAGCGCTGCTGGACACCCTGCCGGTGACGATGGAGGGCATCCATGTCCACCTGAAGTCCCAGAATCTGGACGCTGATGTGCTGGGCGGCTGTTATCGGGACAGCTGGGCGCTGGCCAAGCGGGTACGGGACGCGCTGAAGTGTGAAATGCGTTATGTCAACTTCGGAAGCGGCGTAGGTGTGGCCTATGACGAGGCCTTTGAGCAGCCCATGGTATTGGAGCGGCTGCGGACATACACCGACGCCATCGCCGCCGATAACGACGCCGCGCTGAAGGCCCGCCTGATGATCGAGACAGGCCGCTTTCCTACGGCGCAGGCAGGCACCTATTGGCTGCGGGTGGTGGACAAAAAGTCCTCCCGAGGCAAGACCTATGTGATCGCGGAGAACTGCATGAACGGCCTGCAGAAGCCCGCGTTGGCGGCCATGCTGCGCCATGAGCTGGGCGGCGCGGCTCCCGCGCCCTACGAGCCGCTGTTCACCTCGGAATGGGCGTTTCCCGTCATCGCTCACGGCGACGAGCACTGCACAGAGACGGTGGACATCGTGGGCAACCTCTGCTGCGCTGCCGACGTGCTGACGGAGGGCTTCACCGGCCCGGCGCTGGCGGTGGGAGACCTGATCGAGGTGCGCAACGCCGGAGCCTACGCCTGCACGCTGACAGCCCAGCGGTTTTCCAGCCATACGCCGCCACAGGAGCTGCTGGTGTATGGCGACGGCACCGTGGAAGCGTAAAATTTGGCGGAACGGGGCGGTTTTTGTCATTTCGCCCTTTACAGTGATAAAGAAGCCATGTAAAATAGTAAAAAAGCCCTGCGGGGCAATATGGGAAAGGAAGCGATCACTATGGGTAAATTTGTCGTCAAAGCTACCAAGACCGGCTTCGTGTTCAACCTGAAGGCCGGAAACGGCGAGACCATCGCCACCAGTGAAGTCTATACCACCGAGGCCGCCTGCCTGAAGGGTGTGGAGTCCGTCCGCAAGAACGCCGCGGATGCCAAGCTGGAGGATCAGACCGTGGCCGAGGTGGCCGCCGTTACCAACCCCAAGTTCGAGATGTACACCGACAAGGCCGGTGAGTTCCGCTTCCGCCTAAAGGCCCGCAACGGCGAAGTCATCGCCGCCAGCGAGGGCTATAAGGCCAAAGCCTCCTGCCTGAACGGCATCGACTCCGTTCGCCGCAACGCGCCGGACGCCGCCGTGGAGAAGGTCGAGGGCTGACAGAGCCGCACATAGCGAGGGAGCGCCGCAGGGCGCTCCCTTTTTTTGCGGAAATTTTAGAAAAAGCGGGACATTTTCCCCCAAATCGCGTTATGATAGTTGACGGCCGCCAAGAACACACGAAAACTCCCGAAGGAAGTGAGCGATTTGACAGAGGAACAGGCCCTGCGGCAAATGAAGCAAGGCTCTCAGGATGCGCTGGCATGGTTCATCCATCAATACGGTGCGTATGTCAGCACCATTATTTACAACATCATCGGCCAGCGCATGTCCAATGCCGACGTGGAGGAGGTGTCCTCCGACGTATTTCTGGCCCTGTGGAACAACGCGGGGAAGATCCACCCCAACGCCGTCCGGTCATGGCTGGCCACGGTGGCCCGCAACACGGCCCGCAGCCGCCTGCGCCGTGCGCCGAACACCCTGCCGCTGGACGAGGAGGCCATCATCAGCGATGGCCGCGCACCGGAGACGGCGGTGGAGCGGCAGGGCATGACGGCCTGCGTCCGCATGGCGCTGCTGAGCCTGAACCCGGTGGATCGCGAGGTGCTGCTGCGGTTCTATTTCTACTATCAGAAAACCGCCGATATTGCCGCGGATATGGAGCTGAACGAGTCTACCGTCCGCACCAAGCTGAACCGCGGCAGGGCGAAGCTCCGGGATTTCCTGACACGGGAGGGACACAACGAAAAGGACGAGAAAGGAGGCGCGGCATGGAATACAATATCTATGACCTGATGGAAGGTATTGCCGACGACACCATTACGCTGTTACCCAGCGGCACGGCCGACCTCCGCCGGATAGAGGAGCTGACCATGAACAAGATCAAGGAACAGAACGAGGGACGCCGGGTGAAAAAGCCCGTCCGGCGTGTGACCCGCATGGTGCTGGTGGCCGCCATTGCAGCGGCGCTGTGCGCCGTGACCGTGGTGGCCGTGGCCGGAAACGCCACCGGCAAGGTGACGCCTGCCGATACCGCCAAGGCCGGGGAAATGGACGACAAGAGCACCGCCGCCTTCAGCGACGGCATCTCCACCCAGCAGGCGGACATCCGGGACGCCAACGGCAACACCATCCAGCTGCCCGAGATGGAGCGGGTGCCCACCGATTCGGAGACGGCCCAGCGGCTGGTGGGCGGCTATCTGATGACGCTGGACAATGCTACCGTGACCATCGAGAACAACTATTACGGCGACTATACCATTACGCTGGAGACCATGCTCATTGACGAAAAGGGCGCAGGCATGATTACCTACTATGTGGAAAATCCCAAGGGCGTGGCGTACCGCACGAAGGGACTCAGCTACGGCGCGGTGGAGCATACCCAGATGCCCATGGTCGGCGTGACCACGCCGGAAATGGTGGATGCGTCAGGGAGGTGGGTGAGCCACGAGTCCTATCTGGATGAGGAAAACACCACCGACACCCATGTGCAGGCTGTGCTGTATTTTTCCGTGTGCGGCGATTATAAGAAGGGCGAAACCATCTATGTGTCCTTCAACTGGGGGGGCGGCGCTGTGCCGAAGGTCATTGCCATCACCCCCACCAGCTATGTGCCCGTCAGGACCTTCACAGAGAAGGGCGGCACTCACACGGTGGTCTCGCCGCTGGGCATCCGTGTGGATACCGGCGATCTGCTCAGCGACGATCCGAAGGATATTACCATCCGGTACAAGGACGGCACCGAGTTTGTGGTGAAAGGCTCCGGCGTAGACAATAGCGTTACGGGAGCCCTGGGCCCCAGCATCGACGCCTATTATCAGTATACGCTGCAAAATTTCAACCGCTTGGTGGATGTTGACCAGATCGCGTCTATTGAGGTCCTCCACCACTATACGGCGGTAGGACAGGATGATAAGGTGAGCGTCACCCGCGTCTACGAGCCGTAAACAGGAAAAGACCGCTTCGGCGGTCTTTTCTTTTTGGGCAGATGCCTTGTCGGGGTTCTCCTTTGGGGTGTTTCACGCTCCGGCGCGACCTACTTTTGGTCACTTTTGGGGCCGCGGCCAAAAGTGACTCATGGCCGCAGCTACGAAATGCCTCTCCCTGCCTTGCCTTTTTGCTTGCGCTGTGATACAATTCTGCCTGTAAAACAGCAAAAAACCGAAAGGAGTCAATACATTATGGAACTGAAGGACATCCTCAGCCGCGTGGATCATACGCTGCTGAGCCAGAGCGCCACTTGGGCGGAGATCAAGACCATCTGCGACGACGGCGTCAAGTACGGCTGCGCCAGCGTGTGCATCCCCGCCAGCTACGTCAAGCAGGCGGCGGAGTATGTAGACGGCAAGATCGCCGTCTGCACCGTTATCGGCTTCCCCAACGGCTACGACACCACCGCCGCCAAGTGCTTCGAGGCGGCCGACGCCGTGAAGAACGGCGCGTCCGAGATCGACATGGTCATCAACATCGGCTGGGTGAAGGACGGTCTGTATGACAAGGTGCTCAGCGAGATCCGGGATGTCAAGGGTCATTGCCGCGGCAGACTGCTGAAGGTCATCATCGAGACGTGCCTGCTGACGGATGCCGAGAAGATCGAGATGTGCCGCGTGGTCAGCGAGTCCGGCGCGGACTACATCAAGACCTCCACCGGCTTCGGCGGAGGCGGCGCTACCCGCGAGGATGTGGCCCTGTTCAAGGCCCACGTTGCCCCTCATGTGAAGATCAAGGCCGCCGGCGGCATCGCCAATTTGCAGGACGCCGAGGATTTCGTCGCTCTGGGCGCCGACCGTCTGGGCACCAGCCGTATCGTCAAGGCCGTGAAGGCCATGGAACAGAAATAAGGAGGAACTGACTATGCCTACCCCCCATAATAACGCCGTCAAGGGCGATTTCGCCAAGACCGTACTGATGCCCGGCGACCCCCTGCGGGCCAAATTCATCGCCGAGACCTTCCTGACCGATCCCAAGCTGGTGAACAACGTCCGCGGCGTGCAGGGCTACACCGGCACCTACAAGGGCGTTCCCGTCTCCGTCATGGCCAGCGGCATGGGCATGCCCTCCATCGGCATCTATTCCTATGAGCTGTATACCCAGTACGACGTGGAGAACATCATCCGCGTGGGCAGCGCCGGCGCTATGCGTGCCGATCTGGAGCTGGGCAGCGTGGTGGCCGGTCAGGGCGCCTGCACCAACTCCAGTTTCGCCGACCAGTACGAGCTGGGCGGCAGCTTCGCACCCATTTGCGACTTCGACCTGCTGATGGCCGCCGTGGAGAGTGCCAAGGAGCTGGGCGTGAAGATGCCCGTGGGCAACCTGTACTCCTCCGATACCTTCTATGACGCCGCGCTGCGCAACATGCGCTACGCCAAGATGGGCGTCATGGCTGTGGAGATGGAGGCCGCCGCCCTGTACTGCACCGCCGCCTATACCGGCAAGCGGGCGCTGGCCATCTGCTCCATCTCCGA
>USMI01000106.1 GCA_900555735.1 uncultured Eubacteriales bacterium | reverse complement strand
GCAGCAGGTTGGCCACCCGGTGGATCAGCACCGTGGTCTTGCCGCTGCCCGCGCCGGCCAGCAGCAGAAGCGGCCCCTCGGTAGTCATGGTGCCCTGCTGCTGCATATCGTTCAAATGGGCGTAATCCACGGCGATAGCCCGCCGCCGCGCGGTAATGAACTTTTGTTCCAGTTCTGTCATATCTTGCGTTCCCCTATCCCTTGTGGTGTTTTTCCTTATTGTAATACAAAATCCTGTTGCGGTCAACAGAATTCCAAAATTTTAGAATTTTTGTTCGATTTTCTATTGACAGAAACTCTTGTTCGATATATAATGTGTCTCGAACAAAGATTCTAACGGAGGTAACTGTTATGGCAACTATCGGTTATGTGATCGTGATTTTGGGCGCGCTGTCCGTATCTGTGAACCTGATGCATCTGATCGACCATCTGGAACAGCCCCGCCGCACCCAGCGCCGCCGCAACGCGGCCTGAGCCATGGATCTTCTGGAAAAGCTGACCATTCTGTCGGACGCCGCCAAATACGATGCCGCCTGCACATCCAGCGGCATCCGGCGGAAGTTCCAGCCCGGCAAGATCGGCAACACGTCCTCCTCCATCGCCGGCTGCTGCCACAGCTTTTCCGCCGACGGGCGCTGCGTCACGCTGCTGAAGGTGCTGATGACCAACAGCTGTGTCTATGACTGCAAGTACTGCGTCAACCGGCGCTCCAACGACACGCGCCGCGCCGCCTTCACGCCCCGTGAGCTGGCGGAGCTGACCATCGGCTTCTACCGGCGGAACTATATCGAGGGGTTGTTCCTCTCCTCCGGCGTGCTGCGCAATGCCGACTACACCACCGAACAGATGATCCGCGCCCTGCGGATCCTGCGGCAGGAGTACGGCTTCAACGGCTATATCCACGCCAAGGCCATCCCCGGCACGTCGCCGGAGCTGGTACAGCAGCTGGGCCTGCTGGCGGACCGCATGAGCGTCAACATCGAGCTGCCCTCTCAGCAGGGCTTACAAACGCTGGCGCCGGACAAGACCCGCGAGGCCATCCTGCGGCCCATGAGTCTCATTCGGGACAAGGTGCTTGAAAGCAAACAGGAGCTGGTGAAGTACAAGCACGCCCCCTCCTTTGCCCCGGCGGGCCAGAGCACTCAGCTGATCGTGGGCGCTACCAAGGACACCGACCGGCATATCCTGCATCTGACAGAGGCACTGTATCAGAAATACCGGCTGAAGCGGGTATTCTATTCCGCCTATGTACCGGTGGTGGAAAACAGCTTTCTCCCCGCGCTGGACACCAAGCCGCCGCTGCTGCGGGAGCACCGGCTCTATCAGGCGGACTGGCTGCTGCGGTTCTACGGCTTTCAGGCCAGCGAGCTGCTGGATGAAGCCCACCCGGACTTCAATCCGCAGCTTGACCCCAAGTGCAGCTGGGCGGTGGCACATCTGGAACAATTTCCCGTGGAGGTCATGAGGGCCGACTATGAAACGCTGCTGCGGGTGCCGGGCATCGGCCCCACCAGCGCCAAGCGGATCGTTTCCGCCCGGCGCACCGCCCATCTGCGGTTCGAGGATCTGAAAAAGCTGGGTGTGGTGGTCAAGCGGGCGCAATATTTCGTTCTGTGTGACGGACACGCCGCACCGGGCCTGCGGTTCTCCCCCGCCACCATCGTTCAGCAGCTGGAGGCGGTGGAGCGGGGCCTGCTGCCCTCCGGCGAGATGCAGCAGCTGTCCCTGTTCGACGCGGTGGGGTGATGGAAATGGCATGGCGCGATGTGGTCTTTCAATATGATGGCACGTTCGAGGGTTTTCTGTGCTGCGTATTTGAAAGCTATGTAAATAAAGAATTCCCCATCGCCTTTTCCGGCGATGAGGAATGTTGGTCACTGTATGAGGTGCGCTATGTGGTGACGGAGCGGGAACACGCCCAGCGGGTCTATCAGAGCATCCTGCGGCGCTCGAAGGCCGCGGCCGATGTGGTGCGGCGTGGCTTTCTCACCTGCCTTCCGGAGAAGGAGCGCCATCTCTATGCCGTGGTCAAGAAGCTTTACGACGAGGGACCCGCTTTTCTCCGCAATACCGCCGATCCGGTGTACTATCCCGTAGCCAAGGCGCTGCGGCACATGGGCGGCGAACTGGAAAAGCTGCGGGGCTTCGTGCGCTTTTCGGATTACAGCGGCGTACTGGGCGCGGAGATCGAGCCGAAGAACCGCGTTCTTCCCCTGCTGCGGCGGCACTTCTGTGACCGCTACGCCAACGAGGCCTTTTTCATCTATGACCGCACCCATAAGGAGCTGCTGGTCTACGCGAAGAATCACTCCCGCATCCTGCCCATGGACAGCTTACAGCTGGCGCTGCCCGGTGATGAGGAGGTGGCATTCCGCCGGCTGTGGAAACGATTCTATGAGACCATCACCATCAAGGAGCGCTATAACCCCCGGTGTCAGAACACCTTCATGCCCAAGCGCTATCGCGGCACTATGACGGAATTCCTGCCGGATGACTACGAGGCCCGGCAGCAGGGCGTCAATCCGCCAGCAGTTTCCGGAGCTTTTCCAGCCCCCGATGCTCCAGCCGGGATATCTGCACCTGCGACACACCCACGATTCGGGCCGTCTGCTCCTGTGTCAGGCCCTTGAAAAAACGCAGCAGTATCGTCATACGCTCCTTCTCCGGCAGGGTGCCGATGGCTTCCCGCAGGGCGATGCTCTCCACAAGGCGTTCTTCCTCCGCATCGGTGCCCAACGTAGATTCCAGCGTCAGCCCCTCCGCCGTCTCCTGCTGGAGCGACTCCGGCGCCACGGTGGCAAGGTCGATGCTGGCGATCTCCTCCACCGGCATGCCGGTGGCCTCCGACAGCTCGGACAGCCGGGCCTCTCTGCCCAGCTGATGCCGCAGCCGCTCACGGGCTGACCAGAGGGTCTGCCCCTTCTCCCGGATAGTACGCCCTACCTTGATGGCGCCGTCATCCCGGAGAAAACGCCTGATCTCCCCGGAGATCTTCGGCACAGCGTAGGTGGAGAACTGCGTGCCATAGTTCAGATCAAACCCCTTTACCGCCTTGATGAAGCCGATACAGCCCAGCTGATACAGGTCGTCCGTCTCCACCCCACAGCCGTAGTAGCGTTTGACGATGGACCAGATCAGGCCGCTGTTTTCCGTCAGCACCTGCTGGCAGGCCTCGTCGTCGCCGCTCTGCGCCCGCTCCAGCAGGGCAAACATCTCGCTCATCGCTTGATGCGGGCGGAGATCCTGCGGCGCATGGTCACGGTGGTGCCGCGCCCCGGCGTAGATTTGACGGTCAGACGGTCCATGAAGCTCTCCATGATGGTAAAGCCCATGCCGCTGCGCTCCTCACCGCCGGTGGTAAACATAGGCTGGCGCGCCTGCTGGATATCCTCAATGCCTTTTCCCCAATCCCGGACGGTGATCTCCAGCGTGTTGTTTTCCAGCAGCTTCAGCTTTACCACGATCTTACCCAGCCGATCCGGATAGCCGTGGACGATGGCGTTGGTGACCGCCTCGCTGACGGCGGTCTTGATATCCCCCAGTTCGTCCAGCGTGGGGTCCAGCTGCGCCGCAAAGCCCGCCGCCGCCACACGGGCAAAGCTCTCGTTGCTGCTGCGGCTGAGAAATTCCAGTGTTACATAATTTTCGATGCGATGCATATGTACGCTCCTCTCATGTCGTATATTTCCGCTATGCTGCCGATCCGCGGCATCGTTAGACTCATTCTCATTGAATCGTCATCATACGGCCAATGCCGGCGGCCTCCAGCACCTTTTTCGGCTGCGGCGCCACATGGCGCAGCGTTACCCGGCCGCCCAGTTCCCGCATCCGCTGCCACCCCCGCAGGGCCACGGCGATACCGGCGCTGTCCATAAAGGTGATGCCGCTGAAATCCAGCACCAGCTCCGCAGGCAGCACCGCCTCGATCTCCCGCTCCAGCCGGGCCAGCAGTCCTCTGGCTCCGTGATGATCCAATTCTCCCTTCAGGTACAGCTCCAGCACTCTGTCCTGACAAGTTGCCGTTACTTCCATTTTGACGCTCCTTTGTTGTGGTTTCCTTTGTGTACTTCTCCTGCAGGGTCACTCCTGTATGTTTCCGATGGACATGCCGCGGCATGTCCTTTTTTACGCAAAATACTTCATGCATGCGTGCTGCGCCGCAAAAAGCGCAAATTCCGGTTCATGAAGTTTTTGTGCATCATCTCCGGTTGCCCCGCAGGGGCGAGGAAATGTCACATTTCTTATTTTTCTATGCTTTTGCATAGAAAAATAATCACCGTAGAGATTGCTCTCTACGGTGATTATACGAAAATATGATTGCGTTTTTACACGAAATCTGCCGGTGCTGCGGCGAAATCAAAGATTTTCAGCTTTTTTCACCGATTGCCGTATGACAAACGCTTACAGCTTCATGGCGGCGGCGGATTCCTCCAGCTTGGCGATAAGGGCACGGGCCTTCTCCGCCTTTTCCCGCTCGGCGTTCACCACGTTCTCCGGGGCACGGGAGATGAAGGACTCGTTGGCCAACTTGGCCTCGATGCGCTTCAGGTTATCCTCGGCCTTGGCCTTCTCCTTGGCGATACGCTCCAGCTCGGCGGCGATGTCCACCAGCTCGGCCAGCGGCAGATAGATGTTGGCGTCGTGGGTCACCACGGTGACCATGCCCTTCAGATCGGCGGGTGCCTGATCGGTGACGGTGACCTCGCTGGCATAGGCCATGCGGGTGATGAAGTGCTTGCCCACGGCGTAGGTCTCGGGCCGCTTGGTCACAAGGATCATCTGAGCCTTCTTGGAGGGCGGCACGTTCATCTCGCTGCGGCGGGCACGGACGGCGGTGATGGCGTCCTTGACGCACTCCATGTCGGACTCCGCCTGAGGGAAGTGCAGGCTTTCCTGATAGGTGGGCCACGCCGCGCGGATCAGGAAGTCGCCCTCGTGAGGCAGGGCCTGCCAGATCTCCTCCGTCAGGAACGGCATGAAGGGATGCAGCAGCTCCAGAATACGCAGCAGCACATAGCACAGCACGTTCTCGGCGGCCAGCTTGGCCTCGGCGTCCTCGCCATTCAGGCGGGTCTTGGTCAGTTCGATATACCAGTCGCAATAGGTATCCCAGATGAAATCGTAGATCTTGGCGGAGGCCACGCCCAGCTCATAGGCGTCCATGTTCTCGGTGACCTCGCGGATCAGGGTATTCAGCTTGCTGAGCACCCACTTGTCCTCCAGCTCCAGCTTCTCCGGCAGCTGCACCTTGTCGATGGTGAGATTCATCATGACGAAGCGGCTGGCGTTCCAGATCTTGTTGGCAAAGTTGCGCATGGCCTCGCACTTCTCTACGAAGAAGCGCATGTCATTACCGGGGCTGTTGCCGGTGATGAGGTTGAAGCGCAGGGCGTCGGCGCCGAACTTCTCGGCCATCTCCAGCGGGTCGATGCCGTTGCCCAGAGACTTGGACATCTTGCGGCCCTTGTCATCGCGGACGAGGCCGTGGATGAACACGGTCTTAAAGGGCTCCTTCTTCATCTGCTCCATACCGGAGAAGATCATGCGGGCCACCCAGAAGAAGATGATGTCATAGCCGGTGACCAGCACAGAGGTGGGATACCAGTAGTTCAGGTCGGGGGCGTTCAGGTCGGGCCAGCCCAGTGTGGAGAAGGGCCACAGGGCGGAGCTGAACCAAGTATCCAGCACGTCCTCCTCACGGGTCAGATGGGTGCAGCCGCACTTCTCGCACTTGGTGGGATCCTGACGGCTGACGTTGATATGGCCGCACTCGTCGCAATACCACGCGGGGATCTGGTGGCCCCACCACAGCTGACGGGAGATGCACCAGTCATGGACGTTCTCCATCCAGTTGATATAGGTCTTGGTGAAGCGCTCCGGCACGAACTTGACGGTGCCGTCCTCCACCACGCGGATGGCCTCCTTGGCAAGGGGCGCCATCTTCACGAACCACTGGGCGCTAATCAGCGGCTCCACATCGTTGTGGCAGCGATAGCAGGTACCCACGTTATGGCTGTAAGGCTCGGTCTTGACCAGATAGCCCTCGGCCTCCAGATCGGCCACGATGGCCTTGCGGCACTCGTAGCGATCCATGCCCTGATAGCGGCCGCCGTTCTCGTTGATGGTGCCGTCGTCGGCGATGCAGCGGATGACCTCCAGATTGTGGCGCAGGCCCACCTCGAAGTCGTTGGGGTCGTGGGCAGGCGTCATCTTCACCGCGCCGGTGCCGAAGCCGATCTCGCAGTATTCATCGCCCACGATGGGAATCTCGCGGTTCATGATGGGCAGGATGCACTTTTTGCCGATCAGGTGCTTGAACTTCTCGTCCTCCGGGTTCACGGCCACGCCGGTATCGCCCATCATGGTCTCGGGACGGGTGGTGGCGATGATGATATCGCCGCTGCCGTCGGCCAGCGGATAGCGGACGTACCACAGATGGCCGGGCTTTTCGGTGTATTCCACCTCGGCGTCGGACAGGGCGGTCAGGCAGTGGGGGCACCAGTTGATGATGCGGCTGCCCTTGTAGATCAGGCCCTTTTCATACAGCTCGCAGAAGGTCTCGCGGACGGCGCGGGAGCAGCCCTCGTCCATGGTAAAGCGGTCGCGGCTCCAGTCGCAGGAGGCGCCCATCTTCTTCTGCTGCTCCACGA
>USMI01000105.1 GCA_900555735.1 uncultured Eubacteriales bacterium | reverse complement strand
AGAAGATGCTCAAGGAGCTGCAGCGGAACGCGGCCTTCATGGATCCCACCCGCGCGGCGGCCCATCTGGTGGGCTCTCAGGGCGACGCCATGAAGATGGCGGCCAATAACCAGAACGGCGCAGCCATGGGCTTCATGGGCATGGGAATGGCCGGTCAGGCCGGCGGCATGAACGCCCAGAACCTGTACGCCATGGGTCAGCAGCAAGCGGCGGCGCAGCCCGCTCCCGCGGCAGGCGGCTGGACGTGCAGCTGCGGCCACAGCGGCAACACCGGCAAGTTCTGCGCCGAGTGCGGCCAGCCCAAGCCCGCCCCTGCCGGAGAATGGAAATGCGCATGCGGCGCGGTAAATACCGGCAAGTTCTGCTCTGAGTGCGGCGCTCCCAAGCCCGCCGGAGAGTGGACCTGCGCCTGCGGCGCCGTCAACAAGGGCAAGTTCTGCGCCGAGTGCGGCAAGCCCCGTCCGTGAAGTATCAAACGAAACATGCGGTAAAGAGAGGAGAAAATCATGCAGTATATTGATTATTACAACTATTATTATGAGTACAGCGCCCCGGTATACACCAGTCCTGTGGCCAGCATCGCTTCTCTGGCGATCAGCGTACTGCTGATCGTGGCCATGTGGATGATCTTCAAGAAGGCGGGCAAGCCCGGCTGGGCCGCCATCGTGCCCTTTTACAACATCTACACGATGTACGAGATCACATGGGGCAGCGGCTGGCGCTTTCTGATGCTGCTGATCCCCTTCTATAACATCGTGCTGGCCATCCAGACCCAGATCAAGCTGGCCAAGGCCTTTGGCAAGAGCGGCGGCTTCGCCGTGGGACTGATCTTCCTGCCCTATGTGTTCAACCCCATTCTGGGCTTTGACGGCTCCACCTATCTGGGCGTTCCCGGCAGCGGACGGCGCGGACAGCACGAGGGCTACGCGCCCAATTCCGGCGACTATCAGCAGCCGGAGCCGGAGTTTCAGGTGACCTTCTGCCCCAACTGCGGCGCAAAGGTGAATGGCGGCAAGTTCTGCGAGAACTGCGGCAAGCCCCTGTAAGCAGGCGATAACGGGAGGAACATTATGGCATCCCAAGTGACCAACTATAAATGCCCGGCCTGCACCGCACCCCTGCATTTCGTCGGGGCGTCGGGTAAGCTGGAATGTGACTTCTGCGGCAGCAAGTACGATGTGGCGGAGATCGAGGCCCTGTACGCCGGCAAGGAAGCCAAGGCCGTGGAGGCCTCAAAGCAGGCCAGCGCCAAGGCGGAGGAGAACCGCCGGAGGATGGCGGACATGGCGGCGGACGGGTGGGACACCTCGTCTCTCAGCAGCGACTGGGGCGCGGAGGCAGACGGCATGAAGGCCTACAGATGCCCCTCCTGCGGTGCGGAGCTGATCTGCGATGCCAGTACGGCCGCTACCTCCTGCCCCTACTGCGGCAATCCCACGGTAGTACCGGGGCAGTTCAGCGGCGCACTGAAGCCGGATTATGTGATCCCCTTCAAGCTCAGCAAGGAGGATGCCGTGGCGGCGCTGAAAAATCACTACAAGGGCAAGCCCTTTCTGCCTAAGGCCTTTACCAACGGCAACCACATTCAGGAGATCCAAGGCGTATACGTTCCCTTCTGGATATTCGACGGCAGGGCGGAGGGCGCCGTGGACTACGAGGGGCTTATCACCCGCATCTACGACTCCGGCGACGAGGAGGTGACGGAGACCCGGCACTATGAGGTGCGCCGGGGCGGCAGCATCGCCTTTGAAAAGGTTCCGGTGGACGCCTCCAGCAAAATGCCCGACGATCACATGGACTCCATCGAGCCCTATGACTACGCGGAGCTGAAGCCCTTCTCCACCGCGTACTTACCGGGCTTTCTGGCGGATAAATATGACGTCAGCGTCGAGAGCAGCCGCGACCGGGCCGACAGCCGCTGCGCCGCGTCGCTGGAGATGGCCCTGCGCCGGACAGCGGATCAGTACGATACCTGTATCCCCCTGAATCAGGACATACGCCTGAAACGGGGCAAGGTACACTATGCCCTGCTGCCTGTCTGGATGCTGCACACCAAGTGGGACGGGAAGGACTTCCTGTTTGCCATGAACGGCCAGACCGGCAAGCTGGTGGGCGACCTGCCCACGGATATGGGCCGGTTCTGGACCACATTTGCGGCCATTGCCGCGCCGGTGACGGCGCTGGCGGCGCTGCTGATGTGGCTGGCGTAAGGGGAGGGACGAACGATGAAAAAACGGTTTGTGACCCTTCTTCTGGCGCTGCTGGCGGCGCTGACGCTGGCCGTGCCCGCATGGGCGGAGCAGCAGCCGGGCGACCCCTTCATTTACGACACAGCCGGGCTGCTGTCCGATGAGGACTGCGCCTATCTGGAGCAAATGGCAGAGGCCATCTCGTGGCAGTACCAGTGCGGCGTGTATATCGTCACCGTGGACGACTATGAGGTGTACGGCAGCGACCGCTATTCCGCGGCGCTGAACATCTACCGCGGCAACGATTTCGGCATCGGCGACGGCCGGGACGGCATCATGCTGATGCTGAGCATGTGGGACAGAGACTACGAGGTGTTCATTCAGGACGGCGGACTGGCGGACAGCGCCTTTGGCAGCTATGCCGTCGATCTGCTGGAGGAGGCCTTTCTGCCCTATCTGGGCAGCGACGACTGGTACGGCGGCTTCCACGCCTATCTGACCACATGCAGCGACGATCTGGCGCTGGCGGATATGGGGCAGCCGGTAAAAAAGCCGCTGACCAAGGTGATCCTGCCGGCGCTGCTGGTGGGCTGCGGCGTGGCGCTGATGGTGTGTTTGATCCTGAAGGCCAAGATGAAGTCCGTCCGCAAGGGCGCGGAGGCGGATGTGTACGTCACCGCCGAGGGACTTGACCTGACGGAGCGGTATGACCGCTACACCCACACCACCGAGACCCGCGTCAGGAAGAACACCCGTGATGACCATGATTCCGGCGGCGGAGGACACGGCTCCGGCGGCAAATTCTGAGCACCCTGAAACGGTAAAAAGCCGGAGGGCTTTGACAGCTGTCAAAGCCCTCCGGCTTCTCTTATTCATCGTCATTTCTCCGGCCTACGCTGAGGGTGGCCAGCGCCATGCCCCACAGCGGCCCCAGCGCGTGGCTCTCCCACAGTCCGCAGTAGTTGAGGGCCACGCCCGCCATCAGGCCCAGCGCCGTACCCACCGCCATGTGCTCCTCCAGCGCCTTGCTGTTCTCCTTGGCCTTCCGGGTGCCCATTCCGGCACACAGGATGGCCACGGCGATACCGGCCAGCACCCACGGCAACGCCGCCAGCACGAAGTCCTTTACCACGTCAGGCCAGCTCCTCTCCGGGACGGGCCAGCTCCGCGCCGTAGCGGAACACCACCGACGCGATAATAAGCACCACGCCCAGTATCACGCTGGAGGCGTTGTCCGATCCGCCGGGGACAGAGATGTCAAAGGCGGCATAGGGGATGGCCCGCACGATCAGGCCCACCAGCGGCAGCACGATGGTCAGCACGCCCAGACGGCGCAGCTCCGTGGCGCCGCTGTCGGTGAAAGGGGTGCCGTCAGCCAGCTCATGGGTCAGGTAGCTGTGGGCGAACCACAGCAGCAATCCGCTGATGGCGCAGGCCACGGTATCGGCGATCAGCGTCGCCAGCGTCCGATAATAGCTGCCTTGTCCACCATCGCCATCAGGCGATCCAGCGCGTCGATGCCGGAATCGGGCATGTTGTTCCAGCGGACCCACAGCAGCGCGGCCGCCGCGCCGAACACCAGTCCCACGATGGACAGGATCAGCCCCACGCGGACAAGGATGCGGAAAACGTGGGCGCATTTTTGAATGATGGTCAGATTCTTACTCATGAGCGTCTCCTCTCTGGTTCTGCTTTTCGTCATAGCGGTCAATAAGGTTGGCGGCCACCGCGGCAATCAGCGCCGCAGGCAGCAGCAGGCGGTCAGCCTCGGTCAGCAGGCACGCCGCCAGCGCCGTGGACAGCAGCAGCTTTTTAGCATGCTCCATGCGGAGGTTGGTGAGATAGGTGAGGAAATTCACCCCGATCTCACTTTTGAACAGCTGGCTGATATACTGGGGGCTGAGATGGAACGCCTCCGCCAGCAGGTTCAGGCTAATCTCCTCGGCCAGATGGGTCTGCATATAGCGGATCATGGCGGCGATGGGCCGCTCCTCCTCCGCGGCGGCGGGCGCTTCCTCCGTCCGGCGGCGGAACAGGCCGATCTTCAGGTTGTCGATGCAGCTGCCGAACTCCTCATAGTTCACCGGCTTGAGGATATCGTCGGTGATCTGGAGCCGCAGCGCCTCGCGGCAGTAGGAGAAGTCGTCATAGCCGGACACGATGACAAAGGCAATGTCCGGATGCTTCATACGGCTGAGCTGGATGACCTTCAGGCCGTTCATGATGGGAATATTGATATTCATGATGGCGATATCCGGCAGAAGGGCGTCGATCTGGGCCAGCGCCTCCATGCCGTCGGCGGCCTCGCCCACCACCTCACAGTCGTGGGCCTCCCAGTCGAACAGCCGCTTGAAGCCCTCCCGGATCATGATCTCATCATCCACCAGCAATACCCGCAGCTTTTTCATGGCGTCTCCTCCTTTATGGGCAGCAGCAGCCGGGCCGTTACGCCGCCGCCCTCGTTCTCCGTATAGGACAGGCCGTATTCCCGGCCGCACAGCAGCTTGATGCGCTTCTGCACGTTTAAAATACCGATGCTGTTGCCCTCCAGCTTCGGTGCCTGCCGGTCATAGTGCAGCAGCATTTCATCCACGGCGGCCTTTTTGCCGGGGGCGAAGCCGCTGCCGGTGTCCCGGACGCAGACCTCCATGGCCGTGTCGCCCTGCCGTCGGACAGAAATGGTCACCGCGCCCCGGTAGCCCTTGTTTTTCAGGCCGTGGAGCAGGCTGTTCTCCACAATGGGCTGCAAAATGAAGTTGGGCACCAGCTGGTCGTACAGCGCCGGCTCCACTGCCACAGCAGCAGTCCCGCGCACAGCAGCAGATAGAAGGCCACGCTGGCGTAGCACACGTTGGCCTGCATGCCGGTGGAGTAGTTGCCCTGGGGCGTTTCGGCGTACCGGATGGGCAGCAGGAACGCGCCCAGCTCCGCCGCCGCCAGATAGATGCGGGCCGCCAGATCCAGCCGCCGGGGCTTGCCGGTCTCCTCCTCCACCAGAATGGCGATGTACTGATAGAAAAGATACACCACCAGCACCATGGTGCCGATGAAAAGCCGGTGCAGCCCGTCGTTGAGCCAGCGGGGCACCGTGTCCAGATGGTTGACGGTGTACAGCGTGGCCCCGTCAAGGGCCAGATGCGCCAGCACCACCACCAGCAGCAGGGAAAAGGTGCGGTGCAGCGGCGTGTGCCGCCGCTCGGCGGAAAAGTAGATGAAGGCCACAAAGGCCAGCACCAGAAACAGCGCAATCTCCATGCGCAGCATAAGCGTCACTTCCTTTTGTCCTATCATACCACACGGCAGCGGGCGCACACAAGAAAAAGCGCCGCGCTTTCCGTGGAAAGCGCGGCGTGGCAGTCCTTTACTGCACCCGGAAGAACACCTTGGCGATGTCGGCGCTCTGCTTGGCGTCCTTGGCGTAGTAGTCCGCGCCGATCTTCTTGGCGTAATCCGCCGTCAGCACCGCACCGCCGGTCATCACCTTGCAGTCCAGCTGTGCCTCGTGCAGGGCGGCGATGGTCTCCTCCATGCTCTTGAGGGTAGTGGTCATCAGGGCGGACAGGCCCACCAGACGCACATGCTTCTCCCGCACGGTGTCCACCACCGTCTCCACCGGCACGTCACGGCCCAGATCGATGACCTCGAAGCCATAGTTCTCCAGAATGACCTTGACGATATTCTTGCCGATGTCGTGTACGTCGCCCTTGACGGTGGCCAGCACGATGCGGCCCTTGTCGGCGGCGGCACTGCCGTCCTTGGCCATAGCGGCGCGGATCTCCTCAAAGGCACTCTGGGCGGCGCTGGCGGCCTGCAAAAGCTGGGGCAGGAACAGCTGGCCCCGCTCGTACTTGCCGCCCACCGCGTCCAGTGCCGGGATCAGCGCCTCGTCCACCACCGTCAGGGGCGGCACCTTCTCCAGAAGCTGATGGGTCAGGGCGGCGCTCTCGCCCCGCAGGCCCTGCTCCACCGCCTTCAGCAGCGCTCCGTAGTCGCCCTGAGGCGGCGTGCTCTTGGGGACGCTCTCCATCATCCGGGCCAGCGTGCTGGCGGCGGGAACGCGGCCCGCGTAGCGGTCGATATAGGCGGCGCACTGCCGGTCCCGTCCGGACAGCACACCGTAGGCGTAGATGGCGGCCATCATCTCCGGGCTGGCCGGATCCATGATGGCCAGATCCAGCCCCGCGTCCAGCACCAGCGTCAGGAAGATGGTATTCAGATACGCCCGGCAGGGCAGGCCGAAGCTGATGTTGGACACGCCCAGAATGGTGCGCACGCCCAGCTCCTTCTTGCAGGCTTCCAGCGCCTGCCCGCCGCAGGGCCTTCACCGTCTCCATCACGTCGTCCTGCTGGGCGCTGGCGGTCAGGGTCAGGCAGTCGATATAGATATCCTCCAGAGGGATACCGGCGGCCAGCGCCGCGTCACGGATGCGGCGGGCGATGGCCACGCGCTCCTCCGCTCTGGCGGAGATGCCCGCGCCGTCCACCGTCAGGCCGATCACCGCCGCGCCGTACTTTTTGCA
>USMI01000104.1 GCA_900555735.1 uncultured Eubacteriales bacterium | reverse complement strand
TGACCGGCTCCAACCAGTTCGTGGGCAACTGGCCCGGCGTTACGGTGGAGAAGAAGGAAGGCAAGCTGAAGAAGCACGATGACGTGACCATCATGGACCTGCCCGGTATTTACTCTCTGTCCCCCTATACGCTGGAGGAAGTGGTGGCCCGTAACTACCTGATCGACCAGCGTCCCGACGCCATCCTGAACATCATCGACGGCACCAATCTGGAGCGTAACCTGTACCTGACCACTCAGCTGACCGAGCTGGGCATCCCTGTGGTCATCGCCATCAACATGATGGATCTGGTGAAGAAGAACGGCGACGAGATCAACATCCCCGAGCTGTCCCGCCAGCTGGGCTGCCAGATCGTGGAGATCTCCGCCCTGAAGGGTACCGGCGTCATGGAGGCTGCCGAGGCTGCCATCAACGCCGCCAAGAGCGCCAAGACCGTTCCCCTGCATACCTTCTCCGGCCCCGTGGAGCACGCCATTGCCCACATCGAGGAGGCCGCCGTTCACAGCATGCCCGAGGAGCAGCAGCGCTGGTATGCCATCAAGATTTTTGAGCGCGACGACAAGGTGCTGGCCAAGCTGAGCATCCCCGCCGAGACCATGGCTCATATCGAGGCCGATATCAAGGCCGCCGAGAAGGAGCTGGACGACGACGCCGAGTCCATCATCACCAACGAGCGCTACGTCTATATCGCCGAGGTCATCAAGAGCTGCTATAAGAAGAAAAACAAGGGCGCGCTGTCCACCTCTGATAAGATCGACCGCATCGTCACCAACCGCTGGCTGGGGCTGCCCATCTTTGCCATCGTTATGTTCCTGGTCTACTGGATCGCTATGGTAGGCGTGGGCGCACCCGCTACCGACTGGGCCAACGACGGTGTGTTCGGCGATGGCTGGCACCTGTTCGGTATCGGCTCGAGCGCCTATAACGACACGAACGATGAGTATACCGCCGCCGTCGAGGCCGTGGATGCGTTCCTCGGCACCGAAATCGACGCGGAGGCCGACGACTTTGACGCAAACGCCCTGCTGGCCGAGATGAAGGACTTCCAGGCCACCGGCAAGACCGCGACCGTCGATGTTGAGGACGAGGAGACCCTCGCCATGAACACGATGACCGCCTACTATGACACGCTGCCCGAGGGCGCGGACAAGATGGACGACGTCGTCCAGATGACCTACGTCGACGCGGTCGACTATCTCTCCGAGAACGGCTTTGACGCGCCCGATCCCGCCGACTTCGGCGTCTGGGTCCCCGGCATCCCTGCACTGATCGGCAGCGGTCTGGAAGCAGCCGGCGCCTCCGAGTGGCTCAGCGGCCTGATCCTTGACGGTATCGTCGCCGGTGTCGGCGCGGTGCTGGGCTTCGTTCCCCAGATGCTGGTGCTGTTCCTGATGCTGGCCTTCCTGGAGGCCTGCGGCTACATGGCCCGTATCGCCTTCGTTCTGGACCGTATCTTCCGTAAGTTCGGTCTGTCCGGTAAGTCCTTTATCCCCATGCTGATCGGTACCGGCTGCGGTATCCCCGGTGTTATGGCTTCCCGTACCATCGAGAATGAGCGCGACCGCCGTATGACCATTATGACCACCACCTTTATCCCCTGCGGCGCAAAGGTTCCCTTTATCGCCATGATCGCAGGCGCCCTGTTCGGCGGCAGCGCATGGGTCTCCACCTCTGCCTACTTCATCGGCATGGCCGCTATCATCGTCTCCGGTATCATTCTGAAGAAGACCAAGATGTTCGCCGGTGACCCCGCTCCCTTCGTTATGGAGCTGCCTGCCTACCACTGGCCCACCCTGGGCAACGTGCTGCGCAGCATGTGGGAGCGCGGCTGGAGCTTCATCAAGAAGGCCGGTACCATCATCCTGCTTTCCACCATCTTCGTATGGTTCACCTCCCGCTTCGGCTGGCTGGACGGCAGCTTCGGCATGCTGGAGGAGGATCAGATCGGTTCCTCGATCCTTGCCAAGATCGGCAACGCGATCGCATGGATCTTCGCACCCTTGGGCTGGGGCAACTGGCAGGCTGCTGTGGCCTCCATCACCGGCCTGGTGGCGAAGGAGAACATCGTTGCTACGCTGGGCTCCCTGTTCAGCGGCGGCGAGGGTACCGTGTATGACGCCATCGCGGCGGCCTTCAACGGGATCTCCGGCTACAGCTTCCTGGTGTTCAACCTGCTGTGCGCTCCCTGCTTCGCGGCCATCGGCGCCATCAAGCGGGAGATGAACAACGCCAAGTGGACGTGGTTCGCCATCGGCTATCAGTGCGGCTTTGCTTACCTGATCGCCCTGATGATCAATCAGTTCGGCGGCTGGTTCATCGGCGCCGGCAATATCATCGGCACCATCGTGGCCGTTATCGTTCTGGCTGGCCTGCTGTACATGCTGTTCCGCCCCTACAAGGATGCCACCAAGCTGAGCGTGAAGATGTAATTCATCCTCGCAAAACCACTTACTTACCAATTCTGAGAAAGGAGCGCTTGTCATGCTGGCTGATATTCTGATTTGTCTTGTTCTGATCGCCATTGTCACTTCCATTGTCCACTCCCTCATTAAAAACAAAAAGCAGGGCAAGAGTCTCTGCTCCGCCAGCTGCACTGGCAACTGCGCACACTGCGGCGGCCATTGCAGCCACAAATAAGAAAAACGGCCGTCGAAAGACGGCCGTTTTTCATGGACAATAGTGAGATGGTTGGGAAGTTTCGCGCCCCGGCACGAGGTACTTTTGGCCGCTGTCCCAAAAGTACCCAAAAAGACAGCTTAAACCTGCGGTTTAAGAATCCGCGCACGCTGTTCCGGTTACGAATTTGTGGCTTTTTACCTCGCGTTCGTGGAAGTTGGTTGTTATCGCTGCGTGTGACGCATCGACGTCCTTCTTGCGTCGCTGCCGCTGACGTTATTAACGGTAGAACCAACAGCGTTGTTCGATGTAGGCATCAGCGGCAGCGGTGCTGGTGATGAGACAATTTTTTTGCGGCACGAAAAAGATAATCCTGCGTGAACGTGCGGCAGGTACTTGCAATTCCGTACAATGTATAGCGCGCTGGGAGGTGAAGGAACCGGAGGTTCCTTCTGGCGGTTTTGCCTACTTTTGCCGCTATTGGCAAAAGTAGGTCGCCCCGCGGGGACGAAATCTCCGACTTTCGCAATGTAAACAGACAAATACTTGACACAGACCGGGTTTCGGGATATGATACCATGTAGAATAATTCATTGAGGGGTTCACTGATTATGGCAGAAAAGTTGACCCCCCGCAAGCAGCAGGCGCTGGAGATGCGCAGCCGCATCCAGAATGTGGCGCTGGACCTGTTTGACCGGGAGGGCTTTGAAAATGTCTCTGTGGAGGAGATCGCCCAGAAGGCGGGCTGCTCCGTAGGCAATATTTACCACTATTTCAAGAGCAAGGACGAGCTGGCCATTCAGGTCACCAGCCATGTGGACGCGGCGTATCTGACGCTGGAGGCGGCGTATCTGGCGGATACCGCCCATACCGCCAAGGAGAAGCTGCTGGATTTCGTGGGTCAGTCCCTGCGGATCAGTACCGACGATCCGGTGCTGTACAAGGCGTTCATCCACGCCATGAAGTATCCGGAGCAGGGCGCGCTGCAGCGCAACGAGCACCGTATCTATTACCGGGTGCTTTCCGAGCTGGTGGCGCTGTGCCGCCGGGATGGCTTTATTGACGGGCAGTATGACGATGACACGGTGGTGGAGTATCTGGTGACGCTGCACCGCGGCATGCTGCTGGAATGGCGCATTTACGAGGGGAAGTTCGATATTTCCGCCCGCGGCATCGCCATGGCGGAGATCCTGCTGCGGGGCTTGGAGAAGCATGCATAACCAAAGCTGACGTTTGGTCGATTTCACGGCCAAACGTCAGCTTTTTTTGTTCACAACGCCGATATTTGAAAAGACGTGGGAAAAGAGCGGTCAACGCCGTTGACAAACCGGACGGAAAGTGCAATACTGTGAATAGTTCATTAAGTGATTCGGCGAAATTTTTGACGAAGTATTCGATGAAATAAGAGAAAGAGAGGGAACCCCCTATATGAAGATCCTTGTTATCAACCCCGGCGCCACCAGCACCAAGATCGCCGTATTCGAGGAGGACCAGCAGCTTTTCAAGCTGGGCATTGACCACTCCGCCGAGGAGCTGGATCAGTTCGAGCGGGTCATCGATCAGGCGGACTATCGCAAGAACGCCATTCTCAATGCCGTTGCCGAGGCCGGCTATAAGCTGGAGGACTTTGACGCGGTGTGCGGCCGCGGCGGTCTGTACCGCCCCATCCCCAGCGGCACCTATGCCGTCAATGACAAGGTGATGCACGATGTGGAGACCGCTCCCTACGGCGAGCATCCCTCCAATCTGGGCGCGTATCTGGCCAAGAAGCTGGGCGACATGGTGGGCATTCCCGCCTTCTTTGTAGACCCCGTGTGCGTGGACGAAATGACCGAGATCGCCCACTACACCGGCTTTGCCGAGTTCCGCCGCCTGTGCCAGTTCCACGCCCTGAACCACAAGTCCATCGGCCGCAAGGCCGCCAAGGAGCTGGGCAGGAAGTACGAGGACGTGAACCTGATCGTGTGCCATCTGGGCGGCGGCGTCAGTGTGGGCGCCCACCAGAAGGGCCGCGTTGTCGATGTGTGCAACGTGAAGGACGAGGGCTCCATGGGCATGGATCGCGCAGGCGGACTGCCTGTCAACCAGCTCATCAGCTACTGCTTCTCCGGCAAGACCAAGGACGAGGTGAAAAAGACCTTCGGCCGCCGCGCCGGTATGCTGTCCTATCTGGGCACCACCGATTTCCGCGTGATCTGCGCCAAGGTGGTGGAGGGCGACCCCAAGTATGTGGAGGCCTATCAGGCGCTGGTCTATCAGCTTTCCAAGGATATCGGCGCCATGGCCGCCGTGCTGCATTTCGACGTGGACGCCATCGTGTTCACCGGCGGTATGGCCTATGAGCAGTTCTTCTGCGACGACATCACCGCCTATGTGGGCAAGATCGCCCGGACCATCCGGCTGCCCGGCGAGGAGGAGATGCGTTCTCTGGCCGAGGGCGCACTGCGCGTGCTCCACGGCGAGCAGGAGGCCAGCGTTTATTGATTCCGTTTTCCAATAGCATATTGTGTGACAAAGAAGAGTAAGCAAAAAAGAAGAAAGGTGGAAGAAAACTATGAAACATCTGATGTCCGGTAACGAGGCCACCGCCCGTGGCGTCTACGAAGCCGGTATCAAAGTCTGTTCCGCGTACCCGGGCACTCCCAGCACCGAGATTCTGGAGAACATGCCCCAGTACGGCAAGGATGTGTACTGCGAGTGGGCTCCCAATGAGAAGGTGGCTACCGAGGTGGCCTACGGCGCTGCCGTGGCCGGCTCCCGTGCCTTCTGCACCATGAAGATGGTGGGCCTGAACGTGGCCGCCGACCCCCTGTTCACCGCCGGTTACATGGGCGTCAACGGCGCCTTCGTGGTGGTCACCGCTGACGACCCCTCCTGCCACTCCTCCCAGAACGAGCAGGACAACCGCCACTATGCCCGCGCCGCCAAGATCGCCATGGTGGAGCCCTCCGACGCGCAGGAGTGCAAGGACTTCGTGAAGCTGGCCTGCGAGATCTCCGAGGCGTTCGATACCCCCGTGCTGTACCGTACCACCACCCGCGTCTGTCACTCCAAGGGTCTGGTGGAGTTCGGCGAGCGTACCGAGCATGTGGCCCCTGAGTACAAGCGCAATACCCGCAAGTTCATCTGCGCACCCGCCAACGCCTACGCCAACCACCCCATCGTGGAGGAGCGTCTGGTGAAGCTGGCCGAGTACGGCTGCACCACCGCTTTGGAGAACGGCCTGAACAAGGTGGAGATGGGCGACGGCAAGGTGGGCGTCATCACCGCCTCCATCGCCTATGAGTACGCCAAGGAAGTGTTCCCTGAGGGTACGTCCTTCCTGAAGCTGGGCCTGACCTATCCTCTGCCCATGAACCTGATCCGCGACTTCGCCTCCAAGGTGGAGAAGCTGTACATTATCGAAGAGCTGGAGCCCTTCATGGAGAACGAGATCAAGGCCGCCGGTATCGACTGCATCGGCAAGGATCTGACCGGCGTCATGTATGAGCTGAACACCGAGCTGGTGCGTGAGCGTGTGCTGGGTATCAAGCCCAACTACAAGACCATCACCGACGTGCAGGTAGCCAAGCGTCCTCCCGCACTGTGTCCCGGCTGCCCCCACCGCGGCTTCTTCTACACCCTGTCCAAGAACAAGAACTACGTGGTCACCGGCGATATCGGCTGCTACACGCTGGGCTTCGCACCTCCGCTGAACTGCATGGACGTGTGCATCTGCATGGGCGGCGGCTTCTCCGCCGGTATGGGTATGGCCAAGTCCTTCCAGCGCGAGGGTGTCACCGATAAGGTGGTGTTCGGCGTCATGGGCGACTCCACGTTCTTCCACAGCGGCATGACCGGCGCTGCTGAGATCATCTACAACAACGGCCGCATGATCCCCTGCGTGCTGGATAACCGCATCACCGGTATGACCGGCCATCAGGACAACCCCGGCTCCGGCTATACCCTGATGGGCGAGGAAGCCCCCATGCTGAGCGTGGAGAAGATCTTCGAGACCTATGGCTTTGATCCCGTGCTGACCGTCGATCCTCAGGATCTGGCCGCCATGAAGGCCACCGTCAACACCGCCGTGGCCGCCCTGAACGAGGGCAAGCACCCCGCCATCGTCACCCGCCGTCCCTGCCTGCT
>USMI01000103.1 GCA_900555735.1 uncultured Eubacteriales bacterium | reverse complement strand
CCCGCAAGGTCATCCTGCGCAACTTCGAGGGCGTCATCACTTCTTACACCCAGCCTGAGCACTATGTTCAGGATTGCCACTGCGACGTCTGCACCGGCAAGAAGAAGGCGGAGAAGACCGGCGTGGCATGGGTCGCCGAGGGTACCGCTCAGCGTTATCTGGAGCCCACCAAGCTGCTGCGCAACGAGCGCCATGTGAAGAAGTAAGACCGTATACCCGTCAGATATCCCGGCGCGCAGCGCCGGGATACCTGACGTATCTGCCCCGTTTTCTTGCGGGGAACCGATGATTTTACGAATTTTTTGAGGTAACTATATGGAAAGCAAACTCGGCTTGAATTTTGAACTGGTCAATCAGGCGCGTGCCTCCGCTGCCAAGGTGGCAGACGACACCCAGCGCTTTATCGACCAGCACACTACCGTTACGGTGGAGCGCGCGGTTTGCCGTCTGCTGGGCATCGATGGCGTCAACGATATGGACGTGCCTCTGCCCAACGTGGTGGTGGACCATCTGATGGCCAACTCCATTCTGCCCATGGGTACTGCATGGGCGGTCGGCAACGCTATGGTGGAGACCGGCAAGGATCCTCAGGGCGTGGCAGAGGCAGTCAGCAGCGGCGAGCTGGATCTGAGCAAGATCCCCGCTCATTCCGACGCTGAGATCCGCGCTGCGATCCAGCCTGTGGTAAACGCC
Organism: uncultured Eubacteriales bacterium; assembly: GCA_900555735.1. GTDB lineage: Bacteria > Bacillota > Clostridia > Oscillospirales > Oscillospiraceae > Vescimonas. Next base: position 6,070 of record USMI01000103.1, on the reverse strand, counting down.
ACGATGGAGCGCATCAACAAGAACGTCGGCAAGCGTAATTCCTACCTGAACGAGTGGGGCGACAAGCAGGGCCCCTACCTGTATATCATCGTGGCGACCGGCAATATCTACGAGGATATCATTCAGGCTAAGGCCGGCGCCAAGCAGGGCGCCGACATCATCGCTGTGATCCGTACCACCGGCCAGTCCCTGCTGGACTATGTGCCTTACGGCGCTACCACCGAGGGCTTCGGCGGCACCTACGCCACGCAGGAGAACTTCCGCCTGATGCGCGCCGCGCTGGACGAGGTGGGCGAGGAGCAGCACCGCTATATCCGCCTGTGCAACTATTGCTCCGGCCTGTGCATGCCCGAGATCGCCGCCATGGGCGCTCTGGAGCGTCTGGACGTGATGCTGAACGACGCTCTGTACGGCATCCTGTTCCGCGATATCAACATGCAGCGCACCATCGTCGACCAGTATTTCTCCCGCGTCATCAACGGCTATGCCGGTGTTATCATCAACACCGGTGAGGATAACTACCTGACCACCGATGACGCCATCACCTCCGCTCATACCGTTCTGGCCTCCCAGTTCCTGAACGAGGCTTTCGCCAAGGACGCCGGTATGCGCGAGGAGCAGATGGGTCTGGGCCACGCCTTCGAGATGGATCCCGCTGTTGAGGATACCTTCCTGTATGAGCTGGCGCAGGCGCAGATGGCCCGCGAGATCTTCCCCAACGCACCCCTGAAGTACATGCCTCCCACGAAGTTCATGACCGGCAACATCTTCCGCGGTCACATTCAGGACGCCCTGTTCAACATGGTGACCATCCTGACCAACCAGAAGCTGTGCCTGCTGGGCATGATGACCGAGGCCATCCACACCCCGTTCATGTCCGACCGCGCACTGTCCATCGAGAACGCGCAGTACATCTTCCGTACCATGAAGGATCTGGGAGACGAGCTGACCTACAAAGAGGGCGGCATTATCCGCAGCCGCGCCAACGAGGTGCTGGTGAAGGCCACCGACCTCCTGAAGGAGATCGAGAAGTTGGGCCTGTTCACCACCATCGAGAAGGGCATCTTCGCCGATGTCAAGCGTCCCAAGGACGGCGGCAAGGGTCTGGCCGGTGTTGTGGTCAAGGACGACAAATACTTCAATCCGTTCATTGAAGTCATGAAAGGGAAGGTGGCAGGAGAATGAGCAGCGGACTGTATAATACCCATAAGATCGATTTCGATACCACGCTGGATCTGACCCGTCTGAAGCCCTATGGTGACACCATGAACGACGGCAAGGTGCAGACCAGCTTCACCCTGCCCATCAAGGACGACGAGCGCGGCGAGGAGGCCGCCCGTCAGATCGCCAAGAAGATGGGTCTGGAAGAGCCCAACGTGGCCTATCACGCCGCGCTGGACAAGGAGTTCACCTTCTATGTGGTCTACGGCAGCTGTGTCCATTCCGTCAACTATGAGGATATCCATGTCATCACCGTCGAGTCCGACGTCATGAGCATGGAGGACACCAACGATTATATCCGTGAGCACATCGGCCGCAAGGTCGTGATGGTGGGCGCTTCCACCGGCACCGACGCCCATACCGTGGGTATCGACGCCATCATGAACCGCAAGGGCTTCGCCGGTCACTACGGTCTGGAGCGCTATGAGATGATCGAGGCCTATAACCTCGGCTCTCAGGTGCCCAACGAGGAGTTCATCAAGAAGGCACTGGAGCTGCATGCTGATGTGCTGCTGGTCTCCCAGACCGTTACCCAGAAGGATGTTCATATCCAGAATCTGACCAACCTCATCGAGCTGCTGGAGGCCGAGGGTCTGCGTGATAAGTTCGTGGTCTGCTGCGGCGGTCCCCGTATCACCCATGAGCTGGCCAAGGAGCTGGGCTATGACGCTGGTTTCGGCGCCGGCAAGTACGCCGACGACGTGGCTTCCTTCGCTGTGACCGAGATGGTCAAGCGCGGCATGAAGTAAAACGTATACAGCGCCACTGGGCCAACTGCATACGCAGATGGCTCAGTGGCCGCTGTCATAAAAAAGTAGGAGGAACAGAAATGGCAAAGAAACCTGTACTGACTGCCGCTGAGGCAGCAAAAATGATCCCCGACGGCGCTACCATTATGTGCGGCGGCTTTCTGGCCTGCGGTCAGGCCCGCGCCATCGTCAAGGAGCTGGTCAAGCTGGGCACCAAGGATCTGACCCTCATCGCCAACGATATGGGCCGCGCTGTGGGCCCCATGGGCGAGGAGTTCTTCGGCATTGCCGAGCTGATCCACAATCATCAGGTCAAGCGCGTCATCGCCACCCATGTTGGCATGACCCCCGAGGTCGGCCAGCAGAACACCGAGGGTACGCTGGAAGTCAACCTGCTGCCTCAGGGCACGCTGGCTGAGTGCATCCGCGCCGGCGGCGCCGGTCTGGGCGGCGTGCTGACCCCCGTGGGCATCGACACGCTGGTGGAGGAGTCTCCCCTGTGCCTGGGCCGCCAGACCGTTGACGGCAAGGATTACTTGCTGATGAAGCCCGTCCACGCTGACTTCGCCCTGCTGGGCGCTTACAAGTGCGACGAGTACGGCAACTGCTGGTACAAGGGCACCATGCGCAACTTCAATGTTGTTATGGCTACCGCAGCCGACACCGTTATTGCTGAGTGCGAGTATATCGTCCCCGTGGGTGAGATCGAGCCTGAGAACGTTCATACCTACGGCATGTGCGTGGATTACATCGTGGAAGGAGACAGAAAGTAATGGAAAAGTCCGAAATCAAAGGCTTTATCGCCAAGCGCTGCGCGAAAGAACTGAAGGATGGCGACGTGGTGAATCTGGGTATCGGCCTGCCCACCATGATCCCCAACTACCTGCCTGAGGGCGTTGAGCTGATTATCCATGCTGAGCTGGGTATCGTCTCCGCCGGCAAGTCCCCCAAAGAGGGCGACGCCAACTACGATCCCTACCACGTTGTGGATGCCGGTGGTTCTCCCTCCTCCGTGGCATTCGGCGGCGGCTTCATTGACTCCGCCTCCAACTTCGGCCTGATCCGCGGCGGCCATGTGGACGCCTGCTTCCTCGGCGCTCTGGAGGTCGATCAGGAAGGCAATCTGGCCAACTGGATCATCCCCGGCAAGAAGATGCCCGGCATGGGCGGCGCCATGGATCTGTGCGTCGGCGCCAAGAAGTGCATCGTCTGCATGGAGCACACCGCCAAGGGCAACCCCAAGATCTTTGAGAAGTGCCGTCTGCCTCTGACCGCTTCCCACTGCGTCAACAAGATCATCACCGAGATGTGCGTCATGGAAGTCACCGACAAGGGTCTGGTGATGACCGAGATCAACCCCGAGTTCACCGTGGATGACGTGAAGGCTGCTACCGCCTGCCCCATCATCGTGGCCGAGGATCTCAAGAGCATGATCGACTGATCAGACTCCGGCTTCTGAAAGAGCGATACGCTTTGCGTATCGCTCTTTTTTGCTGCGCGCCGGGCAGCGCAGCGGCGAAATTTCACGCTTTACACCTTGGCAAAAACAGGGTATAATAAAGTGTTACATTGTGTAAAAAGGAGCCGCTACATGAAGGTCAATCAGATCAAAGCGGGTGCTGTGCTGTCCTATGTCTCCATGGGGCTGAGCACCATCATCTCGCTTGTCTATACACCCATAATGCTGGAGCGTCTGGGCAACAGTGAATTCGGCGTCTATCAGGCGGTGTTGCCCATCATCTCTTATCTGAATCTTCTCAGCTTCGGCCTTGGCAGCGCCTATGTGCGGTACTACTCCCGCTTCCGGGCCGCCGGAGACAAGAGGGGCTGCGCCAAGCTCAACGGCATGTTCCTGACCACCTATCTCTTTCTGGGTGCGCTGGTGCTGGCCATTGGCTTCGGCCTGTCCTACTGCGACGTGATCTTCGGCAAAAAGCTGACGCCTGACGAGGTGGCTCTGGCGGAGAGGCTGCTGCGGATCATGACCGTCAACGCGGCGCTGACCTTCCCCATCAGTGTGTTTGAATCCCATGTGACCATCAACGAGCGGTATCTCTTCCAGAAGATCGTCACCATGGGCAAGCAGGTGCTGAACCCTCTCATTATGATCCCGCTGCTGATCATCGGCTACCGCAGCGTTACCCTGACCGTTGTCTCCCTGATCTTCACCATCCTCAGCGGTATCCTCAACATCAGCTACTGTCTGCGGAAGCTGCGGATGCCCTTTGCTTTCCGCGGCTACGATTTCAAGCTGCTGCGGGAGATGTTCGGCTTTACCCTGTATGTATTTCTGGGTATCGTGGTGGACAACTTCAACTGGGGCATTGACCGGCAGCTGCTGACGTGGTTCCACGGCTCCACCGCTGTTACCGTGTATAGCATCGCGGCTCAGTTGAATACGTTCTATCTGTCCTTCGGCAACGCCATCTCCAATGTGATGACGCCCCGCGTCCACCGTTTGGTGGCGGCCAACGCCCCTATGCGGCAGCTGGATGCACTGTTTGCCAGAGTGGGCCGCCTGCAGTTCATTCTGCTGGCAGGCATTTTTCTGGGCTTCGTGGCCATCGGCCAGCCCTTTGTGGTGCTGTGGGGCGGCGGCGAGCAGTTCCGTATCGACTACTGGACAGCAATGCTGCTGTTTTTCGCCTGTCTGTGGACGAATGTTCAGACTGTGGGCATCGAGATCCAGCGGGCCAAGAATATGCACAAGTTCCGCTCTTTGACCTATCTGGGCGTGGCGCTGGGAAACACACTGATCTCCATTCCCTTGTGTATCAAGTGGGAGGGACTGGGCGCCGCCATCGGTACCGCCATCGCCACAGTGGTGGGCAACGTGATTTTGATGAACTGGTACTACTACCACCGCATCGGCCTGAATATCCCCGCCTTCTGGCGGCATATCTTCCACCTGATGCCCTCCATGGTGCTGCCGGCCATTACGGCGGTGCTGCTGGCGGTCTTTACCCACCCCACCACCTATTGGGGGCTGATCCCGCCGGGCTGCGCCTTTGTGGCGGTATACGCCCTGTCGGTGTGGCTGTTCGGCATGAACCGCTACGAGCGGGAGCTGGTGACCGGCCCGCTGCGGCGGCTGACAAGAGGAAGGAGAGGGGGCGGACATCGTGCCGCGTAAATCGGGACGCAATACCAAGGGCCGCATCGTCTCCGCGGCTTGGAAGCTGTTCTATGAGCAGGGCTACGACAACACCACAGTGGAGGACATCATCTTTGAGTCCGAGACCTCAAAGGGCAGCTTTTATCATTATTTTGAGGGCAAGGACGCCCTGCTTGGCTCCCTGTCCATGATTTTCGACGAGAAATACGAGGAGCTGCGGCAGGAGATGGACCCGGACATGCACGCCGTGGACAAGCTGCTGTATATGAATCATGAGCTGTTCACCATGATCGACAATACCGTGTCGGTGGAGCTGCTGGCCCGCCTGTTCTCCACCCAGCTGACCACCAAGGGCGAAAAGCACCTGCTGAACCGTGACCGCATGTACTTCAAGCTGCTGCATCAGGTGGTGCGGCAGGGCATGGAGCGGGGCGAGCTGCGGACGGATATGACCGCCAATGAGATCATCAACGACTACGCCATGTTTGAGCGGGCGCTGATGTACGACTGGTGTCTGGCGGACGGCGGCTACGCCTTGGCCCGCAACGCTGACCGGCTCATGCCCATGTTTCTGGCCAATTATCGGGGTGAAAAATAAAATTTATTTTTTCGTCTTAGAATAGAATCACAAATCGTCTATATAAAAATATAGTAATATCAATAGCTTAACGAGGTTTTTACAGAACACAGTATAGAACTAGTTCTATACTGTGTTCTGTATTTACGTCTAGTTAAAATTGTGTTATAGTACCACTCGTTAGACGAAAGAGAGGTTCTCGAATTATGACGACTGCGCAAATCTGTATCATCATCGCCATTGCGGTGTATCTCATCGCCATGGTGTTCGTAGGTGTGGCCTATTCCCGTGCCAGCAAGGGCGGCGCGGACAGCTTCTATCTGGGCGGCCGCCAGCTGGGCCCCGTTGTCACGGCCATGAGCGCCGAGGCCAGCGACATGAGCTCCTGGCTGCTGATGGGTCTGCCCG
>USMI01000102.1 GCA_900555735.1 uncultured Eubacteriales bacterium | reverse complement strand
CGAGAAGAATTTTTCTGACGCACATGTCGTCAGAAAAATGATTTGATTTTTTCGCCGTCTGCGGACGGCGAACTCTGCGAGGCTTTTGAGGCTTTGCGGGGCATAATAACTCCATCTTTACAAAGGAAAGGAGCATTGCAATGGCTCTGTTTCATGCGAATGAGGACAATTTCAAGGAGCTGGTGCTGGACAGCACGGAGCCGGTGCTGGTGGACTTCTGGGCCACATGGTGCGGCCCCTGCCAGATGCTGGCGCCTGTGCTGGAGGAGCTCTCCCAGCAGGTGAAGGTGGTCAAGGTGGATGTGGACGAAAATCCCCAGCTGGCCATGGCCTTTCAGGTCAGCAGCATCCCCACGGTCATCTCCTTCCGGGATGGCAAGGGACTGAAAAAGTCCGTGGGCGTAGTTTCCAAGGAAGCGCTGCTGGAGCTGCTGAAATAAGCGTTATAAAAACACGCAGGACAAATGTCCTGCGTGTTTTTATTCGTTGACAAATGCTTTCGTGTTGTGTACAATAGGACAAAATTCACTGACTAAGGAGGGTCATTATGAATATTGCATTGCTGGGCTTCGGTGTGGTAGGCAGCGGCGTATACGAGTGGTGCTGCGGTCGGGAGGATCTCCACGTCCGCAGGGTTCTCGTCCGCTCGGAAAAGCCCCGGATCGCAGACATCGCCACCCATGATTTTGAGGATATCCTCCACGACGGCAGCATCGACATCGTGGCGGAGGTGATGGGCGGCCTGCATCCCGCCTATGAGTACGTTACCGCCGCCCTGAAGGCAGGCAAGCACGTGGTCACCGCCAACAAGGCGCTGATCGCCGCCTACTATCAGGAGCTGACCGATCTGGCCAAGGCGCAGGGCAAGGCGCTGCTGTGTACGGCGGCAGTAGGCGGCGGCATCCCGTGGCTGGTGAATCTGGCCCGGTGCAAGAAGCTGGACACCATCTGCCGTGTGGGCGGCATCATGAACGGCACCAGCAACTTTATCATGGATGCCATGCACAAGTCCCCCGTCTCCTTCCCCGCCATTCTCAAGCAGGCGCAGGAGCTGGGCTATGCCGAGGCCGATCCCAGCGCCGATATCGACGGCGACGATATCCGCCGCAAGCTGGTGATCTCCGCCAACATCGCCTTTGACGCCCTGCTGCGGGAGGCGGACATCCCCATGTTCGGCATCCGCACCGTCACCGACGGTGACATCAAGACCTTCCAGAGCCGCGGCTTCGCCTGCAAGCTGCTGGCGGAGGCCTCACAGGCGGAGAACGGCGTATGCGCCTACATCGAGCCGACGCTGGTAGACGCCGCCGCGCTGGAGGCTGCCGTCCCCGCCAACTTCAACCTCATCACCTATGAGGGCGAACAGATCGGCCGCCAGAGCTTCTACGGGCAGGGCGCGGGCCAGATGCCCACTGCCGCCAACGTGATGCAGGACTGCCTGTCCATTCAGGAGGGCCGTTTGGACTTCTATGCTCAGCAGGCCGTACCCACAGCGCTGGACGGCAGCGGCGAGGCTCATCCCTACTACGTCCGCACCAGCGCGCCGGATGCATGGTTGAAGGAGCACACCGCCGATACATGGGACAACGGCGTGGTGACCGGCGCGGTGAACACCTATGAGATGCTGGCATGGGCCAAAAAACAGCTGACGGTTGACCCTTCCTGCTTTATCGCCGGTATCCGGTAAGGAAACGTTTTTTCGCAGAAAGAGAACCGTATCGCTGCGCGATACGGTTCTCTTTCTAGTTTTCCATATTCTTCCCCAGAAACGCCGCTACCGTCTGTGCCAGCTTGTACTCCGCCTCTCCGGCAGCCTGCTGGTCAGTGGAGAGGAACAGCACCAGCCCCAGCACGTCGCCCTCGCACAGGATGGGAGCGGCCACCACGGCGGTAAAGCCGCTGAGGCCCTCGCAGGCGGCTACCGTCTCCTCGCCGCTGTCCCACAGCCAGACCTGACGGTCCTCCATAATGCGCTCCAGCGGCTCGGAGATGGTCTTGCCCAGCAGCTCCCGCTTTCCCACGCCAGCCACGGCGATGATGGCGTCGCGGTCGGTGACGGCGGCTGTGAAATCGGTGCTGCGGCTGAGGGTATCACAGAACTGGGCGGCAAAGTCCTCCAGCCCGCCCAGCAGGGAATACTTCTTAAAGATGACCTCGCCATCCTTGGTGGTATAAATCTCCAACGGGTCGCCTTCCCGGATACGCATGGTGCGGCGGATCTCCTTGGGGATCACCACGCGGCCCAGATCGTCGATGCGCCGGACGATTCCGGTTGCTTTCATATATAAATTTCCTCCAGTCAAAGCAGATTTTTCATTGGTAGTATCTGCTGCGGGACTCTTTCTATGCACAGGCAGTTTTTGCCAGTCCGCCGTCTGCGCAAAGGGCAAAATATCGCCGCGGGAAATTTGTTTTTCCTGTCAATAAAGTGACAGCGCGGCGCTTCATTTTTGTGCGTTTGAACGATCCTGCAAACTTTTGTGCAAAATGCCACTTGAAATGGAAAATAATGTATGCTACACTCCCCTCAACTTCAGGAAAGGATGCCGCGGTCATGATGAATTTCTCTCTGACCAATACCGCCGCCGCTTACGCGCAGGCTCCCTGCGCGGCATCCGCATGCTCCGGAATGAATACCCTGATCCTGTCCATGGACGCCATCATTATGGCGTCCATTATTATTTTGCTGGCCTTTGCCAGTTGCCTGACACGCCGGAACATGACGTCCCCTTTCCCGTCCCATTGCTGAAACGCTACGGAAACAAAGAGGCTCCGCCATCCGGCAGGGCCTCTTTTTTCATATTATTTTTATCAACAGGAGGATATGACCATGAACATCACTGTTACCAAGACCCCCCACCCCGGTACGCTTCCCCCGTCTGACCAGCTGGGCTTCGGCTCCGTCTTTACCGATCACATGTTCGTTATGGACTACACCGAAAAGGACGGCTGGCACAATGCCCGCGTCGTGCCCTACGGCCCCATCGCCCTGTCCCCCGCTGCCAGCGTCCTGCACTACGGCACCGAGGTGTTCGAGGGGTTGAAGGCCTACCGCCGCCCTGACGGCGCAGTGCAGCTGTTCCGTCCGTGGGAGAATATCGCCCGGCTGAACCGCTCCTGCGAGCGTTTGGGCCTGCCGCAGGTGGACCCCGACGACGCATTGCAGGCCATCAAGGAGGTGGTCCGTGTGGATCAGGACTGGGTACCCAGCGACCCCGGCACCAGCCTGTATATCCGTCCCTTCCTGTACTCCACCGACCCCACGCTGGCGCTGCACGGCGTCCATGAGGCATCCTTCGTCATCATTCTCTCCCCCTCCGGCAGCTACTTCAGCGACGGCTTGAAGCCTGTGCCCATCATGGTGGAGACCGAGGACGTCCGTGCTGTCCGCGGCGGCACCGGTGAGGCCAAGTGCGGCGGCAACTACGGCGCGGCCAACCGTGCCGGTGAGCGGGCCGAGGCCAAGGGCTACTCTCAGGTGCTGTGGCTGGATGGCGTGGAGCGCAAGTATGTGGAGGAGGGCGGCGGCATGAACGTCATGTTCAAGATCAACGGCACCGTTGTCACTCCCGCCCTGACCGGTTCCATCCTCCGGGGCGTCACCCGCAAGTCCGCCATCGAGCTGCTGAAGAGCTGGGGCATGCCGGTGGAGGAGCGCCTGTTGAGCGTGGACGAGCTGTTTGAAGCCGCACGCACCGGTGCGCTGGAGGAGGCGTGGTGTATCGGCACCGCCGCCGTTATTTCGCCTATCGGCGCACTGGGCTGGGGCGACGTGCGCTACGAAGTCAACGGCGGCCAGATCGGCCAGCTGTCCCAGAAGCTGTATGACGAGCTGACCGGCATCCAGTGGGGCACCAAGCCCGATCCCTTCGGCTGGACCTGCCGGGTGTGATGATACAAAGGGCAGACACACGCTCCGTGTGCCTGCCCTTTACAATTCAAATCAGTATGCTATAATGAAGAAAACAGGCGGAAGGAGGATAGCCCATGGACAAACAGCGCAGCATCGCGGCAGCGGCGGAGACCGAGGAGGATCGCCTGCTGCTGGCCCGCATTTACGATAAGCTGACCCATGCGGCAGACCGCGAGATCTTCGGCTGCACCGGCTTCCTTTCGCCGCGGGAGCAGGCGATGACACAGCGGCTGCTGCCCCATCTGCCGCTGGTGTTCTTCGGCGGCTGCGAGGGCGCGGAGCGCCGCATGGCCTGCTATGTGCCGGAATATCTTCCGGAGGACTATCTCTTCTCGCCGGACGGCCCGGCAGCTGCCGTGCGAGCCGCTTACTACGAAAAGGACACGCTGACCCACCGTGATTTTCTGGGCAGTCTCATGGGCGCGGGCATCAAGCGGGAGACCGTAGGCGACATCTATGTATCCGAAGGACAGTGCGATTTTCTGGTGACGCGGCAGGTGCTGCCCTATCTGCTGGAAAATCTCACCAGTGCCGGACGGACGAAGCTGCATCTGTCCGCTATTGCCTTGGAGGACGTACAGCGTCCCCCGGCGGAGCGGAAGGCGCTGCGGGACACCGTACCCTCCCTGCGGCTGGACTGTCTGGTGGGCGCGGCGTTTTCCATGGCGCGCGGCCCTGCCGCCCAGCTGATCGCCGCCGGTAGGGTAGCCGTCAACGATCTGGTCTGCTTGAAGGGCGACCGACAACTGCGTGAGGGCGACCGTATCGCCGTTCGCGGCTTCGGTAAGGCGGAGCTGTCCACCGTGGGCGGAACGACGCGAAAAGGGCGCATTTCTATTGTGTTGTCGCTCTTTCTGTAAATAAAACAATTGTTTATTATCCATATATTTTCTATTGCGTCGAAGATGATCGAAATGTATTCATGCGAAATCGACAAAAACGCCTTGAAAATAACGGAGGATTCTGGTAATTTGTTATGCAACAGGGCGATAGCTCGTGGAATATCACGAAACGCGCCCAATAATTGGAGAGAGGAAATGAGAAGCGATGGAAACCAACCCCAAAATACTGCTGGCCGATAACAGCGAGGAATTCCGATTATTGCTGCGCCGGACACTGGAGGAGACCGGAGAGTTTCAGGTCGTGGGCGACACCGGCGACGGCGACGAGGCGTGGGAGTTGATCCAGAAAGCGAAGCCTGACGTCGTGGTAATGGACATGATCCTGCCGGGACTGGACGGCATGAGCCTGCTGCAAAGGATGCCGAAGGAGATCAAGTGCATCGTGCTGTCAGCCTTCTGCAGTCAGGCCATGGTGCAGGAGATGATGCGGATGGGCGCATGGTACTTCATCCCCAAGCCCGCCCACATGGACTCGCTGCTGGACCGCATCCGGCAGGCCACCCATGACAGCAGCGTGCTGTCGCTGCCCACGCTGGAGGCGGAGGTAACGGCCATCCTCCATGAGGTGGGGGTTCCGGCGCATATCAAGGGCTATCAGTATGTGCGGGAGGCCATCATCATTGTAGTACAGAACATGGACGCCATCAACGCGGTGACGAAGGTGCTGTACCCGGAGGTGGCCAAGCGGTTCCACACCACGCCCAGCCGGGTGGAGCGCGCCATCCGCCACGCCATCGAGGTGGCGTGGGACCGGGGCGACCTTGAAACCCTGCAGGGCTATTTCGGCTACACCGTCAACAGCGCCAAGGGCAAGCCCACCAACAGCGAGTTCATCGCCATGATCGCCGACCGTATCCGTCTCCGCCGCAAAAATCAGGGCCAGTAACGAAATAAGCGCAAACGCACAGGAGCCGTGGCTCCTGTGCGTTTTTCCCTATGCAGTTGGTAAAATGCACAAGTGAGAGTTGACATAATGGGGAAGCGGGGAGAAAAAGTGTATGAAAACGCTGAAAGAGTAAAAAAATGTGAAATTTCTATTGACAAATTAGCTCGCGCTAACTATAATATCTGCGTGGTTAGAAAAGGCTAACCATTTTTTGGGCATGATAAGTTAGCGTGCGCTAATGATTGGATATCGGTAGAAAGAAGGGGAAGCACATGATGCCGCTGACATTGGCCGATGTAGGTAAGGAACAGATCATCCACCGGATCGGCGGAAACGACGAGGTGCGCAGACATCTGGAAAATCTGGGATTTGTAGCAGGCGGCGAGGTAACGCTGATCAGCTCCATGGGCGGCAATGTGATCGTCAAGGTGAAGGAATCCCGCGTGGCCATCAGTGAAGAGATGGCGCGGAAGATCATGGTGTAAGCTAAATTGGCGAAAAATCTGACGATTTTTCTGCCAAGAGGATGCAGCCGCTGCGCGCGTCCTTCGGACACACTGGCGGCTGAGAAGTATTTTTCTGACGCACATGTCGTCAGAAAAATGATTGCAATAGTTTGCGCCTGCGGGCGCAAATTCTGCGAAGCTTTGTTACTGCGTCTTTACATTTTAATTTTTATATAAAACATCGTGTGATAAGGAGGAGACGTATGAAAACGTTGAAAGAGGCCAAGATCGGCCAGACCGTGAAGGTCGTCAAGCTCCACGGCGAAGGCCCCGTCAAGCGCCGCATCATGGACATGGGCATCACCCGTGGTACCGAGGTGTATATCCGCAAGGTAGCCCCTCTGGGCGATCCCATGGAGGTCACTGTCCGCGGTTACGAGCTTTCCCTGCGGAAGGCCGACACCGAAATGATCGAGGTCGAGTAAAATTTTTGTGTGACGGTTAGCGTCAGCTATCCGAAAGGAGCGAATATGGAAAAACAAATTAAAATTGCCCTCGCGGGCAACCCCAACTCCGGTAAGACCACGCTGTTCAATGCGTTGACCGGCTCCAACCAGTTCGTGGGCAACTGGCCCGGCGTTACGGTGGAGAAGAA
>USMI01000101.1 GCA_900555735.1 uncultured Eubacteriales bacterium | reverse complement strand
GGCGATGTTGATCACCTTGCCATAGCCGCTGCGGGCCGTCTCTTGAACCTGAAAGATGTCGTTCAATTCGCCCAGCAGGGCCACGGCCTCCGTCTCCCGCTGGTCCAGATAGAAGGCCAGCTCCCGGCCGCTGAGGGCGGACAGGGTGTTGAACACGCAGGCGGTGACGTACTGCTGCACAAACTGCCGCTGCTCCGCACCCTCCCACTGGGGGATGGGCAGGGAGAAGTCACGCCGGGTGCCGTCCGTCAGCGTCAGCTGCATGGTGACGGCCACATGCTCCGGCAGCGCTTCACAGTCCTGCCGCACGTCGCTGAGCCAGACGCTCCGGCCATTCTGGGCCTGCTGCAACCATTGAGAAAGCATAAAAGTTCCTCCTGAAAAAAAGGAGCACCGCCGGAATGGCGGCGCTCCGAGCATTAGAAAGTCAAAAAGCCTCGCAGAGTTCACGTCCGCAGACGTGAATGATTTTAATTATTTTTCGCCGCGACATGTGCGTGGCGAAAAATACTTCTCGGCCCAGCAAGTGCCAAAGGCGCGCAGCGGGCCGCAAACCCTTCTCGAGGAAAATCGCAGATTTTCCTCGAATTTACAAGACGTGCACTTCCTCCGGATCAAACACCAGATGGCACTCCTCGCCCACCTGATAGATGCGCTTGTTCTTGGGGTTGTGCTCCGCCAGCTTCACCAGCGTATCGCCCACCATCACATGGTAGTTCTGATAGCTGCCCATGAAGCAGGACACGATCACCTTGCAAGGCAGGCCGCCCTCGTCAGCCAGATGGCCGGACTCAGGACGCAGCACCACGGTATAGGTCTCGCCCTCCTTCAGGTCGTCGCGGCCTGCCACGGCCATCTCATGACCCTCGATGTTCAGCGTGGCGTGGGTGCCGTTATGACCGGTCATGGCGCCCTTCAGGAAGTTGGCCTCGCCGATGAAGTCCGCCACGAATTCGTTGACGGGATGGTAGTAGATCTCCTGAGGCGTGCCCATCTGCTCCACCACACCGTTCCTCATGATGATGATGTTGTCGGAGAGGGCCATGGCCTCGGACTGGTCGTGGGTGACGTAGATGGCGGTGATGCCCACCTCCTGCTGGATACGGCGGATCTCGGTACGCATGGAGACGCGCAGCTTGGCGTCCAGATTGCTGAGCGGCTCGTCGAACAGCAGGACAGACGGCTCGATGACCAGCGCGCGGGCCAGCGCCACACGCTGCTGCTGGCCGCCGGACAGCTGGTTGGTCATGCGGCCCTCCATGCCGGTCAGCTCCACCAGATCAAGAATCTTCATGACCCGCTCCTTGATCTCGTCCTTGGGGACCTTGCGCAGCTTCAGGCCGTAGGCCACGTTGTCAAATACGTTGTAGTGGGGCAGCAGCGCGTAGCTCTGGAACACCATGGCGGTATCGCGCTTGTTGGGGGTCAGGGCGTTGATGGCCTCGTCGCCCAGATAGATCTCGCCCTCGTCGGGGCTTTCAAAGCCGGCGATCATACGCAGGGTGGTGGTCTTGCCGCAGCCGGAGGGACCCAGCAGCGTCACAAAGCTGCCCGGCTCGATGGTCAGGGAGGTATCCTTCACCGCGTAGAAATCCTTGCCGGTCTTAGGGTCCTGATAGATCTTGGAGATATGCTCCAAGCGGACGCCTTTTTTCACTTTATCCATTTATTTGCCCTCCTTGAGCTTTCTGCTGGTGCCGAAGTACTTCATAAACAGGTTCATCAGCAGCACCGCGCCGTAGGTAATGATGATCAGGATGGTGGCGAAGGCGCAGGCCAGACTGTAGGAGCCCTTTTCGGCGAATTCGTTGATCTGCACGGTGATCAGCAGGAACTGCGGCGTCACCAGCAGGATAATGGCGGAAATGGCGGTGATGCTGCGGACGAAGGCCGTCACCAGACCGCTGAGGAAGGAATCCTTAATGAGCGGCAGCGTCACGGTCATGAACACCTTGAAGCTGTCCGCGCCCATGTCATAGGCGGATTCCTCGATGGATTTATCGATCTGCCGCAGGGCGGAGATACCGCTTCGGGTACCGGTGGGCAGCGAGCGCACCACGAACACGATAATAAGGATCAGTCCCGTGCCGTACAGGCCCTGTAGGAAGCCGGTGTTGAACACGCCGTTGGAGAAGCCGCGGATATAGCCCACGCCCAGCACCGTGCCGGGCACGGCCATGGCCAGCATGGACACCGCCTCGATAAAGCCCTTGGACTTGAACTTCCGCTTCACCACCAGATAGGAGATGATCATGCTCAGCAGCGCCGTGATGGGTGCGGAGATCAGGCTCAGCACGAAGGAATCCCGGAAGGCCTGAAAACCGTGGTAGCGGGTGAACACCAGCTGGAACCACTTGCCGGTCAGGGGGAAGAACTTGAAGCCCCATGTGGGGAAGAACGCGCCGATGGGCACGCACAGGTACATGAGAATGACGAAGCTGGCGGCCAGCGCGCACAGAACGGTCAGGGGAATCTTGACGCTCTTGTCCTCGATCAGCATACGGGCGCGGGACGCCTTACCGGTGAGGGTGGCGGCGGTCTTGCGCTCCAGATAGTACTTCTGCACGACGAACATGGCCAGCGTGATGCACAGCAGCACCACGGCCATGGCAGCAGCGCCGGGCTTGTCGTAGGAGCCGGTGATCTGCAGGTAGATGGTGGTGGCCAGCGTGTCGTAGGAGCCGCCGATGATCATGGGGTTGGCGAAGTCGGCGATGGACTCGATGAACGTCACCAGGAATGCGTTGCCAAGGCCCGGCAGCATCAGGGGCAGCGTCACGCTGGTGAACACCTTCCAGCGGGAAGCGCCCATATCCCGGGCGGCCTCCTCCAGCGAGGGGTCGATGTTTTTCAGCAGGCCCTTCAGCATCATATAGCACACGGGGAAGAAGGTCAGCGTCTGCACGATGACGATGCCCCAGAAGCCGTACACGCTGTTGTCATAGATGCCCAGCAGAAAGCGGGTGATGATGCCTGCCTTGCCGAACAGCATGATCATGGACAGCGACAGCACGAAGGGCGGGGAGACGACGGGCAGCATGGAAACCACCTTGAACAGTCCGCCCACGAATTTGCCCATGCGGACATAGACCTCCACATAGGCGAACAGCAAGCCGATCAGGGCAGACAGAATGCCCACCAGAAAGCCCACCTTCAGCGTGTTGGTGATGGCTCTGGTAAAGGTCGGCATGGCGAAAATGCGCTGGAAGATGGACACGCCGAAGGTGCCGTCTCCCACAAAACTATCCACCAGCAGAATGGCCAGCGGGTAGAGGATAAACAAAGTCAGAAATGCGATCAGCACGACGATGGTGGTCACCATGATGGGATCGGCCATCAGCTTTTTCCGGTCCAGCGCCGCGCTTTGGGTCCTTGCCATAGACAGCTCCTTTCTCATCCCGAAAGGAATGGTAAGTTAAAATTGAAAACAGGAAAAACGGGGCGGCGGCACATGCCGCCGCCCCGTAAAGGTTGCTGGGTAAGAAAACCGTTATAAACCGTCAGTCAGATCACTCGGTCTGGAAACGGCCGGTATCCTCGGTGTTGGCGCCGTTATCGGCCAGAGCCTTCATGACTTCCTCCACATAGGTGGTGGTGTTGGCCTTGGCGTCCTCAAAGTCATAAGCCATGACGTTGTTGGGATCCAGACCGAACTCGGAAGCCTGAGAGGGCTGCTCGGCGTTGTCGATGACCAGGAACTGATAGGAACCGTTCTGGGCAGCCAGCTCAACGCACTCGGGGGACAGCGCGTACTCGATCCACAGCTTGGCGGCATTGGAGTGGGCAGCGCCCTTGAAGATAGCGGTAGCGCCCACCTCGAAGGAGGTGCCGCTGGAGGGGATGATCAGGCTCACGTTGGTGTAGCCGTTGTCCACGATCTGGGTGATGCCATCATGCAGGAAGCCGATGCCGATCACGCACTCGCCGGTGCCCACATTCTTGCTGGGGCCGGAGCCGGACTTGGTGTAGACCTCGATGTTCTTGTCCAGGTCGACCAGATACTTGATGCCCTCGTCGTGGCCGTACTTCTGGATCATGGTGTTGACCACCAGCTTAGCGGTGCCGGCGGTGTTGTAGTTGGACAGCCAGATCTCGCCCTTGTACTCGTCCTTCAGCAGGTCGGCCCAGTCAGCAGGCGCTTCCTGGCCCAGGCGGGTCAGCTCGTCGGTGTTGACCATGAAGCCCAGAATGCCCTTGTAAATGCCGTACCAGTTGCCGTCAGCATCCTTGTACATGTCGTCGATCAGGTGAGAGGCGTTGGTGGCCGCATAGGGCTCCAGCAGACCTTCGGCAGCGCAGACGTTGTACGGATCGGTGGTGCCGCCGAACCAGACGTCAGCGGAGGGATTGCCGTTCTCCTCCTCGATCTTGGCCTGCACCTCACCGGTGGACAGACGCTGTGCGTTGACCTTGATGCCGAACAGCTCCTCGAAGTGCTGGCAGGCAGCGGTCAGATACTCCTCCTCGCAGGAGCCGTAGACGGTCAGCTCGCCCTCGGCCTGTGCCGCGGCGATCAGGTCCTCCATGCCGGCGAAGTACTCAGGATACTGAGAGTCGCCGTTGTTGTCACCCTGCTGATCGTCAGCAGGCGTGTTGTTGCCGCCGCAGGCTGCCAGAGACAGAGCCATGACCAGCGCCAGCAGAAGCGCAAGAAACTTCTTCATAACAAATGATCCTCCATGTAAAATTTTCCGTTCCGGCGTGAACCGCCGGATGGAACAGCAATTATTATAGACACGTCCTATTTGTTTGTCAACAATTCACATAGCAAAAATGAAAACGTTTTCAGTATTTTTTACATATCTGACAAAAACAAGGCGTCAAATGTGGCAGAATGACCATGGCGCAATGGGAAAATTGGTGTTGCAATCCCGCATAAGCGTGGTAAAATATCATATTAACTCATATAAAAAGTTAGGAGGAATGGCTATGCTGACAGGACTGAGCAGCTATCTGCCGGAAAGCACCCTGACACTGTACGATAATCTGGAGTTTCTGATCCGTCTGCTGCTGTCGGCGGGCCTGGGCGCCCTGGTGGGCCTGGAGCGCAGCAAGCGGCAGAAGGAGGCGGGCGTCCGCACCCACTGCATCATCGCCTGCACCTCCGCCCTGTTCATGATACTGTCCAAATATGCCTTTGTGGATACGGCCATCGGCGCCGACGGACTGCGGGGCGCGGACCCGGCCCGCATCGCCGCACAGGTGGTCAGCGGCATTTCCTTCCTGGGCGCGGGCGTGATCTTCAAAAACGGCAACTCCATCCGCGGCCTGACCACGGCGGCGGGCATGTGGGGCACCGCCGCCATCGGCATGGCGGTGGGCGCGGGCATGTACTGGCTGGGCCTGATCGAGGCGGCCATTCTGATGGCCATCCAGATCATCCTGCACCGCTTCCCGGTGGGGGCCGACGCCCTGACCACCCAGGAGATCCTGGTGGAGATGGAGGACACCCCGGAATTACAGGCGCAGTTCGACGCCCTGCTGCAAGCCCACCACGGACAGGTGGTGGACAGCAGCCTCAGCCGGGACGAGGGATACCTCCGTATGGAGATCACCGTCAGACTGGAGCCGCCCATCACTCACGACGAGGCGCTGACATTCCTGAAATCCAACAGCGGCGTCCGGAAGGTATCGGTATAAGCACCCTATCATATCTATCAATACGGGGAGGAGACACAGATGAAACGTTCGGAAATCAATCGCGCCCTGCGGGAGCTGGAGACCATGGTGAAGGAATACCGGTTCTCTCTGCCGCCCTTCTGCCGCTTTACGCCGGAGGAATGGGCCAATAAGGGCCACGAGTATGACGAGATCCGCCACAATATGCTGGGCTGGGACATCACCGACTACGGTCTGGGGGATTTTGAGAAGGTGGGCTTCTCCCTCATCACCCTGCGCAACGGAAATCTGGCCATGGCGGACCGGTATCCCAAGACCTACGCGGAAAAGCTGCTGTTCCTCAAGGAGGGGCAGTATTCCCCCAACCACTTCCACTGGCACAAGATGGAGGACATCATCAACCGGGGCGGCGGCACGCTGCTGATCCGGGTGTATAACTCCCTGCCGGACGAGGAGATCGACCGGGACAGCGACGTGACCGTCCACATGGACGGCGTCACCCGCACCGTACCCGCTGGAACGCAGCTGCGGCTGGAGCCGGGCATGAGCATCTCCATCCAGCCCTACCTCTATCACGATTTCGAGGTAGAGCCGGGCACCGGCAATATCCTCATTGGCGAGGTCAGCCAGTGCAATGACGACAACACCGACAACCGGTTCAATCCTCCCGTGGGCCGCTTCCCGGCCATCGAGGAGGACGAGCCGCCCTACCGCCTGCTGTGCAACGAGTATCCGGAGGCGGCGGAATGAGCGCCCGGTACGATATCGCGGCGCTGGGCGAGCTGCTGATCGACTTCACCGACAGCGGCGTGTCGCCCAGCGGCATGCGGCTTTTCGAGCGCAATCCCGGCGGCGCGCCCGCCAATGTGCTGACGGCGGCAGCCCGGTTCGGGCGGATGACCGCCTTTCTGGGCAAGGTGGGCGACGACATGCACGGCCAGTTCCTGCGGCAGACGCTGCTGGACGCGGGCATTGACGTGTCGGGACTGGTGCTGGCGGAGGATGTGTTCACCACGCTGGCCTTCGTGGCGCTGAACGAGAACGGAGAGCGGAGCTTTTCCTTCGCCCGGAAGCCCGGCGCGGACACCTGCCTGCGGCCGGAGGAGCTGAACGCCGCCGTGCTGGACAGCTGCCGGGTGCTGCATGTGGGCTCCCTGTCCCTGACGGACGAACCGGCCCGCAGCGCCACCTTCGCCGCGGTG
>USMI01000100.1 GCA_900555735.1 uncultured Eubacteriales bacterium | reverse complement strand
GCGATGCCATGGCGGCGGCGCTGGCGTCCTGCATCACCCACGGAAAGCCGCTGCGGGAGTGCGCACGGCTGGCCATCGGCGCGGGCGCATTGGCCTGTACGTCTGAGGAGACCATTCACCCTGGCATGAGCTGGGAGAACATTGACTATATACTCAATAAGGAGGAACTGTGATTATGAATCGTTATCTGGATATTGCCCCTGAGGTGCAGGAGGCCCTTGCCGCCGGTAAGCCCGTTGTGGCGCTGGAGAGCACCATCATCAGCCACGGTATGCCCTATCCCCAGAATGTGGAGACGGCGCTGAACGTGGAGAAGATCATCCGGGAGAACGGCGCGGTGCCTGCCACCATCGCCGTCATCGGCGGCCGCCTGAAGGCCGGTCTGTCTCCTGAGGAGATCGACTATCTGGGCAAGACCGGCGCGGGCGTGGCCAAGGCCAGCCGCCGCGATCTGCCGGTGCTGGTAGCGTTGGGCCGCGACGGCGCCACTACCGTCACTACCACCATGATGATCGCCCACATGGCCGGTATCTCCGTGTTTGCCACCGGCGGTATCGGCGGTGTGCATCGCGGCGCCGAGACCACCATGGATATCTCCGCTGATCTGGAGGAGCTGGCCCAGACCCCTGTGATGGTGGTGTGCGCCGGTGCCAAGTCCATTCTGGATCTGGGTCTGACGCTGGAGTATCTGGAGACCAAGGGCGTGCCTGTCATCGGCTACGGCACCGAGGAGCTGCCCGCCTTCTATACCCGCAAGTCCGGCTTCGGTGTGGACTACCGTCTGGACACCCCGGAGCAGTTGGCCGCCGCTTTCCATGCCCAGCGTGAGATGGGTCTCAAGACCGGCATGCTGGTGACCAACCCCATCCCCGAGGAATACTCCATGGACGCCGACGTCATCAACAAGGCCATCGACGAGGCGGTGGAGGATGCCAAGAAGCAGGGCATCCACGGCAAGGCCACCACACCCTTCCTGCTGGCTAAGATCAAGGACATCACCGGCGGCAGCAGTCTGGACGCCAACATCCAGCTGGTGTACAATAACGCCCGTCTGGCTGCCAAGACCGCCTGCCAGCTGGCGAAGCTGGGCAAGTGAGAACGCTGTCCGTGGGCATCATCAGCAGCGTCGGCGGCTGGGGAACGGTGCTGCTGGTCTGGCTGGCCGCCATCAATCTGGTGACCTTCGCGGTGTACGGGATCGACAAGGCCAAGGCCAAGCGGGGCGCATGGCGTGTGCCGGAAAAGACGCTGTTCCTGCTGCCGCTGCTGGGCGGCAGTCTGGGCGCGCTGCTGGGCATGCGGGTGTTCCATCATAAGACGAAGCACTGGTACTTCGTGTGGGGCATCCCCCTGATCTTGCTGGCACAGATCGCGCTGGCCGTGTGGCTGTATGTGAAATAGGAAAATGCAGGCGCTCGTTGAGCGCCTGCATTTTTCATGCTTCCATTATGCCCTTAAACCTTGTCCACGGCTCCGTTTCCGGCGGCGGACAGGTGAAGGACATCTCCTGCCCGGTCTGGGGATGGGCAAAGCTGAGCCGATACGCCCACAGGGCCAGCGGCACGATGCCGTCCTCCGGAATGCCGTACTTGCGGTCTCCCGCCAGCGGAAGGCCCCGTGAGGTGAACTGCACCCGGATCTGGTGGGTGCGGCCGGTATGGAGCTGCACCCGTACCAGAGAGAGGCCGTCCGCGGTATCCAGCGTCTCATAGGTCAGCACGGCCTCCCGCGTGTCGGCGGAGGGCGTATCCGCCACATAGGTGACGCGGCGGACGCTGTCCCTGCCCAGCAGGTCGCGCATTTCGCCGCTTTGCGGCTGCGGCGTACCGTGTACTGCTGCCAGATAGCATTTGCTGAATTGACGTTCCCGCACCTGCTGAGACAGCAGCGACGCCGCCATGCGGCTGCGGGCAAAGACCATCACGCCGCCGGTCTGGGCGTCCAGCCGGTGGACGGTGCGGATGCAGTCGGTATTCAGCGCCTGCCGCAGCAGGGAGGGCATGCCGCCCGGCTCGTCGGTGGACAGTATCCCGGCGGGCTTGACCGCCACCACGATGCGGTTATCCTGATAGAGGATCTCCATAAGTATCTCCTTTGCCGAAGGGCTTGAACAGAAAAGAGCAAGTCTTACGACTTGCTCTTTTTTTGGTGCCGGTGACCGGACTCGAACCGGTACGCTGTCGCCAGCGGTGGATTTTGAGTCCACTACGTCTACCAATTCCATCACACCGGCATGGAACAGCAGTATTATACCGGACGCAGGGCATAATTGCAAGTGTAAATTTACTGTAAATCCGGCGGAAAATCAAAAAACAGGGACTACCAAAGCAAAGGAAGATGTGGTATGATACCGTTGATAAGGTATGCGGCATACGGTGCCGCACGGGTAAGACAGTGAAAGGAGGGGCAGAAGGTGAGAGGAAGAATGAAAAAAGCGGCGCTTCTGGTGATGCTGGCGGTGCTGCTCTGCGTGTTGAGCGCCTGCGGGATCGACAGTACGGTAGAGGATCTTTTTACGCTGCCCCGTGTGCCGGATGAATATACCGGCCTGAGCCAGCAGATCGAAGCGCTGCTGTCGGACGGCTATGAATACGCGCCGCCTACGGCGGGCCAGAATCTTCAGGCGGTGCAGATGGTGGATCTGAATGGCAACGGCTCGCAGGAGGCTGTGGTGTACCTGCGCAAGCCCAACGATGAAAGACCCATGAAGATCATGGTGTTTGAGAAGCTGGGCGAGAGCTATGAGCGGCTGTGTACCGTGGAAAGCAGCGGCAGCAGCATTGACAGCGTGTATTACGAGGACATGACCGGCGACGGCCAGAATGAGCTGGTGGTGGGCTGGAAGATCAGCAGCAGCGTGCAGACGGTGGCGGTATACAGCATCGGACGCGAGGCGATCCCGCTGATGAGCGACAGCTACACCCGCTTTGTGGTGCAGGAGCTGAACACCTATGACCCGCCGGCGCTGTTCGTGCTGCGCAGCGACAGCGACGGCATGCCCATGGCGGAGGTCTATACATGGCAGACCAATATTCTGGCGGTGACCTACCGCTGCGGTCTGTCCAGCACCATGACGGATCTGAACCGCGGCAGCGTGGTCAAAGGCAATATTCTGGGCGGCAAGCCTGCGGTTTTCATTACCGGCGTCAACGAGGACAACATGGCGGTGACGGATATTCTGGTGTGGGATACCTATTGGGGCCTGAGCAATCTGGCGCTGGACGTCTCCACCGGCAAGTCCGTGGTGATCCATCCCTACCATCAGCTGGTGCCGCAGGATATGAACGACGACGGCGTGACCGAGATCCCCTGTCCGGATGCATGGGGTACGGGGAACGATACATTGGCCTATTGGGTGCAGTATAACCGATTCGGCAGCAATAAGGTCGTGGCCCAGACGTACCACTGCCAGAGCGGCGGCTGGTATTTTCAGGTGCCGGATGACTGGCAGAGCAGTGTCAGCGCGGAATCTCAGGAGACGGTAACGGGCGAGAATCAGGTGATCCTGTCGGTGAATACAAAGCCGGTGCTGGCGCTGTATACCATCACCAACGAGAACCGGGAGAATCGCGCCGAGATGGGAAACCGTTTCCTGCTGCGGCGTCAGCCCGGCGTCAACTATGCCGCGGAGCTGCTTGACGGCGCGGCACAGTGCGGCCTGAACGTGGAGACCGTGAAGGCGAGCTTCCACATGACCGTCAGCACATGGACGCACTCTGACAAGTAAGGGACAGGGAACGTGAAAGGAGAGCCTATGAGAAAGGTACTGGTATTGGAGGACGAGGCCAGCATCCGGAGCTTTATCGTTATCAACCTGCGCCGTGCCGGTTACGAGGTGGTGGAGGCGGAAAGCGGCGAGGAAGCGCTGCAGAAGCTGAAGGCGCAGAAGGATATCCGGGTGGCGCTGCTGGACGTGATGCTGCCCGGCATCGACGGCTTTGAGGTATGCCGCCGTCTCCGCGCCCATGACGCCACCATCGGCATCATTATGCTGACGGCCCGCTCACAGGAGATGGATAAGGTCACCGGACTGATGACCGGCGCCGACGACTATGTGACGAAGCCCTTTTCTCCCGCGGAGCTGACGGCCCGCGTGGACGCGCTGATGCGCCGCAGCGGCGGCACAATGGAGCCGGAGGAGAAGGAGGACAGCCTGTCCAGACCGCCCTTTGTGCTGAATCTGCGCAACCGCACGCTGGAGAAGAACGGCCAGCGGATCAAACTGACACAGGTGGAATACGGCCTGATGAAGCTGTTTATGGAGAATCCCGGCAAGGCACTCAGCCGCGAGGAGATCCTGGACACGGTCTGGGGCCACGACTATTTCGGCGAGCTGAAGATCGTGGATGTGAATATCCGCCGTCTGCGGCTGAAGATCGAGGACGACACCGCCAATCCCACTTATATCACCACCGTGTGGGGCTTTGGCTATAAATGGGGCGAATAAGCACCCTGTAAGAGAAGTTTGACGGAGGGGAGGGAGACCTTGTGAAAAAACAGCCGAAGCGTGCCATCGGCCTGCGCCGCCGCTGGATCGTCAGCAGCATCCTGCCGGTCATTACGATCCTTGTGCTGATCGCGGTGATGGTCTCCATCGCACTGGGCAGCAACTACTATTCCAGCGCCCGCAGCGCACTGGAAGCCAAGGCCAGCGCCGGCACGGAGTATTTCAACAACTACGCCATGACCAGTTATGACGAATACTACCGCAGCGCCATCCTCTATGCCAGCAGCTTTGAGAGCAGCGAGACCATCGAACTGCAATTTCTGGACAGAGACGGCAGGGTGGAGGTCTCCACCCGCAGCCTGATGGTGGGCTCTCTGCCGGGCACGACGGATGTGACGGAGGCTTTCAGCACCGGTCAGATCAGCAGCTTTCAGGGCGTGGACCCGGCCACCGGCGAGAAGATTATTGCCGCCTCCGGTCTTTTGAAGTTCAACGGCCGTATCGTGGGCGTCATGCGGTTCGTCACCGCCACCAAGAATCTGGACAGTCAGGTGCTGCTGACGGTGCTGATTATTCTGGCCATCATGGCGGCGGTGATCTTTGTGATCGTGATCTCCAGCCTGTTGCTGATCAACAACGTGGTGGCGCCGGTGGCCGCTGTCAGCGAGGCGGCCAAGCACATCTCCGGCGGCAGCTACGGCTATCAGATCCCCAACCGGTACGCCGATGAGATGGGCGAGCTGGTGGACAACATCAACGACATGTCCCTGAAGATCGGCGAGAACGAGAAGCTGCAGTCGGAGTTCATTTCCTCCGTGTCCCACGAGCTGCGCACGCCCCTGACGGCCATCAACGGCTGGGGCGAGACGCTTCTGGAGGACGACGGCAGCGATCCCGAGGCGCTGCACCGCGGGCTGAGCATCATTGTGAAGGAATCCAGCCGCCTGACCAAGATGGTGGAGGAGCTGCTGGACTTTTCCCGCATGTCCGACGGGCGGTTCTCCCTGCATCTGGAGCAGGTTGACCTGCAGGCAGAGTTCGAGGACGCGGTGTATACCTACCACGAGATCTTCAAGCAGCAGGGCATCACGCTGGAGTACCACAGCGGCGGCGTGTATGACGAGCCGATCACCGCGGACTCCGAGCGGCTCAAGCAGGTGTTCTGCAATGTGCTGGATAACGCCGCCAAGCACGGCGGCGCAGGCAAGCGGATCGAGGCCCGCCTCAACCGCAAGGGCAACCACTATATCATTACCATCCGGGACTATGGCCCCGGTATCCCCGACGAGGACCTGCCCCATGTGAAGGAGAAGTTCTATAAAGGCTCCTCCAAGGCCCGGGGCAGCGGCATCGGTCTTGCGGTGTGCGACGAGATCATCCGGCTCCACGACGGGTCGCTGGCCATCGGCAACGCCAAGGGCGGCGGCTGTATCGTCACCATCCGACTGCCCATCACCTCTCACCGGCTGCTGCACGAAAAAGAGAAAAAGCAATAGAACAACTGTTGCATTATGAAAAATAGTATGCTATACTGAAAAGGAAAGGACATCCCATGGCAGAAAAAAAGCAAGGTACATTCCGCACTACCATTGGCGGTCAGGCGCTGATCGAGGGCATCCTTATGCGCGGACCGGAGAAGGACGCCATCGTGGTCCGCGCCCCGGAGGGACTGGTGACTAAGGTGACGGAGCGGAAGTTCATCAAGGATAAATTCCCCATTCTGGGCTGGCCCATTATCCGGGGCATGGCCACGTTTTTAAGCTCCATCGTCACCGGCGTCAAAGCGCTGATGTTCTCGGCGGACTACTTCCCTGATGATGAAAGCACCCAGCCCGGCAAGCTCGACCAGTGGCTGGAGAAGCATATTCCGGCGGAAAAGCTGCAGAGTGTGCTGGTGGCATTCTCGGTGGTGCTGTCGCTGGGCATGACGCTGGTGCTGTTCATGCTGCTGCCGACCTTTATCGCCGGGCTGTTCCACGCCCAGAGCGCAGCCCTCCATAACCTGATCGAGGGCATCGTGAAGGTGCTGATCTTTCTGGCCTATCTGATCCTGTGCTCCAAGCAGAAGGATGTGCGGCGGGTGTTCTGCTACCACGGCGCGGAGCATAAGACCATTTTCTGCTATGAGGCGGGCCTGCCTCTGACGGTGGAGAACGCCCGCATCCAGCCCAAGCACCATCCCCGCTGCGGCACCAGCTTTCTGTTTGTGGTGATCATCGTCTCCATTCTGGTGTCCAGCCTTGTGTTTCCCTACATCAACTGGCAGAATATCTGGGTACGCATCGGCGTGAAGCTGCTGCTGCTGGTGCCGGTGGTGGGCATCACCTACGAGTTCAACCGTGCCGTGGGCGCTCACGACAACAAGCTGACCCGGATCCTCTCCGCGCCCGGCATGTGGATGCAGAATTTCACCACCAACGAGCCGGACGACTCCATGCTGGAGGTGGCTATCGAGGCCATGAAGCTGGTGCTGCCGGAGGAGAAGGGCAAGGACAAGTGGTAAGGAAACTGACAAAAACTGACAACGAATCGTATTATGGCGACAACATATAACAATTTGTATATGGATATCCGGCAGGAGCTG
>USMI01000099.1 GCA_900555735.1 uncultured Eubacteriales bacterium | reverse complement strand
ACGAAAGATGCCCGGTTGCTGCTTAATCCATAACCGGGTTTCTCGACAAACTGAGAGACCGGTTCTATGAACCGGTCTCTTTTTATTTCATCGGGCAGTTCCGCAAAATTTCCTTTGCCGCCGATTCATAGGCGGCAAGATCGTTGGCCTTGCGGATGGCTTTCAATGGCCGCTCCGTCCCCTCGTAATGCAGGCTGAGATAGTTCCACAGCTCACGCATCCGGTGCAGCACCGGCGGCGTACCGCTGAGGCGCTGGCGATAGCCCTCCAGCAGCCGGTCATGCAGCGTCTCCAGCTCCTGCCGGGAGGCCGCTGCGCCGCCATGGAGCCGCCGCCCCAGCGCAGGATCGGCCATCAGGCCCCGGCCCACCATCACCGTGTCCACTTTGGGATATTGCTCGCGGAACGCGGTCACGTCCTCCGCCGTGAACAGGTCGCCGTTATACACCAGCCGCCCCGGATAGGCCGCCAGCGCCCGGTCAAAGGCGTCCCGGTGGACGGCGCCCTTATAGAACTCCTTCTGGACGCGGGGATGTACGATCAGCTCATGGATGGGGTAGCGGCTGTACAGCGCCAGCAGCGACTCCCACTCCGCCGGATCGTTCTTCCCGATGCGGGTCTTGACGGACACTCGCATATTCGTCAGCGCGTCGAATATCCCGTCCAGACAGCGCTCCAGCTCCTCCGGACAGGCCAGCAGGCCGGAGCCCTTTCGCTTGGCCGTCACCGTTCCGGAGGGACAGCCCAAGTTGAAGTTGACTTCCTGGTACCCACGCGCCTGTAATTCCCGCGCCGCCCAGACAAAGTGCTCGCTCCGGTTGGTCAGCAGCTGGGGCACCGTGTCCGGCTCGCCCTGTATCTCGTCCAGTTCCTTCCGCTGAAAGCACAGATTGGCGTTGGGCGACAGAAACGGCGTGAAATACTTGTCCGCACCGCCGAAGATCTCCCGGTGGGCCTGCCGCCACAGGTAGGTGGTCAAGCCCTCCATGGGCGCGGCGTATAGCGTTATGTCAACCATCTTGTCGCTCTCCTCCTCTGTATCGCTGCCGGTCATTGCTGCGGATCATTTACCGTCTCCACGCAGAAGCCGTGATACCCGCAGCAGGTGCAGGTCAGCTTCCGGGCCGAGGGCGTATGCCGGGCAAAGAACATCTCCCGCAGCGCCGGACGGAACACCGTGTGGCACTGGGGACAGAGATAGGCCACACGCCGGAAATAGTACCGGCTGACCC
Source organism: uncultured Eubacteriales bacterium (assembly GCA_900555735.1). Lineage (GTDB taxonomy): Bacteria > Bacillota > Clostridia > Oscillospirales > Oscillospiraceae > Vescimonas. The sequence goes on along the minus strand of USMI01000099.1, from coordinate 6,036 downwards.
AGATGCCGAAGGGCACCGCCAGCAGCAGGTATACCGCAAAGGGCCACCAGATACCGGTGACGATCCACAGGACGATACCTGTCACCTCCAGCAGCGACATGGGGATACCCGCCAGCACCATAGTGGTATGCACCTGCTTCAATTGCGTGCGTCGCTCCATCAGATACGCTATGTCGCCGATGGATTCCACAGAGAACTCCGGCTGCTGCTTCACCTGACGGCGCAGCGCCTCCACCTTTTCCAGACGGCTCTGCTGCGCCTCCAGTTCGCGGCGCAGCGTCTGCGCCTGCTGCTCCAGCAGCAGCTCCACCACCCGGCCCGGCTCCTCCTCCGCCAGCAGCTGGGCAATGGCGTCGATGGGCAGCCCCATGTCCCGCAGAAAGCAGATGGTCTTTAGCCGCCGCACATCGTCGTCGGTATACAGCCGCCGCCCGCCCTCGGACAGCTCCGTAGGGATCAGGATGCCCCTTGTGTCATAGTACTGCACCGTCCGCACGGTGACGCCGCACAGCTTGGCCAGCTCTCCTGTGGTGTATTTGGACATAGCGTTTCACCTCCTTATGACGCCACTGTACCATATGACGCAGCGTCATGAGCAATACCTTGCGCAGCGCTATGAGGGAATTTTTTTGCTTTTTAAGCAAAAAAGATCATTTCGTGGCTCCGGCCACGAGGCACTTTTGGCCGCTGTCCCAAAAGTGCCCAAAAGGACAGCTTAAACCTGCGGTTTAAGAATCCGCCCGCGCTATGCTGCATTGTATATTTGCGACCTTTTACCGCGCGTTCACAGAACATAGTTCATTTCGTTGCGTGTGACGAATTGATGTTCTTTGTGCGCCGCTGCCGCTAACGTTATCGACGGTAGAACCAAACATGTTGTTCGTTATCGGCATTAGCGGCAGCGGCGCTGGAGCAGAGACGATCCTTTTAACGAAGCGAAAAGAGAAAATTTTGCGAGACCGTGTGGTAGAACCTTACAATCTGATGCAATGTATAGCGCGCAAGGAAGTGAAGAAACCATCGGTTTCTTCCGGCTCTTTTGCCCACTTTTCCAGCTGCTGGGAAAAGTGGGTCGCCGAAGGCCGTCCTCGTCCCCGAGGGGACGAAACACCCCTTACGCTTACATCGGATCCACATACCGGCAGGCCGCCAAGCCTGCCACCGCGCCGTCGCCTACGGCGGTGGTCAGCTGGCGGACGGACTTCACCCGTCCGTCACCGGCGGCAAACACACCGTCACAGCCGGTCTGGGTATCCTCCCCTGCCGCATAATAGCCGCCGTCAGTGTTCACCAAGGCGCTGAAGGGTCCGCTCTGAGGCAGCTGGCCTACGGCGGCGAACAACCCCTCCACCGCCAGCTCCTTCGTTTCTCCGGTCTTGGCGTCCTTCACCGTGACGCTGGTCAGCTCGCCGTTGGCGGCATGCAGGGCCTCCACGGTGTGGCTGTACAGGATATGGATGTTCTCCCGGCTCTCCACCTGCCGCACCAGACGCGCCTCGCCCCGGAACTGATCCCGGCGGTGGATCAGCGTCACGCTGCGGCAGCTGTTGGCCAGAAACAGCGCATCCTGTAGGGCGGTATCGCCGCCGCCCACCACCGCCACGTCCCGGCCGGTGTAGAAGGCACCGTCGCACACGGCGCAGTAGGACACGCCGCAGCCCACCAGCTCCTCCTCGCCGTCAAGGCCCAGATGGCGGTGGGCCGCGCCGGTGGCCAGTACCACCGCTTTACAGCGGTAATCGCCGCCGTCGCAGCGGACGGTAAAGCTCTCGCCGTCACGGGAAAGGCCCGTGACCTCGTCATAGATGATCTCCACGCCCAGCGCCTCCACCTGCTCGGTGAGCTTCTGGGCAAAATCCGCGCCGGACATGGCAGGCACGGCGGGATAGTTCTCCACCAGCGGGGAATAGACGATCTGGCCGCCGGTATTCTCCCGCTCGGCCACGGCCACGGTCTTACCGGCGCGGGCGGCATACAGCGCCGCCGTCAGTCCGGCAGGGCCGCCGCCCACCACAATGATATCATGCATAGAGGTTGCCTCCTTATGTTGTTGGGGAATTAAGTCCCCCTTGTGTAAAGGGGGCTGTTGAGCGCAAGCAAGACTGGGGGATTGTCCATTACCCGACAAGCCCTCCGTCACGGCATGCGCCGTGCCACCTCCCCTTACACAGGGGAGGCTTTGGTACCGTGTTTTTCAACGTTTCCGTTTATTCCGGAAAAAGCCCCCTGAAAGGGGGCTTTTCGGTGTGATACGAGGGATTATGATGTTCAGGCGTTGTACTCGGCGATGAACTTCCGCACCGCGCCGAGACCCACATACTTGTCCTCGCCGTCGCCCACCACCAGCGTAGGGGCCTGACGGATGCCAAGACGGGCAGCCTCCTCGCCGTTCTCCTCCGCCAGCAGACGGGTAAAGGGGATACCGGCCTCGGTCAGCAGCTTTTCCGCCTGCTTGCAGTTGGGGCAGGTGCGGGTGGCAAACAGCTTCACCGTGCCGCAGGCATTGCCCGCAGGCTCCTCGGCCGGAGCGGCGGGCTGCTCCGCCTTCACCTCAGGATGCAGCACACCCTGATGGGTCAGGTGGGAGTGGCCGATGTCGTAGACCTTGCGATCCTTGAACTCCTGCGCCTTGCCGTCGTTCCAGTTCTGCACCGGGCGATAGTAGCCGGTGATACGGCTGTAGATCTCGGTTCGCTCGCCGCACTCGGGGCAGACAGACACCTCGCCGGACAGATAGCCGTGGTTCTTGCACACGGAATAGGTGGGGGACAGGGTGTAATAAGGCAGCTTATAGTTCTCGGCGATCTTGCGCACCAGCTGGGCGGCCGCCTTCCAATCCGGCAGCTTCTCGCCCAAAAAGGCGTGGAACACGGTGCCGGAGGTATACAGGGTCTGCAGGTCATCCTGCACGTCCAGCGCGGAGAAAATGTCCTCAGTATAGCCCACGGGCAGGTGGCTGGAGTTGGTGTAGTAGGGGGTACCGTTCTCGTTGGCGGTGATGATGTCGGGATAGTGCTTCTTGTCGTGCTTGGCGAAGCGGTAGGTGGTGGACTCGGCAGGGGTGGCCTCCAGATTGTACAGGTCGCCGTACATCTCCTGATAGTCGCTGAGGCGCTCCCGCATGTGGTTCAGCACATCCTTGGCGAAAGCCTGCGTCTCGGGATGGGTCAGATCCTTCCGCAGCCAGTTGGCGTTCAAACCCACCTCGTTCATGCCGATCAGGCCGATGGTGGAGAAGTGGTTGTCAAAGGTGCCCAGATACCGCTTGGTATAGGGATACAGGCCCGCGTTCAGCAGCTTGGTGATAACGGTGCGCTTGGTCTTGAGGGAACGGGCGGCAATGTCCATCAGCTTGTCCAGACGGGCATAGAAGTCGGCCTCGTTCTCCGCCAGATAGCCGATGCGGGGCAGGTTGATGGTGACCACGCCCACGGAGCCGGTGGACTCGCCGGAGCCGAAGAAGCCGCCGGACTTCTTCCGCAGCTCGCGCAGGTCAAGGCGCAGGCGGCAGCACATGGAACGCACATCGTTGGGCTCCATATCGGAGTTGATATAGTTGGAGAAGTAGGGCGTGCCGTACTTGGCGGTCATCTCAAACAGGAGCTTGTTGTTCTCGGTCTCGCTCCAGTCGAAGTCGCGGGTAATGGAGTAGGTGGGGATGGGGTACTGGAAGCCGCGGCCATTGGCGTCGCCCTCGATCATGATCTCGATGAAGGCCTTGTTGACCATGTCCATTTCCTTCTGGCAGTCGCCATAGGTAAAGTCGCGCTCGCGGCCGCCCACGATGGCGGGCTGATCCGCCAGATCGCGGGGCACGGTCCAGTCCAGCGTAATGTTGCTGAAGGGAGCCTGCGTGCCCCAGCGGGAGGGCGTGTTGACACCGTAGACGAAGGACTGGATGCACTGCTTGACCTCCTTCTGGGTCAGGTTGTCCACCTTGACGAAGGGAGCCAGATAGGTATCAAAGGAGGAGAACGCCTGCGCGCCCGCCCACTCGTTCTGCATGATGCCGAGGAAGTTCACCATCTGGTTGCACAGGGTGCTCAGATGGCTGGCGGGAGAGGACGTGATCTTTCCCACCACGCCGCCAAGGCCCTCCTGAATCAGCTGCTTCAGGCTCCAGCCGGCGCAGTAGCCGGTCAGCATGCTCAGATCATGGAGATGCAGGTCGGCATTACGGTGCGCCTCGGCCACCTCGGGATCATAGATCTCGCTGAGCCAGTAGTTAGCGGTGATGGCGCCGGAGTTGGACAGAATCAGGCCGCCCACGGAATAGGTAACGGTGGAATTCTCCTTCACGCGCCAGTCGTTGATCTGCAGATAGTTGTCCACCAGATCCTTATAGTTCAGCAGGGCGCTGCCCACGTTGCGGACCTTCTCCCGCTGCTTGCGGTACAGGATATAGGCCTTGGCCACATCGGCGTAGCCCGCCTCGGACAGCACCTTTTCCACGCAGTCCTGAATGTCCTCCACGGCCACCAGCTCGTCCTTGATCTTGGGCTCGAACTCCGCCGTGACACGCAGAGCCAGCATGTCCATGACGCTGGGGTGATACTGCTTGCCCACGGCGTCAAAGGCCTTAGTAATGGCAGCGCTGATCTTGGCGATATCAAATTCGGCGATGGTTCCGTCTCGTTTTGTCACCCGGTACATGTGATGATCCTCCTTCTCTCGTATACAGCGCCCCGGCGGGGCGAAAAATAAAAATGGGATGCGGATTGTGGGGCCGCATCTCTAAGTATACCACATATATAGGGGTTGTCAAGGCGAAATGTCTATATCTGGTGTATAAGATTTTTTAATCGTCACAAGATATGGTGCCATTAGTTGACAAGAGCAGCCCTTGTGAATCAATGGCAGTATTCCAATAGGAATTTCACCCCTTGATATTCTCCCTGACAAACGCCAGAAACCGTCTCGCGGCGGGGGACATGGTCTCCGTCGGCGGGGTGGCGATGCCGATCTCCACATACTGGGGCGGGTCCAGTGGCCGGAACACCACGTCGCCGGTCAGCGTCCCGGCGATCAGACCGTTCACCAGCGAGATGCCCAGCCCCGCCTCCACCATAGCCATGGCGGAGAAGTTGTCCTCCACCCCGGCAAAGCGGTTGCCGGGATGGATGTCGTTTTCCGCCAGAATACGGGAGTTGTCCGTCTCCCGGCCCGGGAAAATCTCGATATAGCTTTCCGTCTCCAGCAGATGGATGGGCACGGCCTCCGCCGCCGCCAGCGGATGGGCGGGGGACAGCATCACCATCATGGGATCCCGCCGCAGGGGCAGCCACTGGTGAGAGCCGTCCCGGCGGCTGATGACGCACAGGTCGGCCCGATGCTCCCGCAGGGCCGCTGCCAGCGTGGTGCTGGTGCCCTCGATGGTCTGGAAGGCGATGCCGGGGTGCTTCTCCCGGAAGCGGGCCATCAGCTGGGCCAGCTGCCGGGCATAGAACCGGTAATTGGCCCCCACGGTGATGCTGCCCTGCTCCAGACCCCGCAGCGCCGCCGCCGTCTGGCGGCAGCACTCCGCCTGATAGGCCATCTGCCGCAGGGCGGGCAGCAACGTCTCACATTCGCCGGTGGCGCTTACGCCGCTCCGCCCGCGGTACAGCAGCGGAAAGCCCACGTCCTCCTCCAGCGCGGCGATCATCCGGCTGATGCCGGAGGGCGTATAGCCCAGCCTGTCCGCCGCCCGGGCCAGCGTCCCCTCCTCCAGCGCGCACAGCAGCGCCGCGCATTTTTCCGTATCCATGGCCGCCCTCCTTTGTTGCAGTTTCGTCAACAAAAACGTGATATACTATCGCTTTACACAAGTATAAAGCCGTGCTATGATGAAGTCAACCTAAAGGTAACGAAAAACAAACCCCAAATTCAAAAAGGAGGACAAAACCATGAAAAAGAATATACGAAACAACGTCTGCGTGACCGTCGCCCTTGTGTGTCTGGCTCTGGTGGTGCTGTTCGCCTGGCTGGGCTGCGTGGGAAGCAGCACGGCGCTGCTGGTCCTGTCCATGGCGGCAGGCGCCGGGTTCGTGGTGGCCG
>USMI01000098.1 GCA_900555735.1 uncultured Eubacteriales bacterium | reverse complement strand
GGCGTCATCGCCGTGCTGCGCACCATCTTCTTCACCGCCGGAGCCGGTCTCCTGCGGGGTACTTGGGTGCAGACGGTGTGCCTGATCCTTGTCCTTATCTCCATCTTCATGGGCTCCTTCATGGGCTGTCTGGAAAAGGAGCTGAAAAAGCGGCTGGCCTATTCCAGCATTTCCCAGATCTCTTATGTGCTGCTGGGCCTGTTCATCCTGTCCCCCGATGGCTTTACCGGCTCCATGCTGCAATTGTTCTTCCACGCGGCGGCCAAGATCGCCATTTTCCAGTGCGCCGGTTCCATCATCCTGCTGGCCCACAAGACCCGCGTGGACGAGCTGCGTGGCCTTGGCCGCCGGATGCCGGTGACCTTTATCTGCTTCGCGCTGGTGTCGCTGTCGCTGGTGGGCATTCCGCCCTTCGGCGGCTTCCACAGCAAGTGGTATCTGGCCACGGCGGCGCTGGAGGCGCTGCCGGGTGCGCTGGGCTATCTGGTGCCGGTGACGCTGATTTTGTCGGCGCTGTTCACCGCCGGATACCTGTTCCCGCCGGTGATCTCCGCCTTCTTCCCCGGCCATGATACCGAGGGGCTGGACCTGTCCCCCATCCGCGAGCCTGCGGGCATCGTGGTGCCGCTGGTAATCTTCGCGGCCATCTGCGGGCTGATGGGTCTGTTCCCCAACGGCGTGCTCTCGGTGATGCAGTCCATCGCCGGGGCCATCGCGTAAGGGAGGTGCTGACATGAACGGAATTTTGCTTTGTCTGCCGGTGTTCCTGCCCATCATGGCAGGTTTGGTGGCCTACTTCATCCCCTTCCGCACCGACCGGGCGCGCTGCGCCCTGTACGCCGTTATCATCGGAGCCACCACTGTCCTTGCGTGGCTGGCTATCCTGCAATGCGACGGCTCCAGCTTCACCTTCCTGCGGTTCACCGATTCGCTGCACTTCACCCTCCGCATGGACGGGGCGGCGAAGCTGTTTGCCGGGCTGTCGGCCTCGCTGTGGCCCTTTACCATGGTGTACGCATGGGACTATATGAAGCACGAGGGCCACAAGCCCATGTTCTGGGCCTTCTTCACGGCATCCTTCGGCGTGACGCTGGGCATCGCCTTCGCCGCCAATATGATGACCATGTACCTGTTCTATGAGCTGCTGACGCTGGCGACGATCCCGCTGGTGATGCACGCCATGACCAAGCAGGCCATCCACGCAGGCGTGAAATACGCCGCCTACTCCATTGCGGGCGCGGCGCTGGCCTTTATCGGCATGGTGTTCCTGATCGTCAACGACGCGCAGGAGTTCGTTCCCGGCGGCCATCTGGCGGGCTATACCGGCAGCATGGAGCTGCTGCTGAGCGTGTTCGTGCTGGCCTTTGTGGGCTGCGGCGTCAAGGCCGCCATCTGGCCCACGCACAGCTGGCTCATCAGCGCCGCCGTGGCGCCCACGCCGGTAACGGCGCTGCTGCACGCGGTGGCGGTGGTCAAGGCGGGCGCCTTCGCCTGCATCCGGCTGACCTACTACGCTTTCGGCACCGAGATTCTCTCCGGCACATGGGGTCAGTACACCGTCATGGCGCTGGCCATGATAACACTGGTGTTCGGCTCCGCCATGGCGCTGAAGCAGCGCCACTTCAAGCGGCGGCTGGCCTACTCCACTGTGTCCAATCTGAGCTACATCCTGTTTGCCGCCGCCGTGATGACACCGGCGGGCGAATTGGCCGCGTTCCTGCACCTGATCGTCCACTCGGTGGTGAAGATCATGGCCTTCTTCTGCGCAGGCAGCGTGCTGCACTACGCCCACCGGGAGTATGTCAGCGAGCTGGAGGGCTTGGGACGGCGCATGCCCCTGACCTTCGCCTGCTTCACCGCAGCTGCCTGCGCCCTGACGGGCATCCCGCCCTTCAACGGCTTCGTCAGCAAGTGGTACATCGGCCTTGCCGCCGTGGGCGAGGGCAGTACGGCCTCGTATCTGGGCTTCATCGCTATTCTCATCTCCGCGCTGCTGACGGCTATCTACATGTTCCAAGTGGTGGTGAAAGCATGGTTCCCCGCCGAGGGAACGGAGCTTCCCACTCCCGAAAGCGCCCATGAGGCGGGGCCGTTCATGATCGTGCCCATGCTGATTCTGGCAGCGCTGTGCCTGCTGATGGGCCTGTTCCCCGACGTATTGCTGAACACGATCAGAGAGGCGGTGATCCTGTAATGACAACATTTGCTCTGTTGGCCGTTGTGCTGCTGCCGGTGCTGTCTGCGCTGGTCATCGCTCTGCTGCCGGATCGCCATGACGACGGAAAACGGCTGGGTTTGCTGTCCATCGTGTTCACGCTGCTGACGCTGCTGGCCATGGTATATGTGGCCGCCACCGCCGACGGCTCCACCGTCACTGTGCCGGTGATGCGTCTGAGCTTCTGGGCCGGAGGGTTCCAGAAGCTGTACGGTCTGGTGGTGTGCTTCATGTGGTTCGTCTCAGCTCTGCTGAGCCCCCAGTACTTCCACGGACATCATCACCTGAAGCGGTACTATTTCTTCTTCCTGATCTGCCTCGGCTTCACGGCAGGCGTGTTCCTGTCCGCTGACCTGTATACCACCTTCCTGTTCTTTGAGCTGATGTCCCTCAGCTCCTATGTGTGGGTGGTGCAGGAGGAGACCCCCGACGCCATGGACGCCGGCAAGACCTACCTGACCATCGCGGTGCTGGGCGGTCTGGTGACGCTGATGGGCCTGTTCCTGCTGTACACCGCCACCGGCACGCTGGTGATCGCGGAGCTGCACGACGCTGTGGCCGCCATGGAGCGCAGCCGCCTGTGGGCCGCCGCCCTGTGCATCCTGTTCGGCTTTGCCGCCAAGGCGGGCCTGTTCTCGGTGCATATCTGGCTGCCCAAGGCCCACCCGGTGGCCCCTGCCCCTGCCTCCGCCCTGCTGAGCGGCGTGCTGACCAAGGCCGGTATCTTCGGCGTACTGCTGCTGACCGGTCAGGTGCTGACGGGCGACCACAGCTGGGGCATGCTGCTGCTTGTGCTGGGCGCCATCACCATGGTGCTGGGCGCGGTGCTGGCGGTGTTCTCCACCAATCTCAAGTACATTCTGGCCTGCTCCTCCCTGTCCCAGATCGGCTTTATCACCGTGGGCGCGTCCATGCTGTGCCTGCTGGGTGAGCATAATGCGCTGGCCGCCAATGGCACGGTGCTGTACATGATGAACCACTCGCTGGTGAAGCTGGCGCTGTTCCTCTTCGCCGGTGTGGTGTACTACAACACCCACGCGCTGGATCTGAACGATATCAAGGGCTTCGGTCGGGGCAAGCCGCTGCTGCATGTGCTGTTCCTGTTCGGTGCCTGCTCGCTGGCGGGTATTCCCGGCTTCCTGGGCTATCTCAGCAAGACGCTGGTACATGAGGCGCTGGTGGAATACGCCCACATGAGCGGCATGACCCTCATTACCGTGGTGGAGTGGCTGTTCCTGTTCTCCGGCGGTCTGACGGCGGCGTATCTCACCAAGATCTATGTGGCCATCTTCTGGCAGAAGGGCAAGGAATACGGTAAACAGTGGGGTAAACCGGCGTCGGTCATTGCCCTGTGTCTGGCGGCGGTGGCGCTGCCGGTGCTGGGCCTGACGCCCCACGCCATTGCCGAGAAGATCAGCGGCGCCACGCTGGACTTCACCGGCGGACACGCCTTCGACCACGCCATTCACTACTTCGCGTGGGCGAATCTCAAGGGCGTGGTGATCTCGCTGGCCATCGGCATGATCGTGTACTTCCTGTTCATCCGCAAGTCGCTGATGACCAAGGAGGGCTTCTATCTCAGCCGCTGGCCCAAGTGGCTCAGTCTGGAGGACAGCGTCTACAAGCCCTTCTTCCGCGCGCTGTTCGCGGTGGTGGGCGTGGTGTGCCGCGTCGCCTGCGACGCCTTCGACGTGGTGGTGCTGGCGGTACAGCGGGTGCTGCTGCGTCCCAGCCGTGAGAAGGAGACCCAGTCCTACTCTCCGCTGGTGCAGGCCATTGCCCGCCAGAGCGGCGACAGAGCCGCGCAGGAGGCCGCCGACCGGCTGGAGACCAAGCAGGATCTGCTGGACCGCATGACCCACAGCCTGTCCTTCGGCCTGCTGATGACATGCCTGGGCTTGTGCGTAGTGCTGACGGTCGTAATCTGCCACGTGTTTTAACATAACTGGTGAAAAGTCTGGCGACTTTTCTGCCAATAAACGCAAAAACGCCCTCCCGCTGGGAGGGCGTTTTTATTGGGGCGGACAGAGTCGTCCGCCCCTACATCATCACTCATACACGCAAAAATGTCCTCCCTTTTCGGGAGGACATTTTTTATGCTTATTGCCTTATGCGAACAGGTAGCCGTACTTGTCGCGGAGGGTGACGATCAGCGTCTCCAGATCGGCGGGCAGGCCGTTGTTGGCGTCGCTCAGATCGTAGTCCTTGGGCTCGCCGAAGGTGCGGACACGCACCTTGTCGCCGCCCAAGAACAGCACGCCTGCGTTGTGGGAATCCACCATGTCCTCAGCGGTCTGGAACAGGGAGAACTTGTCGTGGCAGGGCTCGGAGGCGTAGGGGCAGAACTGGGTGCAGTTGCCGCACTCGTTGCACATCTTGTCCACATGGACGATCTGGTGCTTGCCGTCGGCCATGGCGATGGCCACATTGGCGCGGTTGGGGCAGGAATCCACGCAGTTCTCGCACAGCGTCTTGCACTGCAGGCAGCGCTGGCCCTCGTGGCAGGGATACTCCGCCATTTTCAGCACGCCCTTCTTGGCGGCGGCATCAGCGATGGTGACATAGGCCTGCGCAGGGATCTCGTAAGTATGGGGCGCGCCGATGACCTCGGCAGCGAAAGCGGCAGCATCGGCGATGCCCTCCACCACGGTGGCGGGACCGCGGGTAGCGTCACCGGCGGCGTACACGCCCTCGATATTGGTCTTGAAGGCGGGACGGCCTTTCTTATCCAGCTCAATGCCGTTGGCGGCCATGAGGGCGTCGTCCACCTGCTCGCCCACGGCGGAGATCACCAGATCGCAGGGGATGTCGAAGAACTCACCGCTGCCCACGGGGCTGCGGCGGCCGGAGGCATCCGCCTCGCCCAGCACCATCTTCTCGCAGGTGAGGACGCCGTCGGCCTGCTTCACGGGAGCGGCCAGCTCGGCGAACACCACGCCGTCAGCCAGCGCCAGCGCCAGCTCATGCTCGTCGGCGGGCATGTACTTACGGGTGCGGCGATAGACCAGCGTCACGTTCTTGGCACCGCTGCGCTTGGCAAGACGGGCCGCGTCCATGGCGGTGTTGCCGCCGCCGATGACGGCGATATTACCGGCCACGGAGATGTTGCTGGCCTTCACGCCCTTCATCCACTGGATGGCGCCGGCCACGTCGCCTGCGATATCCAGCTTGCCGGGCTTCCATGCGCCCACGGCGAACAGGATGTGGGTATAGCCCTGCTGCTTCAGCTCGGCCACGGAGGGAGCGGGCGCGCCGCACTTGACCTCGACGCCGTACTTCTCCATCATGGCGATGTCCTTGGCAATGGTCTCGTTGGCGATGCGGAAGCTGGGGATCACGTGACGGGGCACGCCGCCCAACTCCTTCTCACGCTCGAAGATGGTGACGGCGATACCGGCGCGGGCCAAGAAGTTGGCGGCAGCAATACCGGTGGGGCCGCCGCCGATGATGGCGGCCTTCTTGCCGGAGATCTTCTCGGTGGGACGGATGTTGGCCATGACGGCGCTGTAACCGTTCTTGGCGGCCACCAGTTTGGCGTCACGGATGTGGACGGACTCCTCGTAGAAGTTGCGGGAGCACTTGGTCTGGCAGCGGTGGGCACAGATGGTGCCGGTCAGGAAGGGCAGGGGGTTCTTCTCGCAGATGAGCTTCAGGGCCGGGCCATACAGGCCCTTGTTCACCAGCTCCAGATACTCGGGGATGTCCTGCGCGATGGGGCAGCCGCCCTTGCAGGGTGCGCTGAAGCAGTCGATCCAAGGCACGCTCTTCTCGCTCTTGCGGTTGGGCAGGGGCTTGATGGGCTTGACGTGGTGAACGTCGGTGTGGCTGGCGGTGCTCATTTCGCAGATGACCTGCGTATCAGTGCCGCAGAAGGGCTTGTAGGTCATGTGCTCCACCTTCTCCACCATCTGGAGCAGGCGGTTGTAGCCGCCGGGCTTCAGGATCGTGGTGGCTACGGTGATGGGCCAGATACCGGCGGCAAACAGCTTATCGCAGTTGAAGTACTCCGCGCCGCCGGCGAAGGAGATGCGCATCTTGCCCTTGAACTGGCGGGAAATGCGGTGGCACATCTCGATGGTCAGGGGGAACAGGGAGCGGCCGGACATGTACATCTCGTCATTGGGCAGCTCGCCGCGGGTGGTGTCGACGGGGAAGGTGTTGGACAGTTTCAAGCCAAACTCCAGACCGCAGCTGTCAGCCAGCGCCTGCAGCCGCTCGAACATGGGAACGGCGTCGGCCCACTGGAGATCCTCGTTGAAGTGGTGCTCGTCAAACACGATGTAGTCGTAGCCCATGCTGTCCAGCGTGCGGCGTGCGGTCTCATAGCCCAGAATGGTGGGGTTGCACTTGACGAAGGTGTGCAGGTGCTTCTCGGAGATCAGATAGCTGGCGATGCGCTCGATCTCATCGGGGGGACAGCCGTGCAGGGTGGACACGGTGACGCTGCGGCTGACGCGGGGATCGATGGCGTCGATGTAGGCGCTCTCCTCCGGAAACAGTTCCTTCAGAACAGCCTTGCACTCGCCGAAGATGGCGGTCTTAGTGGCGTCCTTCATGCCCTCGATATAGGTGTTGACCTTGTCGCCCTTGATGCCTTCCAGATCATAGCCCACGGACATGTTGAACACAAAGCCGTTGGGATCGCCCAGACCGTATACCTTGCTGAGCACCTTCAAGGCGCACCATGCCTTGATATACTCGTCCATTGCCTGCGGAACGGTCAGCTCGGTGGACCACTCCTGATTGTAGCCCTCGTCATTGGCCAGAATACAGGGACGGGGCACACAGGCGGCCAGATCAGCGCCGTCCATCTTCTGGACGGTCTTGACCTCAAAGAAGCGGGCACCGGCCATATAGGCGGCGATAATGTTCTGGGCCAGCTGGCTGTTGGGGCCTGCGGCAGGGCCGAAGGGAGTCTCGATCCGCTCGCCGAAGATAGGCAGGGACTTGCCGGTGGCGTGATAGGCCTTGCGGACGCCGAAAATCTCACCGCAGTTGGCGTATTCGGTGACCACCCAGTTCATCAGGGATTTAAAGGGAATGGGATACATTTTTTCAGACATGGGATGTCCTCCTTGTCGT
>USMI01000097.1 GCA_900555735.1 uncultured Eubacteriales bacterium | reverse complement strand
GCGTACAGCCCGGTGGGGTCGGGCTTGGTAGGTACGCCCGGGCGGTTGCCCCGCACGGCGTCAAAGCGGCCGGTGCCAAAGTAGTGGGCAATGATGCCGCCGCACAGGGCATCCGCCTTGTTGGAGAACACCGCACACTGGACGCCCGCCGCTTGCAGCTGGTCCAGCAGCTCCGGGATGCCGGGGTAGGGGCGGGTCTCCACGCAGGTGTGGGCCTGATACCACGCCTTATAGTCCCGCATGATGGCGTCGAAACCCGGCGTATCCTCCCCCTCCGGCAGCAAGGCGGCGATCAGCTTCACCGCGCCGTTGCCAAGACCCTGCCGCACCTCCTCGCGGGTGCGCTGGGGGTAGCCGTACTGCGCCAGCGTGTGGTTGGCGGCGGCGGTCAGGTCATCCAGTGTGTCCAGCAGCGTGCCGTCCATGTCGAACAGGTACGTCTGGTATATCATAGGTATCATCCTTTCGTGTCGTTCTGCGCCCGATGATATCACAGGCGGCGGCCGATTGCAAGCGGAAAGCCGCAATATCTCTCCCGCGTCGGAGAAGCGATGGTGGAAACGGCTGTTTTCTGTGCAAATTCCTACGTTTTCCCAGTTGACAAGGGCGGAAATCGGCGATATAATACGGTAATCAAAGGCAATGACGGAGAAGAAACCGTTTGTCACCGGCCAAAGAGAGGGATGCCCCGGCTGAAAGCATCCTGCCCACGACGCGGCATGTACCACTCCCGAGCCGCCTGCGACGAGCAGGACGGGCGCTTCCCGTTAAAGGAGCCGAAAGCGACGGCTGCAAGGCCGTAAGCAGGGTGGAACCGTGGAGTAAAGCATTTTTACCTCACCCCTGAACACATCAGGGGTGGGGATTTTTTATCCCGCCCCAACGACAAGGAGGATATTCCTATGAGCGAAGAAAACATCTATACCTTTGAAAACGAGCAGTACCGCAAGACCTATTGGCATACCTGCTCCCACATTCTGGCCCAGGCCGTGAAGCGCCTGCATCCCGAGGTCAAGCTGGCCATCGGCCCCAGCATCGACAACGGCTTCTATTACGATCTGGACGCACCCTTTGCCTTTACCCCCGACGATTTGGCGGAGATCGAGGCCGAGATGCGGAAGATCTGCAAGGAGAAGCTGAGACTGGAGCGCTTCGAGATGCCCCGCGAGGAGGCTGTCAAGTTCATGGAGGAGAAGGAAGAGCCCTACAAGGTGGAGCTGATCAACGATCTGCCGGAGGATGCGCACATCTCCTTCTACCGTCAGGGCGAGTTCGTGGACCTGTGCGCCGGTCCTCACGTTGACTCTACCGGCCGCATCAAGGGCAGCGGCATCAAGCTGACCGCCTGCAACGCCGCCTACTGGCGGGGCGACTCCAGCCGCAAGCAGCTGCAGCGCATCTACGGTGTGGCCTTCCCCAACAAGGACGAGCTGGACGCCTATCTGAAGGAGCGGGAGGAGGCCGTGAAGCGCGACCACAACAAGCTGGGACGTGAGCTGGAGTATTTCACCACCGTGGACTGCATCGGTCAGGGTCTGCCCATCCTGCTGCCCAAGGGCGCCCGCGTGATCCAGCTTCTGCAGCGCTGGGTGGAGGACACCGAGCAGCAGCGCGGCTATCTGCTGACCAAGACCCCGCTGATGGCCAAGCGGGAGCTGTATAAGATCTCCGGCCACTGGGATCACTATCTGGACGGCATGTTTATTCTGGGCGATCCCATGGACGAGACGAAGGAGTGCTTCGCCCTGCGTCCCATGACCTGCCCGTTCCAGTATCAGGTGTATCTGAACCGGGGCCGCAGCTACCGTGATCTGCCCATGCGTCTGGGCGAAACGTCCACCCTGTTCCGCAACGAGGACTCCGGTGAGATGCACGGCCTGATCCGCGTCCGCCAGTTCACCATCTCCGAGGGCCATCTGGTGCTGCGTCCCGACCAGCTGGAGGAGGAGTTCAAGCAGTGTCTGGATCTGGCCAAGTATTGTCTGGGCACCGTGGGCCTGCTGGATAAGTGCACGTTCCGTTTCTCCCAGTGGGATCCCGCCAACCCCAACAACAAGTATGAGGGCACCGCTGAGCAGTGGGAGCATGCCCAGTCCGCCATGGAGCGTATCCTGAAGGATCTGGACGTGGAGTACACCATCGGCATCGATGAGGCCGCTTTCTACGGTCCCAAGCTGGATATCCAGTACAAGAACGTGTACGGTAAAGAGGACACCCTTGTCACCATCCAGATCGATATGCTGTTGGCCGAGCGCTTCGGCATGTACTATATCGACGAGAACGGCAACAAGGCCCTGCCCTATATCATCCACCGCACCTCTCTGGGCTGCTACGAGCGTACGCTGGCCTATCTGATCGAGGAGTACGCCGGCGCGCTGCCCACTTGGATGATGCCCGAGCAGGTCCGCTTCCTGCCCATTACCGACCGTGCCGCTGACTACTGCGCCGACGCCGCCAAGGAGCTGCGCAAGCAGGGCTTCCGCGTGGAGGTGGACAGCCGCAACGAGAAGGTGGGCAAGAAGATCCGCGAGGCCACGCTGGAGAAGATCCCCTTCATGCTGGTGGTGGGCGACCGCGACATGGAGAGCGGCACCGTTTCCGTCCGTACCCGCAAGGGCGAGGATCTGGGCGCTATGACGCTGGCCAATTTCAGCGCCAAGCTGCACGAGATCGTGGACAGCAAGTCCCGCGACTGACAATAGGAACAAATTGCCGGAAGGGCCTTTGACCCTTCCGGCAGTTTCGACAGGAGGAGAATTATGGCAGTTTTATCCGGATTGAAGCCTGAAAAGGTATTCGAGTATTTTGAAAAGCTCTGCTCCGTGCCTCACGGCAGCGGCAACACCAAGATCATCAGCGATATGTGTGTGGGCTTCGCCAAGGAGCTGGGCCTGCGTTACCGGCAGGAGCCCTGCAACAACGTCATTATCTGGAAGGACGCTTCCGCAGGCTATGAGAGCGCCGTGCCCATCATCCTGCAGGGCCATATCGACATGGTCTGCGCCAAGTCCGACGACTGTACCAAGGATATGGCTGCCGAGGGCCTTGACCTGCGGACCGACGGCGAATGGGTGTGGGCCGACAAGACCTCTCTGGGCGGCGACAACGGCATCGCCGTGGCCATGATTCTGGCCATTCTGGCGAACGACACGCTGGCCCATCCGCCCATCGAGGCGGTGTTCACCGTGGACGAGGAGGTGGGCATGGACGGCGCTTTCGCACTGGACTGCTCCGATCTGAAGGGCAGAAAGCTGCTGAATCTGGACTCCGAGATGGAGGGCGTATTCACAGTGTCCTGCGCGGGCGGTCTGCGGGCGGACTGCCATCTGCCCGGCGCTATGGAGCCGGTGGACGGCATGAGCGGCTATACCGTTACGCTCTCCGGCCTGCAGGGCGGCCACTCCGGCGCGGACATCCATCTGGGCCGGGCCAGCGCCAATCAGCAGATGGGCCGGGTGCTGTACAGCGCCATGGAGCGTTTTCATGGTCTGCGGCTGGCGGCGTTGTCCGGCGGTCAGTTCGACAATGTGATCTGCTCCCGCTGCGATGCGGCGGTGGCCATCCCGTCCGGAAAAGAGGCTGAGTTTGAAGCGTTTATTGCGGAATTCGACGCCACCCTGAAAAACGAATATACCGGCTGCGACGACGGCATCAACCTGAAGTGCGCCAAGACGGATGTGAGCGCCGCCATCAGCGAGGTCACGACCAATCTCATGCTGCATACGCTGCTGGCGCTGCCTCAGGGCGTGCAGGCTATGAGCGTGGACTTCCCCGGGCTGACGCAGACCTCCCTGAACATGGGCGTACTGAAGCTGGAGGAGGACGGCCTGTATATCACCTTCTCCATCCGCTCCAGTATCGCCTCCCAGAAGGAGATGCTGGCCCAGCGTGTCCATTCCATCGTGGAGTTCGCCGGCGGCACTGTTACCGAGCGGGGCAAGTACCCCGGCTGGCAGTACGAGCGCAATTCCGCCTTCCGCGATATGGTGCTGGAGACCTATCACGACCTGACCGGCAAGGAGGGCGTGGTGGAGGCGACCCACGGCGGTCTGGAGTGCGGTCTGCTGATCGAGAAGATCCCCGGACTGGATGCCATCTCCATGGGGCCTGAGCTGCACGACGTACACTCTGTCCGGGAGCGGCTGAATGTGCCCTCCACCGAGCGGGTATACGCGCTGGTGTGCGAGATCCTTAAGCGCAGCAAGTAAGCGCGATATTGAAATAATGTATGGCGGCATATCTGCAAGCGGGAAATGCAGGTATGCCGCCTTTTTACTGCAAATTATGCAGGAATTCTATCATGCTAAAGCGTGATTCCTCAGAATAGAATCGTGAATATACGGTGCCGAAATGCATAAAAGCCTGAATGAAAACGGGGCGTCTGGGAGGAAAAGTGAATAAGATATCAGAATATAAAGAAACTGCAAAAAGAAAAAATGAATTTCTTTGCGTTTTGACTTGCAAAATAGGGAATATGGGAGTATAATACGTCCGTTAAATCAATTTGGCCGCGGCACGCGGCACAATAAAGTGAGGAGAGTATACCATGAAAAAGTTTTTTGCACTGATCCTGGCGCTGGTCATGGCCCTGAGCCTGGTGGCCTGCGGCGGCGGTGACAACGGCAGCAACGGCGACACTGTTGCTGAGCATACCGATACCACCACTGTGGCGGTGGGCGCGGTGATTCTGGCCCGTGACGACGTGGCTGAGCAGGATATCTACAACTTTGTGGCCGACATCTTTGACAATGCCGAGTCTCTGGTCAGCAGCCACGCCAAGTATGCCGAGCTGAGCCTGGAGTACGGCGCTTCCGTCACCTCCGTGCCTTATCATCCCGGCGCTGCCAAGTACTTCGCCGAGAAGGGCTTTGAGGTCGCTTCCGTGAAGGAAGGCGCCGGCGCTACCGATTCCCGCAACCTGCGCTTTGTCACCGGCGGCGAGTCCGGCACCTACTATGCCTTCGGCTCCGTGATCGCGCAGCACGCCTCCAACAACGCCGGTGTCAGCGTCGTGGGTCTGGTGGGCAACGGCTCTCAGGCCAACATCCAGGAGCTGGCTGACGGCACCGCCGACCTAGCCTTCTGCCAGTCCGACGTTATGGCTTACGCCTACAACGGCACCAACCTGTTCGACGCCAAGGTCGAGGGCTTCTCCACCGTGGCCGCCCTGTACATGGAACAGGTGCAGATCGTCACCACCAATCCCAGCATCAAGACCGTGGAGGATCTGAAGGGTAAGGCTGTGTCCATCGGCGCCCCCGGCTCCGGCGTGTATTTCAATGCCATCGACGTGCTGGGCGCTTACGGCCTGACCGAGAATGACATCAAGCCCACCTACCAGTCCTTCGGCGACAGCGCTGACGCTCTGAAGAACGGTCAGATCGACGCCGCCTTCATTGTGGCCGGTGCTCCTACCACTGCTGTGACCGATCTGGCCACCACCAAGGACACCTATCTGGTGAGCTTGGACGGCGAGCACATTGCCAAGCTGCTGGAGACCTCTGACTATTACACCGAGACCGTTATTGCTAAGGACGTGTACTTCGGCGACTGATCCTTAACGCGGTATTGACACTTTTCAAGGCTGCGGCGGGGTTTCCCGCCGTAGCCCTCGCGCTATTCTGTAAAATTTGGGAGAGAATCAACTATGAGCAACGACAAGAAAAAGCCGGATACCAGCCCGGCGGCAGGCAGTGATACCGCCGTCGAAGAGGCTACGGATCTGGATGCGGTGATGCGGAAATATGACCGCGAATCCGCCACCCGTATGTGGGAGGGCGTGCCGCAGCTCATCATCCGTATACTGATGGCGGTGTTCGGTGTGTTCTGCATCGCCATGACCCTGTTTTCCAAGGATATGCCGGAGGTCCGGCTCACGCTGTTCGTGGGCTGCATCGTGATCATCGGCTTCCTGACTTACCCTGCCAGCAAGCACCATGTAAAGGTAAACTACCTGCCATGGTACGATATCGTGCTGATGGTGGTAGGCGCTTCCTGCTTCTTCTATTTTGCCATCAACGCCATGTCGCTGGTACGCCTGTCCACCCGTATCGAGCCGGTGCACGTTATCATCGGCGTGGTGGGAATTCTGGTGCTGATGGAGCTGTGCCGCCGCTGCGTGGGCGTTCCTATTCTGTGTGTGGCGGGCGCGCTGATCGTCTATGCCTTCATCAATCAGCTGAGCTACGCCGGCGCGGTGAATGCCTCCACACTGTATGATGCACTCAAGACCATCATCTATAAGCTGTTCTATACCACCTCCGGCGTCATCGGCACGCCCATCAGTGTGTGCTATACCTATATCGTGCTGTTCATCATCTTCGGCGCGTTTCTGGAGCGTACCGGTATCGCCAACTTCTTTATCAGCTTCGCCAACCGCCTTGCCGGTTGGTCCAGCGGCGGCCCTGCCAAGGTGGCGGTCATCTCCTCCGCCCTGTGCGGCAGTCTGCTGGGCTTCTACGCCCTGTATAACCGCCATCCCGCCAAGTGCTTCATGGGTGATACCGGCAGCCTGTTTTTAGGCGGCGCGGTGGCGGCGCTGGCCTTTGCCTTTGATATGCCGCTGGTGCTGATTCCGGTGGGGATCATCTACATTCTGGAAACTTTGTCCGATATTATACAGGTTGGATACTTCAAGGCCACTCATGGCAAGCGGTTTTTCAAAATGGCCCCTCTGCATCACCATTTGGAGCGGTGCGGCTGGAGCGAGGTGAAGATCGTAACGGTCTTTGTGTCCATTACGGCAGTGTTCTGCCTGCTGGCGTATTACGGCATCCGGGGCCGCTATCTGTAAACCGGTAAGACCTTGACTTGATTCGGAGAGAAAGGAGGAAACATCCATGACCCAGACACGGCCCCGCCGCCGTCCCCTGACCCATCAGGAGAAGCTGGCCCTTCAGGAGCGCAAGCAGCGCCGCCGGGAAAAAATGGAAGAGAGCCGGGAACTGGCCAAAGGTCCCATCGACCTGACCTTCTGTCTGCTGGTCATGCTGCTGACGGCCATCGGTCTGGTGATCCTCCTGTCCGCCAGCTTTCCCTCCGCCTATTATGAGAAAGCGCCCTCCCGCCACAACCCGCTGTATTACTTTGAAAAGCAGGGCGTTTTCGCCGTGCTGGGTACGGCGGTGATGCTGCTGGTCAGTAAATTCAACTATCAGCGGCTTCGCGGCGCGGGCAGAGCCTTGATCTATGTGTCCGTGATCTTCCTGATCCTGGTCATCATTCCCCACAACCCCATCGCGGTGACGGCCAAGGGCGCTACCCGCTGGCTGAAGATCGGCGTGCAGTTCCAGCCCTCGGAGATCG